>NZ_JBQQBV010000013.1:0-237481 GCF_052246355.1 Streptomyces sp. 3N207 | reverse complement strand
CCGGCGACCACCTCGCTGATGTCGCCGACGCCACCGAACGCGGCATCCACCGCATCAACGAGAACCACCGACTCCCCTGGGCCTTCCTCACCCACACCGGGCTGGTCATCCACCCCCCACACCCACAACTAACGAAAAGCTCAGTAGGTACTTTCGTTCGGATCACCGTGCGGACCATATGAAGATGCCTGCGATGTGGAGTCCGGTGAGGTAGATAGTTGCGGTCTTGTCGTATCGGGTGGCGAGGCCGCGCCAGTGTTTGATGCGGTTGATGCATCGTTCGACGGTGTTGCGCTGCTTGTAGGCCGCGCGGTCGAAGGCGGGTGGTCTGCCGCCCCGGCTGCCGCGCCGCTTGCGGTGGGCGGCCTGGTCGGCTGAGGTCTCACCGGCATCGTCACCAGGACTAGCCCGTGTGTGCGCCGAAGAGGCTCGAGAGACGGTCTGGCGGCCGCCGCACCGGCCGTCTTCGCAGGTGCGGCGGCGTCTCGTATGCTGCCTCCGTGGAGCGGGGAAAGCTGATCGCGGACCGTTACGAGCTGATCGGCCGTCTGGGCCGGGGTGGCATGGGCGAGGTGTGGGCCGCGCGGGATCGCGTGCTCCACCGTGAGGTCGCGCTCAAGCTGCTGGATCTCGACGGGATTGCCCAGGCTGACCTGCCCCGGCGGTTCGAGCGCGAGGCGGTCGCCGCTGCCCAGATCGTCCACCCCAACGTCGCCGCCCTGTACGACCGGGGCATCCACGACGACGTGTTGTTCCTGGTCATGGAGAAGGTGGACGGCCAGACGCTCACAGCGCCTCTCCAGGCTGAGAGTCCTTTCCCCCTGACGCGTGCCGTGGCCATTGCCAGCGGCATCTGCGCCGCGCTGGAGGCCGCCCACCGGGCCCAGGTCATCCACTACGACATCAAGCCCCACAACGTCATCCTCACCGGCGACGGGCTGGTGAAGGTCATCGACTTCGGGATCGCCGGGTTCGTCCAGGCCGCGTTCACCGTGGCGCGCTCCTCCCAACTGGCCCCGGCCGGAACGCCGGAGTTCGGCGCACCGGAGCAGTTCCTCACGGAACGCGGCGACGAACGCTCCGACCTGTACGCACTCGGTGGGATGCTCTTCGCGATGCTCGCCGGCCGGCCGCCCTTCACCGGGCACAACAGCATCGCGGTCGTGCGGCGCAAGCTCGACGAGGAGGCCCCGCCCCTCGACGCGTTCCGCCCCGGTCTGCCGCCGGAGGTGACCGCGCTCGTCGCCGAACTACTGGAGCGCGATCCCGACCGGCGCCCCCAGTCGGCACAGCAGGTCCAGCAGCGGCTTCAGGCACTCCTGGCGTCGTGCGCGGCAGCGGAAGCTCCCACCGCGGCGATGCCCCTGACCCCGCGTACCCGCCTGATGGACGTCACGCGGCGCGCGCCCCGGCCGCCCTCTCCCGACTCCTGGAACCGCGCCTCCACCGACGAGACGCCGTTCACCGCGGACGCCCTGTTGCCGCGGCGGTTCACCAACGACATGGACATCGAGTTCGCGCGGATCGCCGAGGACACCCGCCGCTCCCGTGAAGCGGGCCCCAGCGACCTGGTCAGGGAACTCGCGCGCCGTGACTGTGCCGGAATGGTCGTCGGCGTCTACGTGGAGCAGCCCGGTCCCCACGCCACGCCCGAGAACCCTGTCTACGTCTGCGTCCAGGTCTTCGCGTTCCCCGACTGGGCGATGGCCCGGGACGCGCACGGGTATCTGGGCGACGGGGGTGGGGCGTGGCGCCTCACCATCTGGAGCGCCCGCGACGGGGGCGGCCTCGCCCCCTGTCCCGACAAGGTCCACCGCAGCCACCGACGGCGGTACAGCTGGAGGGAAAACCGCTACCTGAGGGTGGCGGTGGCCTACCGCGCCGACCTCACCAACGACGGCTCCATCCGGCCCTGGCTCGACTCAGCCGCCCGCAGGGCCGCGCTCTCCGCCGGGCCGCAGAACCACCACGGCGCCTCGGTTCCGTTCGGGTCATCCGATCATTAGGCCGTGTGCCGTTAACCGATGCGCAATGGGCGCGGATTGAGCCGTTGTTGCCGGACCGGACGCCGAGGCGGGGTGGCCGCTGGCGGGATCACCGGCAGGTGATCGACGCGATCGCCTTCAAGTTCCGGACCGGGACGCAGTGGGTCCACCTGCCGGAGAAGTACGGCAACTGGAGAGGCGTCTACAACCGGCTGCGGATGTGGGCCCTGGACGGTACCTGGGAACGGGTCTTCACCGCCCTGGTCGCCCGGGCCGACGCCGATGAGGACCTGCAGTGGGCGGTCGCGGTCGACTCCACGATCGTGCGTGCCCACCAGCATGCCGCCGGGGCCCGCAAAAAAGGGGCCCCGGCCGGCGAGCCGGCCGATCACGCCATCGGACGCTCCCGCGGCGGGCTGACCACGAAGATCCACCTGGCGGCCGACGGCAACTGCCGGCCTCTGGCCTTCCGCCTCACCGCCGGACAGGCCGGTGACGCCCCCGCCTTCGAGCCGGTGATGGCCTCCATCCGCGTCCCACGGGCCACCGGGCGTCCCCGCACCCGCCCCGATATGGTCCTGGCCGACAAGGCCTACTCCTCCCGCGCCATCCGTCACCATCTGCGCAGACGCGGCATCCGGGCCGTGATCCCCGCTCCGGCCGACCAGGCCGCCCACCGCAGGCGGCGCGGCAGCCG
This sequence comes from Streptomyces sp. 3N207, assembly GCF_052246355.1. Taxonomy (NCBI): domain Bacteria; kingdom Bacillati; phylum Actinomycetota; class Actinomycetes; order Kitasatosporales; family Streptomycetaceae; genus Streptomyces; species Streptomyces sp. 3N207. The sequence continues at coordinate 234,799 of NZ_JBQQBV010000013.1, read as the reverse complement.
GGGCGGCAGACCACCCGCCTTCGACCGCGCGGCCTACAAGCAGCGCAACACCGTCGAACGGTGCATCAACCGCATCAAACACTGGCGCGGCCTCGCCACCCAACCCGCTGCCACCACACCCCCAACTCACACTCGCGGCGGTGACTGCGGCGATTTGTTGGAAGGCGGCGTCGACGTTATGCCCACCGTGCCACCGCGGGCTCCTGCGCGACGCCGCTTACGAGAATTCCATGTCAGGGTGGGTCCCCTGTTCGCGGCGACGCACCAGTCTCCGTCCAACCCATGACCAACGCCCGCAGCGCCGACCAGCCGGCCTTGATGTCCTCCGCACCTCACTCCTGCTGCAGTGCGGTCCACCGAACTCCGAGCCGCTCGGCTGCGAGCGCTCCTGACCGGCAGCCCGCTTCGTGGAATCCGTCTCCGAAGTAGGCCCCGGCAAATGCGAGGGTTTCGTCGGACAGCTGGGTGAGCTGTTGTTGCGCCGTGGTGCTCTCGGCGGTGACGACCGGGTGCTCGTACTGGACGGTGCACAGCACGTCCTTCGGATCAATCCGGTCGGTCATGTTGTTGCTGCACAGGTAGTGATGCGCTTCTGTGCCGAGTTTGTGCACGAGGCCAGCGCGATAGGTGGCCCGGAAAGAGGACTCGGGTTCGGAACAGGACACGTGCAGAACCGTGTTGCTGGAGTCGGCGGAGCCTTTGAGGACGGTTGTGTCGGTGTGGATTGCGGCCTCGAGCGGAGCGTACTCGAAGGGCTCCAGCGCCGTTCGTTGGTGGGACGTCGGGGCGGAGAGCATGCGGAGTGCTTCAGGGGCGTGGGTGGCGATGACGGCCTTGTGGAACGTGTGCGGGATGCCATCGCCGTCGGTGATCAGTACGCCGTCACCGTCCCGGGATACCCCGGCGACGGGAGAGGCGGTGTGAATGCGGCTCAACTTGGTGGCGAGGGCGTCGACATAGCGTCGGCTGCCTCCAGTCACGGTGCGCCAGGAGGCCAGCGCATCGGGCCCCATGAGTTCGTACCTGCTGAGCGTTCCGCCGAGCGATTTCACGGGCATATGGTCGATGTGCCGCGGGGCTTGCAGAAAGAGCGATCCCGTCCTGGGGTAGAGGAAGTGATCCGCGAAGTACGAGGAGTACTCTCCCGCCTGGAGAAGTTCCCCGACAGCGGGCCCCGTTCCTTCCCCAGCCATGATGGTCATGAGATCGGCCGGGAAGCGCGCGCAGTCCCGCTCGAACGCATCCCAGGTCCGTTCCTGAACCGGCTGCGGGCGTGTGGGCCAGTTCTCCATCCCCAGCACACCACCTGCCAGATGCGCGAACCCGCAGTCGTCACAGACGACATCCACCACCAGGTCGGCGGGCTGCGTTTCGACTCCCAGCTCTTTGAAGAGACGTGTGACCATGGGGTAGTAGAGCTCGCTGTAGATGATGAAGCCCATGTCGATGGACTGGCCCGCTATCCGGTGGGTGTCGGCGTGGCCGCCGAGATTACTCGCTGCTTCGAAGAGCGTGACGTCGTACTGCTGCTGCAGGACATGGGCCGCGGTCAGCCCGGAAATGCCGCCTCCGATCACGGCCGCCGTGCGACGCTCCATGAGTGCCTCCCAATTGTCATTACGTCCGGTAGCGGAGTATTTCCTGCATCCAGTCCAGATGGCCGCGCATTCCGGTTCGGAGGGTGTTGAGATACCGCAGGAGCCGCGGATCGGCGTCTTGTTTGGAGGCCCGTTCCAGGGCCAGGTACCGGCGGACCTCGCGGTTGTGCAGGTCGATCACTCGGCTCATTGCGGTTTCGCGCGATTCACCGTCCTCGCGCATGAGCAGGGAAACGAGGTTGAAGCTGCCTGCCCCGGCTTCCCGGCCGACGGAGAACAGGTCGTTGGCCAACGTCACTTGGGCCACGGCTGACCGGGTCATTGCCCTGACGTCCGGGCGGTAGTACGCGTCGTCTGCCGGGGACGCGTCTTCGGCCACGCACGCCAGAGCGGAGGCCAGAGCGTTTGGGGCGCCGGTACAGCGCATGTCCAGGTACTCGTCGGGAGTCAGAGCGTGCGGGGACGCCCGGGTAGCGGTTTCCCAGGTGATTCCCAACAGGCTGTTGACCAGTTCGTGCTGTACACGGGCGGCGTGCTCGGGGCGGCAAACGCGCCGTAGCCGGTCGATGAGGTCCCGCAAGGCGTGTTCGAAGGGGCATTCGGCGCTGATGTCCTGCGGCTTCGGTGCTGCGGTGATGCGCAGAACTCGGGCGATCAAAACGAGAGTTTCCTGAGGTGCGTCGTCTTCATCCTGCAGATCGCAGTGATCGTCAATCAGGGTGATCCAGGTCAGCCAGTCCGTGAGGAGCGCGACCATGTCGAACTCGCTGTTCGGGCTGGCCCGGCCGGCCAGACGTCCGAAGGCGGCGGACCGGAATCTCGCCTCGGCAACGGGGTCGGCGAGCAGCCCGACGCCTTGGGCCCAGTGCCGGCTTGCTTCGGTCGCCTCGTCTGCCAGCGGGTTGAGGCGTGAGGGGAACGGGCAGTACAGGGCCGGTGTCGCGAGGAAGTCTGTGGGCGTGGAAACCTCGGGGCCGGGGGCGTGTGCATGTGCGGTCATGCGGGCCTCCGTGTTGCCGAGTCGGCTACTTCGCGCAGAGGGGACAGGGACGCGGCGCTGATCCGGCTGCACTGGTCGAGGTGGTGCAGGGCTTGATCGCGCCGCTCGGCGATCATTTCTTCCACACGGCGGCGGGCTCCCGTGCGGACCAGGATGCGGCGGACCTGCTCGGCCTCGCCTTCCATCAGGTCCTGCTTGCCCAGGAGCGTATCGAGTCGCCGTCGTTGGGCGACCCCGGCTTTCTGGAAGGCTACGGCGATGAGCACGGTGCGCTTGTTGCCCCTCAGGTCGTCCAGACAGGACTTTCCCGTCACGGCCGGGTCTCCGAAGACGCCGAGGAGATCGTCACGGAGCTGGAAGGCCTCCCCGAGGGGGATGGCGTAGCCGGTGAGTTCGTGGAGTTGGTTGCTGGTCGCTCCGGCCAGTGCGGCTCCGAGGTGGAGCGGCCGCTCGAAGGAGTACTTGGCCGTCTTGTAGCGGATGACCGTCAACGCGGTGTGCAAGTCAGCCTCGGAGCCGCTGCTCATGAGCACGTCGAGATACTGGCCGCCCATCACCTCGGAGCGCATCGCGTCCAATACCGGCCGGGCGGCTTGGAGTTGGGCGGGTTCGAGGCCGCTGTTGTGGAGGATCTGGTCGGACCACACCAGCGCCATATCGCCGAGCAGGATCGCCTTGCTGACGCCGGCGTGCCGGGCGGTGCTCGGGTCGGGGTCCGCCGCGCCGCTCAGTGCGCGGTGCAGGGTCGGACCGGCTCTCCTGGTGTCGGAGCCGTCCATGATGTCGTCGTGGATGAGCGCGAAGGCGTGGAACAGCTCCAGTGAGGCGGCTGCACGAAGGACGGCCGGCGTCGGGCACCGGCCGCTGACGGCGGTATAGCCGATGCAACACAGCAAGGGGCGAAGGCGCTTCCCGGCGCGGAGTACGAAGTCGTGCAGGAGGCCGGTGGCCTCGGCCAGCCGGGGGTCTTGGTAGTGGTGGGCGGTGAGGAAGGTGTCGAGTATCTGCTCGATCCCGGTGCGCGTCTCAGCGAACAGGCGTGACAGGGGCGTGGCGGCGGCAGTCATCACTCTTCTCCTGGCGAAGTGGAGGTTCGTCCTGAGCCTTGTCGGCCTCAGCCGGAGAAGGCGGGAAGCACCTTCTTTCCGAACAGATCGAGCGAGTCGAAGTTCTTTTTGTGCGGGAGTGCACCGACCTGGCAGTTAAGAATCAGCTGATCGACGCCGACCGCCTGCCATCGGCGTACACAGGGCCGCCGAGAATACAAGCAAATTCGCGCATGTGGCGCATGCGCAATTCAATCTGCGCACAGTAAAGCAATACGACGGGAAATTCTGCTGACCAACCGCGTTGACTCGCCTCCATTTCTTCCCCACGCAACCTGATCCAATCCCGAAGGGCAACGACCGGATCCGGCCATCCTGGCCTTTGCGTATGACGCCTCGTCAGTATCCGGCCAGCGCCTGTATCCAGCCGGTCAAGCATGGAACAAGCCACGAAACATTCGCCGCGTGCGGCAGGGCCTGATATTCAAACCGTAGCTGCCGATCTGACTGGTCTGGGGCGGTGCGGAGACCAGTGCGCTCACCGGTATTCATCGGTTGGTGCGTGGACCGCCCGCATTCGCTTTCAGCAGGCACTGGCCTCCCGGTGGGCCACCGCTACCGCCGACCGCATCAAGCGTGACCCAGCGCAGCCCGGTGTCCGGCTGCGCTGCTACCTGGACCTGCGCCAGGACGTCACCGCGCCCGCCCTACCCACCCGACGGCGCCACGCGGCACCGTGGTGGGGGCTACGAGCTGGTGGTGGGGGTGGGGACGCCGGGGCGGGAAGTGGCGCTCCAGAACCTCCGCCCAGCAGTGCAGACAACGAAGCCATCGGGGCCGAACGCATGCTGGCCTGCCAGTCGGTGGGGCCGACTGTGACGCTCAGCCGAGCCAACTCAAGCGCCAAAGGGCCAACTCAACCGCTACGTCACACGAGTGCCGGCGCGTGCCGCTCCCGGGATCCCTCGGGGCTGCTGACTTCCCCTGGTGCCCGCTGCTACGTTGAGCCTCATGTTCCTCCTCTTGGCATAGGCACGCCCAGCCCGCGACCCGCACACAGTGCTCGCGGCATTTCGGCGTCCCTGCTTCCGCCTCGACCGAGGAATTTTCCGATGTCTGCGCCTGCTCAAGGGCGGCCCTCGTACGCGGCCGTACTGCGCCTTCCGTACGCCCGACGCACCTTCGGTGCCGCCCTGCTCGGGCGGCTCTCGTACGGGATGCTCGCCCTCTCGGTGATGCTGGCGGTGACCCGGGCCACCGGCTCGTATGCCGTCGCAGGCACGATCATGGCGCTGTTCGGCGCCACCAGTGTCTTCCTGTCCCCGGTTCGGGCGGCCCTCGTCGACCGCCACGGCCCACGCCCCGCGCTCCTGCCGATGGCCCTGCTCTACGCGGGTCTCCTGGGCGCCCTCGCGGCGGCCTCCTGGCGGCCCGGCGCCCCCGCCTTTCTGCTGGGCGCCATCGCCGCAGCCGCGGGCGCCGCGACGCCTCCGCTCGGCCCCTCGATGCGGGCCATCTGGCGTGAACTCACCGATGACCGGCTGCTGTTGCAGCGCGCGTTCAGCCTGGACGGCGTCGCGGAGGAGATGCTGCTCATCTCCGGTCCGCTGCTGGTCGGCGCGCTGGTGCAGATCGCGCCTCCGGCGGCCGGGGTCGTAGTGAGCGCGCTGCTCGTGGGGGTCGGGACCTTCGCATTCGTCATGTCGCCAGCCGTACGGGACGTACGGCCGACTGCCGTTGCCAAGGCGGCGGCACGCTCCGAGGCGCGGTTGCAGGGGGCGCGGGCACTGCTGACGCCGGTCGTGGTGGCGGCCGGGGTCGGACTGGCACTGGGCGCCATGGATCTGCTGGTCCTCGCGTTCGCGACGGAGCGGCATCACGGTGACGACGTGGTCGCCTGGGTGCTCGCGGCCCTCTCGGCGGGCAGCGCGGTCGGCGGGCTCCTGAACGGTGCCATCTGCTGGCACACCGGGGCCCGGGGACGACTGCCGCTGCTGGCTGTCGGCCTCGGTCTCGCCCTGGCCGCCGCGGGGCTCGCGCCGGGCGTGGGGGCGCTGACCGTGGCGGTGGCGTGTGCGGGATTCTTTGTGGCTCCGGCGCTCACCACGGCGTATCTGCTGGCCGACGAGGTGGCACCGCCGGAGCGTCGCACCCAAGCGGGCGCCTGGGTCAACACGGCGGTGAACGCGGGAATTTCGGGCGGCACCGCGACGGCCGGTCTGCTGGCGGCACGGCTGCCGCTCGGGGCGTGCTTCGCCCTCGCGGGCGGCGTGACTGTGCTCGCAGCCCTGGCCTGCGCCGTGGGGAAGCCGAAGACAGCCGACCTGTCCCTCGGTGAAGGGTCTCCCATCAGCCAAGAGCCTGCCCTCAGCGAAGAGTCTCCCGCACCCTTCGCAGCCCCGCCCGGCTCACCGAGTACCAGGCCGAAGTCCCCCGCTGCTCACGCTCCAGAATCCCCGCCTCAGCCATGAACTTCGGATGGTGGCTGACTGTCGGCTGCCGGAGCCAAGCCGTTCGGCAAGTTGTTGGTGTCGGTAAGAACCGTGTCACCAGCCGCAAATGAGCTGGCTACTCCGGCGTCTTCGCAGGTCGAGGAAATCTTGGACGATGAGCTCGCGGAGGAACTCGGCGAGGGCGGCGAAGACATGGAAGACGAGTCGGCCGCCAAGCCCCAGCGACTGCATGCCGACAAAGCCTAGGACCGGCCCGACCTGCGCAGAAGGCTGTGCGGCACACGCATCGGCGTCCGTATCGCCCGCAAAGGCATCGAGTCCAGCGAGCAGTTGGGGCGTCGCAGCGCCCCGGGTCAGGAGTTGGCGGGGGACTCGTCCGGGAAGATTCTGGTCACGATCGTGCCGTCTTTCTTGAGGTAGCCGTGGAGCATCCCAGGGCTGCTGTGCGGGGCGTCGAAGGCGCCATCGGGTCCGAGCGCGATCACCCCGCCGGTCCCGCCGAGTTGCGGCAGCCGCTTGACGATCACCTGGTACGCGGCGTGGGCTATGTCCTTCCTGCCGAATTCGATCAGGTTGGAGATCGTCGACGTCGCTGCGCCCCGGATGAATACCTCGCCCGCACCGGTGGCGCTGGCTGCCGCGACTCCGTTCTTCGCGTATGTACCGGCGCCGATGATCGGTGAGTCGCCCACCCGGCCGGGCAGTTTGTTGGTCAGCCCGCCGGTGGACGTCGCGGCTGACAGGTCTTTGTCATGGTCGATCGCCACGGCGCCGACCGTGCCCTTGGACTGCTCGTCGGCGCGCAGTTCCTTGGACTTGGAGGCGCTGGTGTCGCCCGCCTCGGCAGCCTTTTCCTTCATCAGGGCGTCCCACCGGGCCTTGGTGAAGTAGTAATCCTGGGTCACGGTCCGCAGCCCGTGCTGCGCCGCGAAGTCGTCCGCCCCCTCCCCGGCCAGCATGACGTGCTTCGACTTGTCCATCACCAGGCGGGCCGCCTGGATGGGATTGCGTACGTTGCGCACCCCGGCAACGGCTCCTGCTTTGAGATCGGAGCCCCGCATGATGGAGGCGTCGAGTTCGTGCCCGGCGTCTGCCGTGAATACCGCGCCTTTTCCTGCGTTGAACAGTGGATTGTCCTCCAGTCGCTCCACTGCCGCCTGTACCGCATCGGTGCTGCTGCCGCCCCGGTTGAGTACTTTCTGTCCCGCTCGCAGGGCCTTGCTCAGTCCGTTCCGGTACGCCTTCTCCAGCTTCGGTGAGGTCGTGGCACGGTCCAGCGCCGTTCCGGCGCCGCCGTGCACCGCGAGCACGACGCCCCTGGCATCCGGCTCCGGCTTTCCGTCGGCCTTCTTCTTGGCGTGTTGGGCAGCGGGCAGGGTCTTCTCGGCAGCGGAGTTCGGCTCCCCGCCCTGTGCGACGGCGATCGTCGTGGTCACCGCCGCGGCTGTTGCCACGACGGGAAGAATCAGTTTTGCAGGTCGCATGTGCGTGTTCCCTCTCCAGCTTGTTCCATTGAGAGCGTTGTTTTCACCTGCTCCACCGACATCCGCAGCCAGCCGATTCGGACAGCTCGCGGTGGACGTCACCACGGACGGCACGGCCAGTACCGACTGGTTCTAGGCAGGAGCCGGAGGATGTCCTGGAGTCGGCGTTCCGTCAGCGGGGCTGGTCAGACGTGGGCTTGGGTGCCTGTTGTGCGGCGTTGTCCGGCGTCTTGATCCGGGCGATACCGAATCCGGTGAAGCCGCAGATGATCGCGAACACCACGCCCAGGTAGTTGAGGAACGCGTACGGTGCGTAGGCGACCGTTGCCACACCTAGCGTTGCCGACATGTACATTGCCGCTTCGGTCCACGGCACCAGCGGGACGATCACCGTGCCGGAGTCCTCCAGCGTCCGTGAGAGGTTCTTGGCGGCGAGCCCGCGCTCTCGGTAGACATCCTTGAACGCCTGGCCGGGGATCAGGATCGCCAGGTAGGACACGCCCATGGCCATTGCCGTACCGATCGAGGAGATCGCGGTGGCCAGGATGATGCCGCCAGTGCGTCGCACTCGCCCCAGCAGGCGGTGCATCAGTACGTCGATGCAGCCCGCCTCGGTGAGGATTCCGGCGAGCGCGAAGCCGGCCAGGCCGATGAGGATGGTCTGCGCCATGGAGGTCATCCCCCCGCGGTTGAGCAGGAGACCGGCGGTATCGGGCAGCTGAGAGGGATCGATGCCGTGTCCGGCCAGCATCGTCACGTCGAAGCCCGTCGCCGCGGCGTCACTGACGTCGTGAATCGTGAAGCCCTGAACGGTCATGCCCAGGACGGCCGCGATCACCGAGGAGAGCACGATCGTCGGCACCGGGGGCTTCTTCATCATCGCGCCCGCGAGCACGATCAGGGGCGGCAGCAGGAGTAGGACGTTGAAGTCGAAGGCGTGCTTGAGCGCGGTCAGCAGGGCATCCGACCTTGCGGCGGCGTGTGCGTCGGCGTGCTGGGTCAGGCCGAGGAGGAAGTAGAGGACCGCCGAGACTCCGGCCGCGGGGAGGGTGGTGTAGAAGAGGTGGCGGATGTGCTCGAAGAGCGTGGAGCCGGCCACCGCAGGCGCGAGGTTGGTGGTGTCGGACAGCGGTGACATCTTGTCCCCGAAGTAGGCGCCGCTCACGATCGCCCCCGCGGTCATGGGCAGGGACGCCCCCAGCCCTGCGGCGACGCCCATGAGAGCGACACCGACCGTGCCGGCCGAGCCCCATGAGGTACCGGTCATGGTGGAAACCACCATGGTGATCAAGAACGCCACCAGGATGATCCAGGACGGCTGGATGACTCGCAGCCCGAACTCCACGATCATCGGAATGGTGCCGCAGAGTGTCCAGGTGCCGATGAGCATGCCGATGGCGACGAGGATGAGCAGTGCCGGCATCGCCGAGTCGATCTTCTCGCGGATGCTGTGGAGCATCTCCTCCCACGTCACCCCCAATTGCCAGGCAAGGATCCCCGCGCACGAGCCGGCGACTATGAGCAGGACGACGGGGTTGAGTCTGAGCCAGATCGAGCCGGGGATGACGATCGCCAGCATGAGCACGAGGGGCAGGGCCGCCTGGAACAACGTCGGCGTGCGGCGCGGGCGGCGGCGTGGTGACGCCTCGGCGACGTCGACGGCGGGTGTTTCGGACATGGGGACGGTGCTCCTCAGAGTCAGTTATGCCGACGACAGGTGCGAGGGCATGGGGAAAGAAGCGAGGGCGTGGAAAGGAAAGGGGGAGCGGTAAGAAGGGAAGCAGCGGCGCCGGGACGGGAGTCGTCAGTCGCGGGAGGCGCCGGTGCCCGTCATGCTCGTGATCACCTGCAGCCGCACCCGGTCGAGGTGCAGTTCCATCAGTTCGGCGGCACGGTCGGCCTGACCCTCGGCGATGGCCTCCGCGATCTGGTCGTGGTCGGTGAGTGAGGCGTCGGTGTGCGACACGGCCACATCGTGCCGACTGCGCACCACGATGATCTGCTGATGCACGCGCCACACCTGCTCGGTGATACGGGGGCTGCGGGCCGCGTCGAGCAGCGCGCGATGGAAGTCGAGGTCCATGCGGTGCGCGAGCTCGCGGCCCGCGGCCAGGTGTTTCCTCGACCGGTCGCAGGCGCGCCGCAGCGCGGTGATGTCCTTGCGGTCGCGCCGTGCGGCGGCCAGGCGCGCGGCGGCGGTCTCCAGTGCTGAGCGCAACTCGAAGAGCGCCTCGACCTCCTCGGGCTGGGCCTCGAACACGACAGCGCCCCTGTTGGGGCGGTGCACCAGCAGGCCCTCGCTGACGAGCTGCCGGATCGCCTCGCGCAGGGGCCCCCTGCTGATGCTCAGCTCCCGGGCGATCACGGCCTCGTTGATCCGGGTACCGGAGGCGATCTGGCCGCTGAGCAGGCGCTCGCGAAGCGTCTCGACGAGCTGGGTGGCAAGGCCGCGCTCAAGAGTCTCAGGCATACGTGGCCTCCCGTCCAAACAAGGCTGACCGTGGTGATCGCCATGGTCGCGAGGGGGTCCCGCATCGACGACGGCAGCCGCAAAGTGTTGACAGATGACAGTTGACGGGGCGGATCGCAGGTCTGTCAATACCCCCGGCGGCATCGACGCGGGCGGTGGCAAAGTGATAACTGTTGACAGTTCGATTGCTCGGTCGGTACGGCCGGAGAGGGAGGAGCGGGCTATGCACGTGGTGGTGGCGGAGGTCTGGCGAGGAGACTTCCTCGAATCGGTGCACCACGGAACGGTCCACGCTGCGGGGCCCGACGGGCAGACCGTGCTGAGCATCGGTGAGGCGGACCGCCCCATGTATCCCAGGTCGGCCAACAAGCCCCTTCAGGCGCTCGGCATGCTCCGCGCCGGACTCCAACTGGACGGCGAGCTGCTGGCACTGGCCTGTGCAAGCCACTCCGGCGAAGCCTTCCACCTCGACGGCGTGCGCAGGATCCTCAAGGATGCCGGGCTCGACACCGGGGCACTGCAGTGCACGGCTGCCCTGCCCATCGGCGAAGCCGCCCTCCATGCCTACCTTGCCGAGGGAGGAGGGCCGACCCCGTTGACGATGAACTGTTCCGGCAAACACGCCGCGATGCTTGCCACCTGCGTCGCCAACGGTTGGGACACGGCAACCTACCTGGACCCGCACCACCCGCTGCAGCGCGCGCTGCGCGAAACGATCGAGGATCTGGCCGGCGAAAAGGCCACCGCGACCGGCGTCGACGGCTGCGGAGCGCCGCTGTTCGCCATCGGCTACCCGGGCCTGGCCCGGGCGTTCGCCAAGCTGGCGACGGGCCGACCCGGATCGCCGGAACGGCGCATCGCCCTCGCGATGAACACCCACGCCGAATACGTCGGCGGAACCGGCCGGGACGTGACCCGGCTCATGGGCGCACTTCCCGGATCGGTCGCCAAGGAGGGCGCGGAAGGCGTCTACGCGATGGCACTCCCCGACGGCTCGTCGATCTCCCTGAAGATCGCCGACGGCTCCACCCGGGCCCGCCCCGTCGTCATGATCGCCGCACTACGGCGGCTCGGCATTGACACAGACACCGACGAAACCCTCACCGAACTCGCCACCGCCCCCGTACTCGGACACGGCAAGCCGGTCGGCGCGATACGCGCTGCGCGGATTCTGCACAGGTAGTCGTGGCCCTTCGCCAGCTGTCGCTTTGGGCAAGGCGGGCCGGCCCGCCTTGCCCAGACAGACGCCCCGGCCAGACTGCCGTGAGCGCCTCGTGCTCACGGCGGTGGCCCAAGCACTGCGGCGTCGTCGACCACAGTGGTTCACAAGGGAACACCGCGGACACGTGAGAACCACGGACAGGGCTGTCGCAGTCCCGCCATGCACACCCGGAGCACCCAGGGCAATGGCGCCTCATCGACGCCGGCACGCCGGAGTCGGCTCAGGTCTCCCTCTCCGGTGTGTAGTCGGCTTCCGCCAGGCCGAAGGTCCAGGCGACGCCCTCCCGGGCAGTTCGGATCCGCGGCGGCACTCGCAGCCAGTACGTGCGGTGTCTGCCGTCGGGCTCCGGGGTGGAGTTGACCACTTCGACCATCACAACCGGCTCGTCCTCCTCCAGTTCGATCCGCCACAGCACACCGGCCTCGTCCCGATGCACGGGGTCGGCCCCGGACTCCTCCAGATAGCGGTCGTAGCCGTAGTGCTCCAGCATCACGCGGCGCAGCTCGGCGTTCTTCTCCTCTCGTATCCGCTGCGGAGTCAGTTCGGCGAGGCCGTCAAGGAAGTCTGCGGGGACCGGCATGCCGCGCCAGGCGTGCAGCGCGAATCCGTCGGGGAAGGCGAGCGCCGGGCCGTCCCCGCGGTCGAGTCGACCCGCCTCGTCCCGGTGCAGCTCTACGGGGCGTTCGGTGACGACCGCAGTCTTCTCGTACGGCCACCACCAGCCTGCGGCGCGGGCGACCGCGGCGACCCCGTCGAGCGCCTCCGCACCGTCCTGGCCGTCGAAAGCTGCCAGCCAGGCAGCGTCGTGCTGCCCCAGGACCGCGTCGAGCAGCACGAGCTGGACAGCCTGCTCGGACCCGGACACGCCGGTCGATGCGGCCTCGACCACGCCGGTCCGTATCCGTTCGGTCAGCATGATCGCGGCGTCCCATAGCTGAGCGCCTGTCAGCGCCCAGCGCTCGGCCCAGCCGACCGGCCCGAGGCGGTCGGAGACCCGCGCCCGCGCGGTGGCCCACGGCCGGGTACGCACCTCGTCGCGGACGCTGCGGCCGACCTCGCCCTCCGCCGTGAGCCGTACGGCCAGTGCCGCGCCCTCGCGGGGCGAGCCCGCCCAGACGATGCGCTCCGGCTCGGGCAGGCCCGCCAGCCGGTAGGCCAGGCGCACGCCGTCCTCAGCAGCCGCGCGGTCCGCCGGGCCGGTCGCCGCCGCCACCTCGCGCCACATCACCGTCGTGTCCGCCTGTGCGGTTTCCATTGGCGTCGTCATCGCTGCGTCCCCCCGCTGTCTCAGTCCGCCACGACGCGCACCGCGCCGGGCACGTACTCACGCTGCCGCACCACTCGGTACCAGCCCTTCGGCAGCGGTATTGCCGCGTGCTCCTCGTGCACCACCCGTCCGCCGTCCGGGAGATGGAGATAGGAGACGCCGAACGGCCCTGCCTCCCGGAACAAGGTCCCCGGCCCGACCACGGCGTGGGCGTGTCCGGTGACCTCGCCGAGTGCCAGCACGAGTCTCCCCCGCGCGTCCCGCGGCTGCGGCGGCAGCCGGTCCGTGCCCGGCGGCACCGCCGCCTCCGCCATGGGCACGATCAGGACATCCCCCTGCCGGTACATGCGTGTCTCCCTTCACCGCCGGCGCCTTGCCGAACGATGTCAACGACGCTAGGCCGGGGGTCTGACAACGGCCTCGGCCAGGCTCCGGACAGGCCGCCAAGGGCGTTGTCAGAGCGGCTTGGTAGAACTCTTCGCGAGTAACTCACCGTGTCCGTCCGCCCCAGGAGACCAGCGACATGTCCGTCGAACATCTGCAGGAACTGCACGGCCTTCCGGCCTTCGACTTCCGCGAACCCGGCACACCAGAGGATCTGCCGGACGCGGGTTCCGTGGCCTGGCGGCTGGTCGCGGATGTCCACGGGAACGCCTCGGGGGAGACGTTCGGCGTCCTGTGGGACCGCTTTCTGGACTCGGTGGACCCCGCCGGGGTCCGCGCGATCATCGTGGGTCAGTGGGGCGAGCCCTATGACAACGACTCCAGCGGCATCGTGGAGCGCCTCGTGGACGCCCGCGACCGGCTGACGGCGCTTCAGGCCGTCTTCATCGGCGACCTGGTGATGGAGGAGGCGGAGATCTCCTGGATCGAGCAGTCCGATGTCACGCCGGTCCTCGATGCCTATCCGCTGCTGGAGGAGTTCGGGATCCGCGGCGGCACCGGGCTGCGCTTCCCGGCAGTCCGGCACAAGCACCTGCGCACGCTCTGCTTCGAAGCCGGCGGCCTGCCCGGCGAGGTCGTGCGCGGTGTCGGGGCCAGCGAGCTCCCCGCGCTGGAGTACCTCGAAATGTGGCTCGGGGTGCAGGAGTACGGCGGCGACGCGACGGTTGCCGACCTCGCACCGCTCCTGGCCCAAGGACGCTTCCCGGCACTGCGCCACCTCGGCCTGCGCAACAGCGAAATCCAGGATGAGATCGCCGCCGCCGTGGCCGGAGCTCCCGTCGTCGCCCAGCTCAAGTCGCTCGACCTGTCCCTCGGTGTGCTCACCGACGAGGGCGTGGCGGCGCTGCTCGGCGGTCAGCCGCTCACCCACCTGACCTGGCTGGACCTCCATCACAACTTCGTCTCCGAGCCGGTGGCACAGCGGGTTCGAGCGGCTCTGGAGCCGTCGGGCGTCGAGATCGATCTGTCCGAGCCCGGTGACGAGGACGAGGACGACGGCGAGGTCTTCCGCTACACCGCCGTCGCGGAATGAGGCCGTCGTGATGCATGCGGATCACCTCAAGACCCTTCATGGGCTGCCCGTCTTCGACCTGCCCGAGCCCGATGAGGAGGATCTTCCCGAACCCGGTGAGGAGGATCTTCCCGCCGCAGGCGACGTGGCCTGGCGGCTGGACTGCTGCTGGGAAACGCCGTTCGCCGAGCTGTGGCGGAGCTTCACGGATCGCGTGCCGAGCGAGGATGTACGGGCCCTGATCATCGGGCCCTGGTGGGAAGACGAGTACACCGGCCTGCGTCCGGCCCTGGAACTGATCCTTGCGGACGCGGAGCGTTTCCCCGCGCTGCGAGCCCTGTTCCTCGCCGATGTCACCGGCGAGGAGTGCGAGATCTCCTGGCTGCAGCTCACCGACGTCACCCCCGTTCTGGAGGCCTTCCCGCTGCTGGAGGAGTTCGGAGTCCGTGGCGGTGACTCACAGGGGCTCGGCGAGGAGCCCCTGTCGCTGGGCCCGGTGCGCCACGACGCGCTGCGGGTGCTGCGGTTCGAGTCGGGCGGCCTCCCCGGGCACGTGGTGCGGGCGGTCGGCGCGTGCGAACTGCCCGCTCTTGAGCACCTGGAGGTGTGGCTCGGGGTGCAGGAGTACGGCGGTGACGCGACGGTCGCCGACCTCGCACCGCTCCTGGCCCAAGGACGCTTCCCGGCGCTGCGCCATCTCGGTCTGCAGAACAGCGAGTTGCAGGACGAGATAGCGGCGGCGGTCGCCTCGGCTCCGGTCGTCGCGCAGCTCGAATCGCTGAGCCTGTCCATGGGCACCCTCACCGACACCGGTGCGGAGGCCCTGCTACGCGGCCAGCCGCTGACGCATCTCCAACGGCTGGATCTGCGCCACCACTTCCTGAGCGAGGCCGTGGCCGACCGGGTTCGTACGGCCTTCGGCTCCGCCGGGACCGAGGTGGACCTGTCGGACGACCAGACTCCGGACTCCTGGGGGGACGAGGAGTGGCGCTATGTCGCCGTCTCCGAGTAGCCCCGACCCCAGCCGGGGCCTTCGCTTCGCCGTCGTCGGCAATCCCGAGAACCGGCGGACGACGATGTTCGCCGATGCCGTCCGCGCGGCGGGCCACACGGCACCACGCGTGCTCGCGTGGCGCGATGTGCTGCGCGGGCGGTACGCCTTCAGGCCGGGCGAGTTCGTACGGATCGACTCCCCCGGCGAGAACGCCGAGGTCGACCGGCTGCTGCGCGGCGCCGACGATCCCGCCCGGGTGGAGGGAACCGCTCTGTGGCACCGGCGTTTCACCGCCGCGGTCCGGGACGTGACAGGCGCGGCGCACCGTGCGGGCGCGGTGCCGTCCGCCGACCCGGAGGAGGTCGCGGTGATGTTCGACAAGCGGCGCTGCCATTCCCGGCTCACGGCCGCCGGCGTCCCGGTGCCCCCGGCCCTGACGGGTCCGGTCGGCGGCTGGGACGAGCTCAGGGAGCAGCTCAGGGCCGCCCGCGTCTCCCGGGCGTTCGTGAAGCCCGCACACGGTTCGTCGGCCTCCGGTGTCGTAGCGCTCTCGGTGGCGGGCCCCGGCCGTATCAGGGCGACGACCTCCGTGGAGACCGCTCCCGACGGCCGCCTGTTCAACTCCCTGCGGGTGCGGCACTACACCTCGGAGCCCGAGGTCGCCGCCCTCGTCAACGCGCTGGTTCCGGACGGGATCCACGTCGAGCGGTGGCTGCCCAAGGCATCCCAGGGCGGCCGGGCCGCCGATCTGCGTGTGGTCGTGGTCGCCGGACGTGCCACGCATGCCGTCGTACGGACCAGTCGGCACCCCATGACGAATCTGCACCTCGGCGGCGCCCGCGGCGATCTGGGCACGGCACGCGAAGCGGCCCGGGCCGCGGGCGGCAGCTTCGACGACGCGCTGGATACGGCGGAGCGGGCGGCCGCATGCTTCCCGGGCACGCTGTGCGTAGGCGTGGACGTCCTGCCGGTCACCGGGTGGCGCCGCTTCGCCGTCTGCGAGGTGAACGCCTTCGGGGATCTTCTGCCTCGCCTGACCGGCCTGCCCGGCAGCGGCGCTGAGGGCCTGGACACCTACGCCGCACAAGTTGCCGCCGCACAGGCCACCGAACGGCGCGCGGAACGTGAGGAGCAGCCGGCTTGACATCACCGCTTGACATGAACGAAGTCGTGGGCAGCCACGACCTCCTGCTGGTCACGCTCGACACGCTTCGCTACGACGTGGCCCAGGAGCTGGCAGCGGCCGGCCGCATCCCGAACCTTGCCCGGCAACTGCCCGGCGGCGTCTGGGAGCGCCGGCACGCCCCCGGCAGCTTCACCTACGCTTCCCACCAGGCGATGTTCGCGGGCTTCCTGCCGACACCAGCCGCGCCGGGTTCGCACCCACGGCTCTTCGCCGCCCGCTTCGCGGGCAGCGAGACCACCGAGAGCGGCACCTTCGTCTACGACACGCCCGACCTGGTGTCGGGGTTGGCCGCCGTCGGCTACCGGACCGTCTGCGTCGGCGGCGTGGGCTTCTTCAACAAGCGGGGGCCGCTGGGCTCCGTCCTCCCCGCGATGTTCCAGGAGAGCCGTTGGGAGCCGGAGTTCGGGGTGTCCTCCCCCACCTCCTTCGAGGCGCAGGTGGCCTGCGCCGAGAAGATCGTCGCCGGACTCCCGCAGGAGCAGCGCCTGTTCCTCTTCGTCAACGTGTCGGCCCTGCACCAGCCCAACTGGTTCCATCTGCCCGGTGCCACCCGCGAGGCGGTCGACTCGCGGGCCACCCACGCCGCGGCACTGGAGTACGTGGACCGGCACATAGGGCGGCTCCTGGCAGCCGCCGGCAGCCGTCCGTGCTTCGCCATCGTCTGCTCCGACCACGGCACCGCGTACGGCGAGGACGGCTACCGCGGCCACCGCATCGGCCATGACGTCGTCTGGACCGTGCCCTACGCCCACTTCTTCCTCCGCGAGGCCCGATGACCACGACCGAAGCGGCGGTTCCGTCCGCCGTCCGCCCGTACCAGCACTACGTCTACGCGTATCCGCACAAGACCGCGTACCGCCCACTGCTCCGGGAGCACGCATCCTTGCGGGCGCTGTGGGCGGACGAGCCGAAGGACGCGCTCTCGCTCTACGTGCACCTCCCGTTCTGCGAGGTGCGCTGCGGCTTCTGCAATCTCTTCACCCGGATCGGGGTGCCGGACGGCCTGACCACGGCCTACCTGGACGCGCTGGAGCGCCAGGCGGCCGCGGTGCGCGAGGCCCTCGGCGACCAGGCACGGTTCGCCAACGCGGCCTTCGGCGGTGGCACTCCGACGTTTCTGGAAGCCGCCGAACTTGAGCGGCTGTGCGATCTCGCAGAGGGGGGCCTGGGAGCCGCGCTGACGGCGATCCCGCTGTCGGTGGAGGCATCGCCCGCTACGGTGACCGCCGACCGGCTCGGCGTGCTGGCCGCCCGCGGCACGACCCGGCTGAGCCTGGGCGTGCAGACCTTCGTCGACGCCGAGGCACGCATGGCCGTGCGCCCCCAGCGCCGCGCTGACGTCGAGGCGGCCCTCACCAGGATCCGCGACGCCGGCATCCCCGTCCTCAACATCGACCTGATCTACGGCATCGAGGGCCAGACCGAGGAGTCCTGGCGTCATTCCCTCGACGCCGCCCTCGCCTGGCGGCCCGAGGAGCTGTATCTCTACCCCCTCTACGTCCGCCCGCTCACCGGTCTCGGCCGGCGTCGCGGCCCGGACTCCTACGACGCCGAGTGGGACGAGCAGCGGTTGCGGCTGTACCGATACGGCCGCGACCACCTGCTCGCGCGGGGCTACGAGCAGGTGTCGATGCGCATGTTCCGCCGCGCGGGTGCTCCCACCACAGGCGGGGAGGACTACGCGTGCCAGAGCGACGGCATGGTCGGCCTCGGCTGCGGTGCCCGCTCGTACACCTCCGCGCTGCACTATTCCTTCGACTACGCCGTGGACATGCACCGCATACGCGGGATCATTGACGACTACACCGCCCGCACGGCCGAGGACTTCCACCACGCCGACTTCGGCTATGAGATGGACGCGAATGAGGCCCGGCGCCGCCATTTGCTGCAGTCGTTGCTGCAGGCCGAGGGCATGCCCGTCGCGGACTACCGGGCACGCTTCGGTACCGCGCCCGGCGACGACTTCCCCGCCGAGCTGGACCGGTTCGGCGACCGGGGCTGGCTGGACGGCTCCGCCGGTCCGGAGCTGCTGCGGCTCTCCCCCGAGGGCCTGGCCCGATCCGACGCGCTGGGCCCCGAATTGTTCTCCGCCGCCGTGCGGAAGCGTATGGCCGCGTACGAACGGAAGTGACGGAGCCCGCATGGACCTGACGATCCTCTACCGCGGCCCGCTGGCATCCTGCGACTACGACTGCCCGTACTGTCCCTTCGCCAAGCGCAGGGACAGCCGCGCCCAACTCGCCGCGGACCGCGCCGCACTGGAGCGCTTCGCCCGCTGGACGGCCGCTCAGCGGAACGACCGGCTCTCACTGCTGTTCACCCCGTGGGGCGAGGGCCTCGTACGCTCCTGGTACCGGCGTACGCTGGCGGAACTGAGCCGGCTTCCGCACATCCGCCGGGTGGCGATCCAGACCAATCTCAGCTGCCGTACGAACTGGCTGGACGCCGCCGACCCGGACACCCTCGCCCTGTGGTGCACCTTCCACCCCGGCCAGACACCGTACGACCGCTTTCTGGTCAAGTGCCACGACCTGGCAGCGCGCGGCGTCCGCCACAGCGTCGGCATCGTCGGCCTTCCCGAGCACCTTGAGCACGCGCGCCGCCTGCGCGCCGATCTGCCCGCCCACGTATACCTGTGGATCAACGCCGCCGAGGGCCGTACGTACACCGACTGTGAGGCCGGTCAGTGGACTGCCCTCGACCCGCTTTTCCCGTACAGCCGCCACCCGCACCGCAGCGCGGGCCTGCCCTGCCGGACAGGCGAGTCCGTCATATCGGTGGATGGCGAAGGCACGGTCCGCCGCTGCCACTTCGTCCGGTCGAAGCTGGGCAACCTCTACGACGGCTCGTACCGGCGGGCACTACGTCCCCGCGCCTGCCCGCAGGCCGTCTGCGACTGTCACATCGGCTACGTCCACCTGGAGACGCTGCCGCTGTACGACACGTTCGCGGGCGGGGTCCTGGAACGGATCCCCGCCGCACGCCCCCGATTCAGCACGTGATGCCGGCACAGATCCAGCCGGCGCCGCGCTGCATACGAAAGGAGGGGCCTGATCGCCACATCAGAAAGCGCGTGTTCGGTCGAGGCGAAACCGGTGAAGTACTGGATCTCCAACCTGCCCCCTGACACCCCGCCAAGGACCTCGTCCACCTCGCGAAAGCCCGCTGGCGCATCGAGCATGACTGCCGCCAGTTGAAGACCGCCCTGGGACTGGACCACTTCGAAGGCCGCTCATTCACCGGCTGGCACCGCCACGTCAAACTGGTCACCGCCGCCCACTGTTCCTGACCGAACAGCGGGAGAACCCAAAAGCCTCTGCCAGGGCCTGCGTCCCCGGCCGCGTTCGGATGAACGCGGCCGGTTCCAGATCCGTCGGCGAAGCACGCGATGCACCTCAGAAGGTGATGAGGGCCTTGCCGAGGAGGCCGCCGGCTTCGAAGCTCTCGTGGGCGGTGCGGATGTCGTCGAGCGGGAAGCGGCCGGCGATTCGCAGCCGCAGCTCATCGGTGTCGACGAGCTTGGCGAGGTGGGCGAGCCTCGCGCAGGAACCTGGTGCGTGCATCGTCGCCGCGGCTTCCGCCACCTGCGAGCAGGGAGATCAACTTGACCGCGACGGACCGGCCCAGCGTCTCGTCCCGCCCCTCCCATACCTGTCCCATTCCGCCCTCGCCGAACTGCCGCACCAACCGGTAGCGGCCCCCGAGGAGTTGGTCTCGCACTTGTTACGCCTCCCCGTTGCGAACATCTCTGTCCCTCCTGCCGGCGAATCGGTGTGATGGGCATCGTGACGCGGCTGCGAAGGCGACACGCCCGTTACCCGGAAACCCGCTGAACGGCAGGGCTGTTCGCCAAACGGCCACCCTGATTCGGATCAGCTTTCCGTCTCCGGCGTGTCCCCGGCTGCGGAGCGGGGCCAGCGACTGCCGCTCGCCTGGAGGTTGAGCACCGTGATGGCGTGCTCGTAGCGGATGTAGTCAGTCACCGGCTCGGAGACGATCCGGGCGCGGCGCATCACCACGCCGCGGGCGACTGCGTCCTGGACGAGTGGCAGCCACTGGGGCCAGAGCGACTTCGTCGGGTCGGTGTTCACATGGCCGGTATGCAGTAAAGCGGCGAAGTCGTTGGCCTCGTCGCCGACGGCGTACTGGTCGCGCATCCCCAGGTGCACGGCGCTGTGCCGGGTGGCGGCGAGCAGGTCAGCGACGGGCCGATCGTTCAGCGACATCGCATGCCTCCCTCCACGATCGGCACCATGCGGGCCGGGATCCGGATGACCGTCTCGTGGGTGGGGATTCCGGTCGCGTGCCCGGCCACCCACTGGGTGCTGCCGATCAGTTCCTTCAAGAACACTTCCGCCTCCTCGCCCTGCAGGACCAGGTCGGCGCTCTCCTCATCCACCCACACCGCCGGCGCCCCCTCGCCACCGGTGTTCGGATCCATTCCCACGAACTTCCTGCACGGCACGAGCACCTGGACACGGTGCAATCACTCAAGACCGGGATCGGGCGCGAGGGCCTGCTCAGGTCATGAGTTGGCCTACCTGCGCCACGGCGGCATCCTGCCGCACGTCGTTCGCCGCACACTCGCTTCCTGAGCGCGGCGGCGCGGTCGTATGGTGACCGGTCTGGCCGCCGGGCCGGGCTCGGTGACCGGTCAGGAAGGGGCATCGGCCATGGCCGAATCCACCAAGTCATGGCCCAGGTCGAACCGGATTCCGTCCGGGTTGGTCAGCTCCTGGTCGGCGTACCAGGTGGCGTCGGCTTCCGGGTGCGGCCCGACGACGGCGACCTGTCCCTCTCCGAAGGGCGCAAGGAGCGCGGCCGGCAGGCCGTTGTCGTACGTGGCGATCACCGAAGCTGCGGCATCGTCGGCCAGCCGGAAGTACGGTCCGTCCTGGAAGTACATGTGCCGCCGTCGGCCACGCCACCGGACGGGGACGACTGTGTCGGCCGATGTGTGTACCGAGGCACCTTGGGAGGCGATGTACGCGTCGGTGTCACCAGGCAGCAGACCGAAGCCGGGACTGCGGCCGGCCAGGTAGCCACCCATGCAGAAGCCGAGGTAGCGGCCTCCACCGCGCACCCAGTGACGGAGCGGGCCGGCGAAGGTGCGCAGATCCTGCCAGGCGGCCTGCAGGTCGTCACCACCTCCCGGTTGGGCGTAGACATCTGCCTCTGCCAGTGCCGTCGCCGTGAGCGGCACGTCTTCGCCGGGACCGCAGTACTGCACGCGCGGCCGTGACCGCGCCGTGCGCAGCAGCGCGGCCACCGCCTCCGGGCAGCCCTCACAAGCCGCCGGGCCCCGGTAGACGAGGGCGCGTGGCCGCTCGTGAGGGCGCTGATGACCGCACGCGGCCTGAACGGCCGTCAAGGCAACCGTCGGGAGGGCGAGCGAAAGCAGCCGGCGTCGGTCCATGCCGAGAACCTGACCGCGAGTGGCCCGGTTGTCAAACGGCCGGTTGTGCACACACGGCCAAACCAGGGGGGAGCACACATGAGGAGCCGCAACAAGAGGCTCAGAATTCACAGGTCCATCCAGCCCTGTTTCTCGCGCTCCCCCATGAGATTGGCTCGGCACGTCGCCTTGCGAGCATCGCGCTGTCTACGCCCCGTCGTCCGCAAGCCGGCCGCACGCCCACCTCCACCGGCAGGGCCGCAGCCGAAGTGGCCCACGGAGCAGTTCCACCTTCCGCCGCAGCGCAGCACTCCGGACAGTCACCCGCACCCCACCGCGTTCCGGTATCGCTCAGGGCACGTCCGGGGCCTCCGCTCGTCGAGGACCGTGCGACTGCGGCCGCTCGCTTGGGGTGCCGAGTCATGCAGGTGGGGTTCTGCACTTCCTGCCAGCGCCTCACCCACCGGTACGGCTCTGGCGGAAACCCCTTGTGCGCCACCGGTCGCGCCTCCCGCCCGTCGCGCGCCTGAACCGAGCACCATCGATCACAAACTGATAGCAGCTCCCAACGGGTAGGCAGTTTTTGCGCCAGCTCCTGGGCGCTGGATACCGTCGGCCCTCCCCCGTCCGGACATTAGCGGCCATCGCGGGCCTGCATGGGCATCGAAGGCCCACACGTACTGCTGCCGTCCTTCGTCCGTGACGGTCATGCCGTAGTCGTACAGCTCAGGGCTACCGTGGGCGATCCACCGGTCCCACGCGGTCTCGACTTCGTCCACCAGACGCCGGGGGCCGCCCTGCCAGGCGAGAGCGCCCTCTGCGGACGACGCCAGGGTGGCCCAGGAAGCGTCCTCGTCGTGGAGTTGCAGGACCGCCGTACCTTCGGCGCTGGTAGGGGTGATCCGCACGTCGGGCAGCGCTACACGCAGGGCGAAAAGCAGATGGGCGTCATCGCGCAGGGCCTGGGTGTCCCGCTCCAGGGTGCGCTGGTGCTGCGGCGGACGGTCGGCGCGGACACGTACGAAGGTGATGGGTGGCGGGGCGGTGCGGCTGGGCATGAACATCGCCAGCCCCTGGATCCAGCCCTGTGCGGAGGTGCCGTCCTCGGCGACGGTGAGCGCCACGTGCCCGAGCCGCCCCCAAGGGGTGACGATGCGCCCGCCGGGGCGTGTCTGCTCCACCCATGCCCAGGGGGCCCCGCCATCGGCGACCTCGACGGCCACGCCTGCGCCCGCCGCGGACAGGTTCTTGCGGGCGCCGACGGCAAGTTCGGGATCCATCTCGATGCTGGTGACCCGGCCTGACCCGGCCCGGGAGGCGAGCAGTGCGGCGTTCCAGCCGGTGGCGGTTCCCAGTTCGAGAACGGTGTGCCCTTCCTCCAGCTTCAACGAGTCGAGCATGTCGACGACGACAGAGCAGCACGAGAGGCTGGAGGAGGCGACGCCGCCGGTCACCTGGGCAATGGCCGGGTCATAGGGTCCGCCGTAGACCTGTGCGGCCCCCCCTGCTCGTCCTGGTCGCGGTCGACGGACTGGTAAGCGTGCCCGTCCCAGGCCCACAGTCGCGGCGGGGCGAACTCGTGGCGCGGCAGTGCCTCGACGGCCTGCCGGATCCACGGGGAGCGCTCCGGCCACAAGCCTTCGTGTTCCATCTCCTGTGCCAGGCGGGCACGCTGCTGGTCGAGGTGGGGCACCGGCGGTCAGTCCGTTTTGTGTTGGCCGCCGCTGGGTGGCGGCTTGGGGACCTCGCCGTCCGCGTTGCCCGGCGGGGGCTTGCCCTGCCCCGGATCGGGGTCCGGCTTCCGGTGATCACCCGTTGCTGCTCCCCTCGCCGCATACGGTGACCAACCATCGTCGCGCACGGCCCTGCCGCCCGGGCCGCAAAGCGGTACGCGGAGGACGGGACAGTGGACTGCCGTTCCATGGCCAGCGGGAAGATGTAGCAGTGAGCCAGTATGTCGACCTGGGTGACGAAACCCTGTGGAATCCGTCCAACGGCGCCGCCCGGCTGTTCCTGCGGCAGGCAGCCGTCTTCGAAGCCGAGCTGGGCGTCCCGTGCGGCATCGGGCCGATGCAATCCGACGAGTGCCAAGTCGACCCCGCAGTTTTGAAGGACTTCGTCGACGCGCTGCTGGCGTGGCGTCACAGGACGAGCCATGGGGTCATGGGGGCTCTCGCGGACGGGTTCATCGCCACGGTGCTGGTCCTCGCCGAGCGCGCACGCATTGACGTGCGCTGGAGGAGGAGCACCGGCCCCGTCATCCGGGGAGTGCACACAGACGTCCACCTCCCAGCCCTTTCACCATTTGGAGAGGAGGAATGGACGATCGCCGTGCGAGCCAAGGCCCGCGAGTTGAGTCGTTGCATGGCTCGGTAGGCAACCGTGCCTTCTGCAGGACGAACTTTGCGGGCTGAAGCGGTGCCTGGCGTCGCAGGCGTCTCATAGTCAGGCTCGAGCTGCTGGAAGCCAACTCGCAGCACATAGAGGAATGAGGTCAGCTCTGCTCCGATGGACCTGGTGATCTGAGCACCACCACCCACCAGCAGCGGTCGCCGGTCCGGGCCCCGTCAGTCCCCTGCGCGGCGGGGCGAACGGCCCGCGAGGGCTTCGGTCTCAGCTGCGTATCGGCATCCCACCTGGACTTGGACAGCAGAGGCTGCAAGCCGTCCGGGGTCGCGTTTCCGGCATGTTCGGCGAGCGTCCAGCAGTTCTTGCGCGGCAGGTCCGACAGCAGACCGAGGACGAACTCCCGTGCCCGGAACCGCGGTTCCACCCGCGCGAACCGCGACGCGATGCGGCCCATCAGGGACTCGAACACGCCCTGCCAACCGGCAACATCTATGCTGTGACCTGCGGCCACCGACTGATCTTCTGTCTTCACACACTGATGATCACCGGTGGCCGTGCCGGTTCCCGGCCGCCCAGGCCCGCCAACACGATCATGACCTGCGGGCGGAGTGAGGCCCGGCCCAACCGGTGGCGGCCACTACCTCCCGCGCGATGTCAACGACGAGCCGTCCGTCCGTCGCCACTCGCACGGTCTCCGCGGGAGCCCGCTGGTCCAGGAGCCGGGCCTTGCGGACACTTCCTTCCAACTCCTGCTCCAGCTCTGAGCCGAGTTCTCGCCCCACCAGCCGCTCGCGGGCCGTGGCATCAGAGGCGGTGAGCAGAACTCGTATGATCCCCACTCCGGCCCCCATGGCACGCTCAAACATGCCCGTCGCCTCCGGCAGCACACTCCTGGTGTTCGTATAGATCAGGCGCCGGTAGCCGCGCTGGGCGAAGTTCGCCCACACGGCAGTCAGGTTGCTCTCGGTGATCTCCGCACGGTGAGGGTCCCCCTCTGGAGCCGGATGCACCTGCCCCATGAAGTCACCGTCGATGATCGCGTGAGCGACCGCCTCGGAGCGCAGTAGCGCCGAAACCTCCCATCCCACCGTCGTCTTGCCGACACCAGCTCGTCCTCCGATGAGCAGTACTTCTGCCTGATCCATGGGGGCAGCGTGTCAGCGGGCGACCACCTCGCGCGATCCGATATCGATCCGGTCGCCTGATCCCAGCCCCGTCCACAAGATCACGCACTACGGCTGGGGTACGAGGAGGTTTTCGAGAAGTCCCCCAGTACCTGGCCCCGGGCGGCGCCGCACCTGACCTGCTCGAACTAAGGCTGGAGAACGCTCACCGGCGACCCAGAACCCAAACCGCTTCGGATCAGTACTCGACGTCTGTCTGTAACGCGGCCGATTCGGGAGGACTACTTGGCTGATGCATCAACCGTTCCAGGGTGCTCATGAAGGCTTCGAACGCGGGGGGGGTCGTGGCCATTTGAACGACCAATGGGGGACGTGCATGAAACGAGACACCCTCCTCGCGGAGCAGGACCCGCAGGCCCTCGTGGCTGAAGTCGTCGACCACCCCCTCGGCGACCAGGAAGTCGGCCAGCTTGGCCAGGCTCCAGGTCGAGAACGGCAGGCCGTGCTCGGCCGGCTTGGACTTGACGATCTTCTTGATCTCCTTGCGCTCGGGCAGGGTGAAGGTCCTCGGCCGCCCGCCCGCGTACTTCGGATAGAGCGACTCGAAGCCGTCAGCGTTGAAGTTGTGGATCACGTCTCGGACCCGGTCCGCGCTGGTGAACGTCGCCTCGGCGATCTCCGCCACGGGCATGCGCTGCGCGGACAACAGCACAATCTGCGCCCGGCGCCAGGTCACCACCGACCCGGTGCCCCTACGGATGATCCGCAGCAGCCGCCTGCCCTCGTCGTCATCGATCTCACGGACGCGCACTCGCTCTGCCACCGGCGCAGCTTGCCGGACGCGTGCGCCGGAGTGGAATCCGGACGGCGCGTCACCTCACCACAGCACAAGGGTCGCTGATGCGGCGCTAGCCGAGATTCACAACCTCATCGTCCGCGTGGGTGCCGAACTCGGCGACGCGCACCTCCGCGATGTGCTCGTACCGGCTGATCCGGTCGGTCCACTCCGCGTCGACGCCGAACGCCACCTGCGCGAAGCCCACCTGCCCGATGGCCTCGGCCAGGCCCGGATCGCCAGGGGCCAGCAGCCGCACCGGCGCGTCAAGTGCCACGGTGTGCGGCGGCACGAAGTACTCGTCCGGCAGAACGGTGCGCGCATGGACGAGCGCACCGACAGCGACAACCGAGCCGGCCCCCAGCCGCGCGCACTGCAGGACCGTCGCCGCGGTCGCCACATAGACGCACCTGCCGACCTCGCAGCCCAGCAGCGTTGTATGCGGCCCCACGAAGACGTGGTCGTCGACAAGCACCGGCTGATCGCCGGCGACCGCAGACCCGCGCAACACCGCGTTCTCGCAGATCACCGCCGCCTCCCCGACCTCGATCCGAGACCCCTCGGCATCGAGCACCGCACCGTACATCACCCGCGCCCTCGGCCCCACGCGGACATCGCCGACGAGCGTGGCCGTCGGGGCGACGTAGGCGGTGGGATGGACCTGCGGTTCATGCCCGCGGTGCCGGATGCGAATTCCCTGCGCTTCAGCGATCATGAGCGGATTCTCGGCTGACAGCCGCGAGCATGCTGGCGGATTTCAGACGTCGCGTTCGCCGAGACATGTGCCCTCCGCGATCTGAGGCACTACAGGGCGAACGTTGCCTGATACGGCACGTAGGGCGACGGAACGCTGCATCCCGGCCCCGCCGGGACGCTGTAAAGCCCGGCGCATCAGAATGATTACGCGCAGTGCTGCTTCCTGTCTCTCAACCACTCACATCGGACGAAGAGGTGTCTGTTGTCCCTGGATCTCAATCAGATGTCCCGAAGTCGTGTACGGCTGCTGGTCCTGGCCCTGGTGGGCGTCATTCTTCTGCTCGTGGGCGTCTTGGTGGGCGTCCTGGCCGGTGGCGGAAGCGATTCTGACGCCAGGAAGGACGACGACGCGGGGCCCTCCCACGGCCCCGTGCAGCCATCACAGGCGCCGAGTGACTCGGAGGGCGACGGCACGTTCCACGACCCTGATTCCTGGGTGAAACTGCCTGAGGGCAAGGCCGCCAAGAACGGTCTGCCCATCGGCTTCCCCCACACTGACAGGGGCGCTGTGGCTATGGCAGTGGCGAACAACCGGGCGGGCTGGACCCTGGATGAAGATGAGCTCCGCCGGGGGATGGAGACCTACGCGGACCCCGAGGCCGAAGAGGAGCCCAATTCCCAGGAGAACAAGGCGGCGGTGGTTGCCTACGCCGCAAAAGCGACGCGTCAGATGGCCGGCGTGCCGACCAAAGGACCTCTGCCGGAAGGCGCCAACCTGAGCGGCGTCCCCGTCGGGGTGCAGTGGAAGCCACTCAGCGCAGACCGGGTACGCGTCTACGTCCTGACCCGCATCACCACAACGGCAGGCGAAGGCGAGGAAACCAAAACCCAGTTGATGGCGTTGCCGTCCGAGCCGATCTGGACAGCGGGAGACTGGAAGATGGGGCAGCCAAACAAGAAAATCGACCAGTCGCAAATCCCAGACCCCGCAGACCTCGGAACCCGGAAGTTCTCAGACGAGGGCTGGAAGGCACTCCAGGAAGGCAGCAGCCGATAAAGGCCCCCTGAAAAGCTGGACCCATCGCCCAGTCGTCTCACCTGGGCGGTAGCAGTGGGGCCGAGACGGTGCGCCAACACCAGCTCGACCCGGGTGCTCGGCAGCTGTCGGAACGACTCGGGAGCCTGCAGTGGCCTCGGCACCCCTCCCTCTTCCAGTGGAACTGGGGCACTCTCGCTGCGCTTGATGCGATAGCCGATCTCGAACTTTTCCGCGGACATGCGGGTGTCAGTGTCATTGGCCTCAACCAACTGCCCGTCAGGCGAGGTAGCCACCCGCACAACCCGCAACAGCGGGACGCCCACGTCTGCTGGCAGGTGCAACGCTTCTGCCTCCTCTGGTGAAGGCACGCGTGCGGAGACGCTCTCCTCCCACTCACTGGGGCGATGTCCCATCTCCTCCAGGCGGTCATGGATGCCCCCAGGGCCCGTGTCTCGTTCCGCCAGGCGCGTGCCACGCGCTACTGGCCCGCATCTCCGCCCGCACACAGCAAGAACGCCAACTTCTTCGGCTCCATCGACGTCCACATCGAAGACGAGCCAGCCCAACTCGGCCCCACTGGCTACGGCCGCTGCGGGTCCGGGACACCCTCGTCTGACACGCCGGCCCGTAAAGAGGCACTGCCGATGGCCGATGGCTCTGCCGACCCAAGGTCGCGCTACGCGCTGCCGACTATGGTCGGCGCCCCAGGTAGGCGGCCAGCCGGGTGTAGGCGTCGGCGTCGTCGGGCACCGGTACGATCGGGCTGAACGGGCCCTGTTCGCTGCGGGCCTCTGGCGGCGCAAACTTTGAGAATGCCTCGAATGCCTGCTCGGCAAGGTCGAGGTCGAGTTCGGCGAGCCGCCGGGTGGCATGTGCGAGGTCCCAGGAATGAGCCGTGAACTCGTGGGTGTAGGCATCGAGAACATCCCGGCCGGGCAGCGTGGCCCACGGTAGCTCGACCATTCGGTCGAGCTTCTCGTCATCGGCCCACACCCGCTCGACCTCGCTACGGGCCCGGGTAAATGCGCTTGCCCAACCGTCATCGGCTATGCCGTCGATCACATCGGGGACATCGCGCGCATCGCCTCCGGTGCCGACACGGGCGAGCTTGTGCAGCACGGAGACTACGTGCCCGAGCAGCGCGCGAACGTCGTAATCGGCACAGGGAGTGCGGCTGGTCAGCTCATCGGGACTTACCGCGGCGACCTGCTTCCCGGCTTGATCAAGTGCCCTGGCGAAGGTCGGACGCGGGTCATGGTCCAGTTCAGTTGTCATGATCGGGAGGCTACAAGGACCCACTGACAGGCCGGACAACTCTTAGTGAGTGGTCCCTGCAAGTGGTCCGTATACCCACCGTCTACCGCAGGTGCCAACGCGATCAAGAGGCAGATGTTCAACCAGCCTCACCTCCCGCTCCTCAGAAGGCGGGTCCTGATCGTCGCCGCATCCCGACGCCCACCCATCGCCACACACACGAGAGTCCCGTGATTGCCCTTCACGGAATTCGCGCCAGGACCGATTGGGCTCTGGCTCAACTTCTGTGGTGTGGTTGCCGGATCGGCTGCGGAGCCGGCGGGATTCGAACCCGCGGACGGGGAAGGGCAGGCCCGCCCGTTCCCCCTCAGTCGGCGTGAGAGGGGCCTCCCTCACGCCGATCGCAATGGGCCGCTCTGCCACGGCTCCGCAACCTGCGGGAACTGCGCAGTCCCGCTCCGAGTCAGCGTAGGAAAGCCCCCCGCAGAGGGCGAGCTCTTTTCCGTGAGCGAGCCACGAGTGGGCACCCTCCCGCTACTCCGCACAGAATTTGATCCGGGACCCACACCACCTCTCGAACCAATCCCTGCTGCCCGCGTGGTCACCGCGGCGGACGGATGTTCGAGGCGATCTCCAGCCAGCTGCCCCAGCGAAGCCTGCTGGCGGACTGTTCGGTTGGTTGGGGTGGTGTTCAAGCACCGCCAGGATGCGCCGTTTCACCCCCGGCACATCAGTGGGTGGTTACCGGGACAGCCACAGGTCCCAGCCGTTGTGGCGGTGGAGCAAGGTGGATGAGCAGGTCTCGGGGCGGGGAGCCCGATGATCGCGCAGGTTTGCAGCGGAGAGAGAGCGGGGCGTGGCAGCTATTGGCCGGATCGAGTGGTGTCTTCGTCGGGTGAGCTCGCCGGTGGGAACGCGGCCTTGCGCGTGAAGGTGAACGTCATGCTGGAGGTGCCCGTCAACTCCCCGCCGGCGCCGAGCAGGGAGAGCTGGCCCTTCGCGCTGACCTCGGCGCTCACGGTGATGTCGTTCAGCTCGAAGTCGCCGTAGCCCTGTGGCAGGGAGGCGATGATGGGACGCAGCGTTTCGAGGAAGGCGGCGACGCGCTGCCGGAAGACATCGGCGGGCAGCTGGGACCGCCCTATGCGCCACTCCTGCGGGCGGCGGAACAGGGCCCGGTCGTCGCTGTCTTCCAGACCGAGGATGCGGACGACGTCGTCGTGTTCGGACTGGTGTTGTTCAGACTGCTCTTGCCGCGTCATAGGCGTCCTTCATGGTCTTGGGGCAGAGCCGCAACTGCGGGTCCGCGTACGCGGAGTAGACGATGCCCAGCGGGTTGTTGAATGTGTGGAGCAGGCTGTTGCGGGCCTCCATCAGGCTGCGTCCCAGTGGCAGCCCGCGGAGCAGGAAGGGCTCGTAGAGAGCCTGGGAGAAGGCCGCGGCCACATCGTCGGGCACCTCCACGTCGCTGCCGACGAATCCCCGGTTGCGGTTCTTCAGGAAGAGGAACGGGAACGACAGCGAGCTGGTCGCATGCATGCGTGCCGCTCCGCAGGCGTTCATGACGACGAGCGGCAGCTGTTCGTCGGCGCGCTCGTCCCGGGCGGCGGTCACAAGGTCTTCACCGAGTTCGCCGAGCGTGACCCGCACGGCCCGGCCGTCGCCGCTCAGCTCGACCTCGTTCTCCAGCGGGTCGTCGGCGTTGGCGTAGCAGTGGCAGGCGAAGTGCTGTACCTGATCGGGGGTCTTGCGGCGGCTGTGGTCGCTGCCTCCATGTCGGCCGTTGAGCAGCAGTTTCGGATCGTAGATCTGTTCCGCGAGGGACGGCGCACCGGGGTCGGCCACCGGGTAGGGCCCTTCGAGCTCCACCCGATGGGCGGCCGTTGAGGAGAACCAGGCCAGCTCCTTCCGGGCGCCGGCCAGGTGCTCGTAGTGCAGGAACCGGACCGGCACCCTGCCCTCCGGCGTGGTGACCAGCTCCAGACCGGGCGGCTGCGGCAGCGGCATGGTGCGTTTGACCATGCAGGAGAATCCGACCAATGACCTACAGGCCGCCACAAAGCTCTCGCGGTCGGTGACCTCGTTGGGTGCGAGGCGGAAGAGCGGCAGGATTTCGAGCGGGAGAAAGGCATCTCTGCCGCCGACGCACTCGACCAGGGGAGGCGGCAGGCCGGGATTGCGCGCGAAGGGCACCGCACTGGTCCAGAAGCGCTCCAGTTCGTTGACGACCTTCAGGTCGAAGAGCAGGAAGAGCAGGCGCAGTCCGATGCGGCGCAGGCTGTCGAAGACGGCGCTCAGCTCGGCCTCGGGCACGTGCAGCTCTGGTGCGGTGTCCTTGAGGCGCTGCAGCCCGGTGTCGAGCTGCCGGCGTGCCTCGTCGAGTACGCCCTTGCCCGGCAAGGAGACCTTGAGGGGTGGCGTGCCGTTGCGGGCGCGGAACTCGATCCTCGTACGCGCGCTGTCCTCGCGTACGTGCACGGTGACGTCGGCGGGCAGACTTCCGGTCATTCGGAAACCTCCGCCTCCCCGGTCTTCGCCGGCTGTTCCGTCGTGCGGGGTCGCGCGTGGACGGTGAGGGCCACGGCTTGGACGAGGCGCCCGGCCTGGTAGAGCTGGAACCACACCTCGTGCTGCCCCTCCTGCCCTGGAAGTTGGAACGCGAAGACCCGGTTCTGCTTCTCGCCGCGGCCGACGGGCAGCGTTCGGCGGTGCGGGAGCGGAGTGAGCGTGGTGCTGTCCACCACGGCTTCGAACTCGACGGTGTCCGCGTCCCTACCGCCCTGCACATGCACCGGCTCGAAGATGAAGAACTCCTCGTCGGGCGCGGTCTCCTGGGCGGCCGGTACATCCCGGGCCCGGTCGTCCTGCGTCACGGCCAGGAGCAGGCGGAGGCGGCTTCCGGCGTACGCCAGGACCGCGCCGTCCCCGTGCCCCGCACTGTCGCGGTCGTCGGTGAGGAGGTGCAGGGACAGAAACCCGGTGAAATTGGCCAACGGCGGTCCGGACACCACCTCCTCGACGCTTGTACGGACGGAGCGCTGGAGTTCCTCGCGGAGCGTGCTCAGCCCGGCGGACATCCGACGCTCAAGACCCGTGCCGATCCTGTCCGACGCCGCCTCCGCGACCTGGTGTGCGATCCGGTCCGTGACGCGGTCCGCCACGCTGCTCGTGATCCTGTCCGCGACCTGCTGTGCGAGTTGGCGCAGCTCGCGCTCCGTCAGCCGCGCCAGGCCCTCCTGATACCCGTACGGCACGGGCGGCCGCACTCCCGCGTAGTGCCCCGGGTAGTACAGCTCCTCCAGTGCCTCTCGCACCACCTGGCGGATCTCCCCCACGTCCCCGGGGTGCGCCTGCGGACCGTAGGAGCGGCTCCAGAGCTTTGTCCTGGATGCGATCCGGGCGTCTGCCCAGGCCCCGGCCCACCGGAGGGCGGCGAGCAGAAGCAACAGTGCCGGAGCGCCGGAGAGTACGGCCGGGCCGACCCGGCCGTCCATGATGAGCCGGGCCGTCACCCCGCCCAGTCCGATGGCCGGCGCCAGGCTCAGCAGCGTGACGGCAAGCGCGCCGCGGTTGCTGTCGGGGGCGAGGTCGGTGTCGTCGACCGTACGCAGCCCGAGAGCGCCCAGCGGAATCATCGGCAGGGCACAGGCCAGCAGCACGGCATCCACCCAACGGCCGTCCACCGCGAAGCGCACAGCGAGCCAGCCCGCGCTGCCGGCGGACACCGTGAGCGCCGCTACGATCGGGTATCCCACCGGGCCCGTGCCCCTCACCAGGTCCCCGCAGAGCCGGTACAGCCACACTGGAGTCACCGCGAGCGCCACGCCGCCCGACAACCAGGCGGCCCCCGTGTGCCCGTCGGTCGCGAAGGCGACCGTCAGCCACGACAGGCCGGTCTCGGCCGGCAGGGCTAACACGCTGACGACGACATCCAGGCGGAAGGCAGCGGCATCGGACGACCGCCTCGCGCCCGGTGTGTCGGCGAGGGCGCGCCAGAGCAACCAGACCACCGCGCCCGCTGCTGCTGTCGCGAGGGCACACAGCCCGAGTCCCAGGGACAGTTGACCGAGGCGGCCGTCCTCCAACGATCGGCCCACCGTGGCGAAGCCGGCCGCAGCCGCGCCCGAGCCTGCGACCGCGGCGATGAACGCCCGGACGGTTGTCACGAGCCGGTCCGTGGAAGACCGCGAGGCCATCGATCCCTCCGTCCCGTGCCGACCCGTATTCCAACTCGCCGGATCAGTATGGCGGTTCTCGACTTCGCGGGCAGGGCCTCCACCGAGAACGAGTCGGCAGAGAACGTACTCGATCGGCTCCGCTCGCTCACGCCCTCGGTCACGGTCACGGTCACGGTCACGGTCACGGTCAAGCAGGCACTGTCATGGGCCACTGTCGAGGGAGCCGGAGCCTGGGGAGGGGATCGAGCGCCCCGCCCTGCACTGCCCAGTCAGCGCTTGCCCCCAAATCCGCACCTGAGGTTGTGTTCGCCGACGCCCCGGTTGTCATCGCTCTGGCGGGGTTGTCTATCGCGGGTATCCCGATGCTGAGTACCTCGTCCTCCCGGCGTAGCGCAGCCCACGACGGCTGTCACGACCCGCCGTAGCCCGCACCGATAACGCTCTAAGCAGTCCAGTCGGCCACCCCGAGCATGAGGCTATGGTCCGCAGACTCGTTGGTAATCTGCGGCTGCCGGGAGAGCAGTTGTCGGAACGCAGGAGCGACAAGCCCCCGACCGCAGCTGTACGGCTGAGCGCCCCGACGCATCCACTTTCGCGGGTCCGAAAGCCGGAGACGTCAGCCCGCGACCGTTACGATCTTGTTGCCACGAGTCCTGGTGGTGCGGCCGGACAGCAGGCAAGCAGCGCTCGCCCGCGGGTCGGCTTGCCGTAGCGTCCGTGCGTAGGCGACACCTGCTGGATGCGGGTGGATGCGCCGCACGACACGGCCGGTCTCCCCCTCCACCGCGCCACACGGCGCGGGAACGAGTACAGACATCAGGAAGGGAATCCCGTGATCTTCATCACCGCCAAGTTCCGAGTCCGCCCCGAGCACGCCGACCGCTGGCCCGAGATCACCGCTGACTTCACCCGGGGCACGCGCGCCGAGCCCGGCTGCCTGTGGTTCGACTGGGCGCGCAGTGTGGAGGACCCCACGGAGTACGTCCTCATCGAGGCCTTCCGCGACGAGGAGGCAGGGGTCGCGCACGTGCAGTCCGAGCATTTCAAGGCCGCGCAGCAGACGCTGCCGACCCATCTGGTCGAAACGCCGCGCGTCGTCAACGTGACCGTTCCGCAGCACGACTGGTCGCTGCTGGGTGAGATGGCGGTCCCCACTCGCGAGTAGTGCATCGGCGGATGACGCTGTGACTGCCCGCTCCGCCCGCTTCCGCCGCGGGAGCATGGCAGGGCAAGTGCGGTCATTCGGAAGCGAGCCCTGCTCTGAACGACGTGCCCATCCCCGGTGTGCGGGTCAAGCCTCACGGTCGGTGGGCGGTTGCAAACCCGGCGCTGGAGTCCACCGCCGCTTCGGCATGGGGGAACCGTGCCGTCGCATACCTCCGCATCCCGTCGGCCCGCCTCCTCGGACGCGAGGGCTCGGCCGGTGTGGGGAGGACGAGCTGCCCGGCACGGACAGCAATTGCCCTTGCATGCGATCGGTCTGATCGGACGCAAACTTTTGATACTGGGGCTGCTTGGGATCAGCTCTGGTAATCGGGGGCGATGCGCTCGACGAGCCGGAGCAGCGCCGACCAGGCAAGCTCGTAGGCTTTTTCGTCCTGGAGGTCGGACCTGTCGTCCTCGCCGGAGAGTTGGCGCGCTGTGAGTTCGCAGATGTCGGGATGGGGCGTGACCAGCTTTGCTCCGCCTGCCATGGCCACGGTCTGGATCTCGCATGCCTTGTCCAAGTAGTACATGCGCAGGAAGGCCTCGGCCGGCGTTCCGCCGACGGTCAGCAGGCCGTGGTTGCGAAGGATCATGGCCGGATGGTCGCCCAGGTCGACGACCAGGCGTTCTTGTTCGGCCAGGTTGAGGGCGACGCCTTCGTAGTCGTGGTATCCGATCTTGCCGTAGAACTCCATGGAGATCTGGTTCAGCGGGAGCAGGCCGTGCTCCTGGGCCGCGACAGCACACCCGGCCTTGGTGTGGGTGTGCAGGACGCAGTGGGCGTCGGGCCGGGCAGCGTGGACGGCGCTGTGGATGACAAAACCGGCGGGGTTGACGGGATGGGGGCTCTGCTCGACAGGGCGACCTGTCAGGTCGATCTTGACGAGGTTCGATGCGGTGATCTCCTCGAAGAGCAGCCCGTAGGGGTTGATCAGGAAGTGGTGCTCCGGGCCGGGGATTCGGGCGGAGATATGCGTGAAGATCAGGTCGGTCATCCGGAAGTGCGCTACCAGGCGGTAGACCGCGGCAAGTTCGCGGCGCAGCCGCAGCTCCACGTCGGGGGTGATCTCGGCGGTCTGGTCGCCGGCTCGGGGCGTCGGATCAGTCACAGAGTGCCTCCTTCGGCGGGCGGGGTGACGACTGGGGTGAGGGGGCGCCCGGTGCGATGCCAGGCGATGACGTTCTCAGCCGGGCGCTCGACATAGGCGCGCCGCGAGGCGTCGGAGAGGAAAGCCATGTGCGGGGAGAGCAGCAGGCGTGGGTGGGTGCGCAGAGGGTCGTCCCGGGCCGGGGGTTCGGTGGGCAGAACGTCGAGGGCCGCTCCGGCGAGTCTTCCGGTGCCAAGGGCTTCCAGGAGTGCGGCGTGGTCGACCAGGCCACCACGGGCGACGTTGACCAGGAAACTGCCGACCGGCATGCGGTCGAGCTCCGCGCGGCCGATGAGGTTGCGGGTGGCGTCGTTGAGCGGGGCGTGCAGGGAGAGCACGTCGCTGGAGGCCAGCAGGGTGTCCATATCGGTCCGCTGCACCGTGGCCGGCCCTTGTTCGGGGCGGCTCAGCGGATCGTAGGCGGCGACGCGACCGAAGATCGGTGCGGCCAGCTCGGCGAGGCGGGTGGCGATGCGGCCCATGCCCACCAGGCCGAGCGTCAGCTCACCGGCCCGGCGGGGCAGCCGTGGCAGGTCGGTGGTCCAACCGCCGCGGCGCACCGCTGCGTCGGCTTGCGGGAGTTCACGCACCAGTGACAGGGCTGCAGCCAGCGCATGGACGGCGACTTCTTCGGTTGCCGCGTCGGGCAGGTTGCACACCCACAGGCCGCGGGCACCTGCCGCGTCGGCGTCGACCATGTCGTAACCGGCCGAGCACGTGGCCAGGATACGGAGGTTGGGGAGCCGGTCGAGGAGGTCGGCGTCGATGCGGGCGTACCCGACGAGCAGGGCGACCGCGTCCGAGGCCGCTCGGACGATGGCGTCCGGGCTCGCGCTGTCGGCGATCCGTACGTCGAAGCCGGCCTCGGTCAACTTCGTCACCCCGGGTGTTGGATCCAGGTCGTCGAGATCGGTGAAGACGGCCAGCGGGCTGGTCATGCCAGGCTCCTCAGAGGTGTGGACAGCCGTGAAACTGGCTGATGGTACGGCGTCAGACAGCGGTGGTTGCGGGGGCTGCCGAGGTGCCGGTCGACTCGCCTGCCAGGCGGCGGCGCCACGCCTCGACGACCGCTTCCTCGGTCGGTTCGGTGACAAGGCTGACGGCCACGTAGGCGACGAGGCTGGCGAGCAGGCCGTAGTAGATCGGCTCGTTGGCGAGGAGCCCGTCGGTCACCATAAAGGCGATCACTGTGGTGCCGCCCACGATCATCGAGGCCAGAGCACCCTGGAGGTTTCCGCGCCTCCAGACCAGGCCGCCGAGGATGGGGATCAGCAGACCGCCGACGAGCAGGTCGTATGCCGCAGTGAGGGCTGCGATGACGTCGCCGAGTACGCAGGCGATGGCCATGGAGGTCACGCCGAGGATGGCAATGGCGAGCCGGTTGGAGGCGACCTCGTCGCTCTCTTCCCGGTCGGCGGCGGCCTCGGTCTTGTTGCGGCCGAGGCGGCGCAGTCGCACCCAGACGTCGTTGTTGGCAACGGTGGCGGAGGCGATCAGGGCGCCACTGGCGGTGGACATCATCGCGGACAGGGCGGCGGCCAGGACCAGTCCCTTGACCCCGGCGGGCAGGGTGTGCTTCACGATGGCGGCGAACGCTTGGTCGGCGCTGGCCAGCTTCGGGTAGAGCGCCTTGGTGGCCATGCCGATGAAGGCGCCGGCCAGGGCGTAGACGAGGCAGTAGGCCCCGGCAGCGGTGCCGCCCCAGACGGCGACCTTGTCGCTGCGGGCGGTGAAGACCCGCTGCCAGATGTCCTGCCCGATGAGCATGCCGAAGCTGTAGATCAGCACATAGGTGAAGATCGTCTGCCCGCCGATGGAGGTCGGGGACAAGTAGCCGTGCGGCAGCTGGTCGGCCATGGCGGCGAAGCCGCCGGCCTTGACCACTGCGATGGGCAACAGCAGGAGGAGCACACCTACGCTCTTGACCACGAACTGCACCATGTCGGTGAGCGTGATGGACCACATGCCACCGAGTACCGAGTAGCCGACCACGATTGTGCCGCCGATGACGATCGCGGCCCAGCGCGGTACGTCGAACAGCACGTCGAAGACGCTGGCATAGGCGATCGTCGAGGTCACGACCAGCATGAGCGTGTACATCCACATCACCACGCCGGAGATGACGCTGGCGGCGTCGCCATAGCGAAGCGAGAGCATCTCGGCGACGGTGTACACGCGCAGCCGAGCGATCCGGGCGGAGAAGAAAATGCTCAGTGCCAGCAGTCCCAGCCCGATGGCGAAGACCATGGCAGCGCCGGAGATCCCGTAGCTGTAGCCCAGACCCACCCCGCCGACGGTGGAGGCCCCGCCGAGGACGATGGCGGCCATCGTGCCCGTGTACATCAGCGGGCCCAGCCGCCGCCCGGCGACCAGGAACTCGCTCTTGGTAGCGGCGCGCTTCTTGCCCCACCAGCCGGCGCCGACGAGGCCCAGCAAATATCCGATCATGACGAGGTAGTCGACGGCCATCAGGTCCTCCGATTCGCTGCGGCCCACGCCTGAGCGTGACGCCGCGTGGCTGCTGTGAGCGGGACAGCAGTTGCGCGCCGGGCCATGGGAGCGGGCGGACGCGGCAGTGCTGACGAGGGGATGCCGGGGCGGGGGTGGTGCCCTGCTGGTCGGAGAACCTATCCGCGGATCGCACTGGCGCTGAAGTGTAGGATCTATCCAAAATGAACTCACCCATTGGATGAATCCCGCACTTCTGCGCGGCGTTGCCGGGTTGGGAGGACCACTCCGCATGGCCGAGACCGACCAACTCTCCGTTCCCCTCAGCATGCTGCTCGCCAATCCCGCACTGGGCCTGAGCCAGATCGCCGGTCCGGCCGAGGACTGCTTCATCAGCACGGTCGGTACCACCGAGGTCGAGGACCCCACGCCCTACCTCGTCGGCGGCGAGCTCCTCCTCACCGCGGGGGTCCGTCTCCCGGATGAGTCGGACGGCATCGACAACTATGTGACCCGCGTCGTCGCCGCCGGGGTGGCCGCCCTGGGCTTCGGTGTGGCCCCTGTGCATCAGGAGGTTCCCGCCGAGCTCATCGCCGCCTGCGACCGCCACGGACTGCCGCTGCTACGGCTGCCGCCCCAGACCCCCTTCGTGGCCGTCGGTCAGGCGACGTACGACGCCATCGCCGAGATCCGCAACAGCGAGCTGCGAAAGATCTCCAAAGCGCAGTCGGCTCTCGCTTCCGCCGCCGCCCGCCCGGATGCGCTCCAGGCCGTGCTGCAGCAGCTCAGCACCCATATCGAGGCCGGATCGGCACTCTTCGACGCCCAGGGCAATGAGCTGTTCAGCGCCGGCCGCCGCCCCCCGGCCCCTGGCCCGCAGCTCCTGCGTGACCTTGCCGTACGTACCATCGCCCGCTCCGCGGAGAAGCAGGTGAAGGGCAGACCGCCGCCCCCTTCGGCGGCTGCTCACCACCACGAAGGCATCCACCTGACGGTGCACACCCTGCCCGGCACGGACGGCTCCGCTCCCCCGCTGGCCCTCGGCCAGGCCGCCACCACAGCCCCGACTCTGGTCCACCGCCAGGTGACCAGTATGGCGACCGTGCTGCTGTCTCTGCTCACGAGCCCCAGCCACGCCCTCGGCACCGACGCTCACAGCGTCGGCGCACTCGTACGGCTCATGCTCGGGGCCACCCCGGCCGAGGTCGCGCCCGCACTCGTCCCTGAGGAGCAACCCTTGGGCGGTCACTGGGTCGTCGTGCACGGCCGCCACGTCCTGTCACGGTCCGCTCCTGTACACCGGTCCTACGAAGACCCGGCCCAACTTGTTGCTCTGGGCACCGCCCTTGGCACTCCCTACCTGCACATCGACCGCGCAAGCCTGCGAGCACTGGTCCCCAGCGCACCGAACACCACGCCGGTCGCCCCCACGCAGGCCGCCGCCCTCGGGTGGACCCTCGGCTTCAGCGCGCCAGTACCCGTGACCAAACTGTCCAGCGCGGACGCTCAGGCCGAACGCGCACTGGAACGGGCCATCGCCAGTGAGGCACCAGCGGTCATCCATCACACCGATGCACAGACTCTCCATGCCCTGGTCGCCGCTACCGACGCGCGGGAACACGCCCGCGCCCGATTCGCCCCGCTCTTCCAAGCCGCGGCACCCGGCGCACGTGTCCTCCTCCGGACCCTGCGAACCTGGCTGACGTTCCATGGCACTTGGGACCGCACAGCAGCCGCTCTGGACATCCACCGCAATACCGTGCGCCACCGTCTGGCACGGGTCGCCGAACTCCTGGACGTCGATCTCCAGGATCCGGACGTCCGCATGGAGCTCTGGTTCGCTCTCCGCTGGCTGCCCGACGACGAGATCGCCGGCGATCGGGATACCCCATGACACCCGCCCCGACCCGGCTCGCCCAGGCAATGCCCGGGCCCACGCAACACGGCCACCGGGCCAGCACCGCAGGGTGTTTACAGTGACAGTGGCCAGCTTGTCGTTCACATGGTTGCGGGCCGGGAGCTTTGCTGAGACCAGTCACGTGATGCAGTGCAGGGAGACGAGGCGTTCCCGCATCGGGCTTCCACCTCGCGCAGCAGCGGAGTGTCGAGGAAAACCCGGCCCTACGGCGTTGATCCGTATCGCCCTTGTCGGCGTTTCGAGAGCCGCGGTGTTGGTGAGGCCGACGATGCCGTCACAAGCACGCTCATGACCAGCGGGCGTCGACGCCGACCCGGGATGAACGCTGCGAACGCCTGGGCGGCCGGTCGAGCTCGGCTGCGAAGAAGGCCGACGCCACCGTTCGCCCGCCGTAGCTCGGCAATCCCGGCCCACAGCCGCTTGCTCCCCAGGGGGACTCCCAGACGTGACACCGGGCCGCTGGCCAGCATCCGTCTCGGCCTTGCCGACCCAGGCATCGGCGGACTGCACAACCCCTCCCTCGCCGGATGACCAAGAAACGAACAGGTCAGCAAGCACGGCCGAGATCATTTACGGGACAGCCCATAGGGAAATGTCCGTTTTCTCAATAGCCGGAATTTTCGTGGTTGACCTGTGGTCGAGAACGCACGAGCATCTCCTCAATCGCCAAGGAATACTGCGATGAGGAGCTGTGAAAATGAAGGCAGTGCGTTTGCATAATTACCACGAGCGGCCGGTGGTCGAGGATGTCCCGGAGCCCGAGATCGAATCACCGCTGGATGTCATCGTGGAAATCGGAGGCGCCGGTCTCTGCCGTACCGATCTCCACATCGTCGAGGGCCAGTGGAACGAGAAATCCGGTGTGACTCTGCCCTACACCATTGGCCACGAAAACGCAGGATGGGTCCGCGAGGTCGGTCCCGGGGTGTCCAATCTGGAGGTCGGCGACACCGTCATCATCCATCCCCTGATGACCTGCGGTCTGTGCCGCGCCTGCCGTTCCGGTGATGACGTGCACTGCTCGGCGAGCACCTTCCCCGGAATCGACTCGGACGGTGGAATGGCCGAACTGATGCGGACCAGCGCCCGTTCGTGTGTGAAGCTCGGCCCCGGTCTGCAACCTGCCGACGTGGCCGCCCTCGCCGACGCGGGCCTCACCGCGTACCACGCCGTACGCAAGGCGCTGCCCCTGCTCTACCCCGGCGCCACGGTCGTCGCGATCGGCGCGGGCGGCCTCGGGCATATCGGGGTCCAGTGCCTGACGGCACTCACCACGGCCGAAATCGTCGTGGTGGACAGGTCGGAGGCGGCGCTGGAGCTCGCCAAGAGCTTGGGAGCGCACCACACCGTGAACGCTGCCACAGGGGAACCGGTGGCAGAGGTCAGGGAGATCACCGCCGGTCAAGGCGCGCATGTGGTCATCGACTTCGTCGGCGAGCAGGGAACCGAGTCGCAGGGCATCGCGATGCTGCGCCGAGCGGGGTCCTACTTCGTCGTCGGGTACGGGGGCCGTGTGAACGTCCCGACCATCGACATCATCTCCGCGGAGATCAATGTCGTAGGCAATCTCGTCGGCAGCTTCAACGACCTCGGGGAACTGATGACACTCGCCGCCCAGGAAAAAGTACGGCTGCACACCACCACATATCCGCTGGACGCGGTGAACGACGCAATAGGCGACCTGGATCACGGGCGTCTGCCGGGCCGGGGGATTCTGGTTCCCGGCGGCCACGGCCCCAGGTGAAGCTATGACAGAGAATAATTTCCGCCAGCGACTTTTTGCAGAATTCCTCGGAACCGGTTTTCTGGTCTTCCTCGGCGTCGGCTCGGTTCCGGCCGCACTCATACTCCAGAAAAATGGACATACCAGCTTCACCATGGCAGATCTGGGGGTGATCGCCTTTGCCTTCGCCATGGTGGTCGTGGCCGCCGTGTTCGCCATCGGACACGTTTCGGGCTGCCACATCAATCCGGCCGTGACCCTGGCTCTGGCCTCGACCGGCAGGATGAGCTGGCGTGAAGCCCCCGGTTACATCCTGGCCCAGTGCACAGGGGCGGTTGTTGGCGCTGCAGCCATCATCGCCGTGCTCGGCATGCGAGCGGTGCGTGTGGGGCTCGGCGTGGCCGCCTACGCAGCCCCGACCTCCGTCTCCCAAGCCTTTTTCGCCGAAGCCCTGGGCACCTTCATCCTGGTCTTCGTCGTTTTCGGCGTCATCGATCAGCGAGCCCCGGGCGGATTCGCCGGCCTCCCCATCGGTTTCGCCGTCTGCGCGATCGCGATCGCCCTGGGCCCGGTCACCGGTGCCTCGCTGAACCCGGCACGGCATCTTGGACCATTGATCATCTCCGCGCTGTCGGGCGGCACGGTCAGCTGGTCCCAGCTCCCTGTGTATCTGCTGGCGCAGGTCGTGGGGGGTCTGCTGGCCGGCCGCACGTACGTCGCGGTCAGCAGGCTTCGGACGGCCACGGCCTGACTGTTATCCTGGCACGTCGGCCGCCGCCGCGGGACGTGGCGGCGGCCGGCCCGCAGGGCCGGGCCCCGGGCCCCACGGAAGCCCATGGAAAGGGGGACGAGGATGGCCGGCAGTGATCAGTACGCGGTCGAACCCCCTGACCTGCTCGGATCGGTGAGGCGTGCGCTGATGGTGCTGGAAGCGGTGGCCGCATGCGG
Source organism: Streptomyces sp. 3N207 (assembly GCF_052246355.1). NCBI lineage: Bacteria > Bacillati > Actinomycetota > Actinomycetes > Kitasatosporales > Streptomycetaceae > Streptomyces > Streptomyces sp. 3N207. Next base: position 192,362 of record NZ_JBQQBV010000013.1, on the reverse strand, counting down.
CGACGGCATCACTGCGAAGGCTGTGGCCCGCCGCCTGGGACTGACCCTGCCCACCACCTACCGCCTGCTGAACACCCTCGTGCACGACGGCTACCTGGTCCGTCTCCACCACTCCCGTGGCTACGGGCTGGGCTACAAACTCACCGACCTGCACCGCCACCTGTGTGCGCAGCTCGATGTCACCCCCGGTATCTCCGGGGTGCTCCACGACATCCACCGGGAGTGCACGGCCGCCGCCTACTACACCGTCTTCCGGGACGAGGACATCGTCATCGCCGAGGTGGCCGATTCATCCGAGGCGCCGCGGGCCGAACCGCTCGGCATCGGATTCCACGAGGCTCCGCACGCCACGGCCTTCGGCAAGGTCATGCTGTCGTCCCTGCCGGCCGGAAGGCGCCGGGACCACCTGCGCGGACAGGGCCTGGCCCCTCTCACCGCCTCCACCATCACCGCTCCCGACCTCCTGGAGAGGCATCTGAGCCAGGTGCGGTCCTCGGGTGTGGCCGTCGAAGTCGGGGAGTTCAGCTCCGAGTTGTCCTGCGTGGCCGCCCCGGTCTACAGCGACGGCGAGGTGGCGGGAGCCGTGGCCACTTCCGTTCCCACCACGATGTTCGCCCCACGCCGACGGCAGTTGGAGGAAGCCGTACGTCTCGGGGCCGCCCGCGTCTCCCGCCTGCTCGCCTGCGGCGAGAGCGGGTAGGCGGTCGGGCACCCTGCACCACCCAGGAAGTTCCCGGGGATTTCCCAGCATCGCTGGAAGCCCCCCGGGCTGGTTCAGCTGCCCGGACGGCGGCGGGCCGCGGTGGCTCCCCAACGGACCACACGACCGCGGTATCCGTATCAGCGAACTCGTTTCCACGAGAGCCGGACACGGCTGGGGTTGGGCACCTCACCGTGCGCCACCACATGGGGCGCCTGCGCAAACACGGTGCGGTCCTGCAAGAGGCCGCGCGGCTCAAGACTCCGTTGACCATCACCAAGCGCGGCATGATCGGCTGGATCCGCAAGCGGTGACGCGAGCCTCAGGAGCCTCCGGCGCGCCATAGAATCTGACAATTACTCGCTACTGGACTTCCTCGACACGCAGGTGAGCCACTCGTGCGTGAGTCGCACCCACTCCTCACTTACTTCATGGATGCTGCCGACAGTTGCTTCCCGCCGGTCGACGGCCGGGTGACGGTGCTGCCGCCTCTGCCCGGGGGTCTCGAATGCTCGGTCGCCTTTACCGGTCATGCCGTCGTCGCCACCGCCATGACCAGCCAGGACGTATACGCCCAGAAGCCAGACGGTTTCGGCGGGACGCTCTCTCCGGACTTCCTGCGCCACCTCGCCGGGCCCAAGGGCTGGATCGGCGTCACCGACGCAACACTGACGGCCCGCGGCACCGGCGGCCCCCCACGCCTGGCGGAGCTGACCGACGCAGACGAGCATCCACGTGTCCGCCACGCTCGGTGGCTGCGGACAAGCGTCCAGGTCCACGGGGACGAACGTGGCCTCATCACCCTGGCCGACGGACTTGCCGGGCGGCGAGAGCTGAGTATCGAACTGCACCGCGCTCAGAACAACAGCCGAGGGCATGGGCGTTCGCTCCTCGCCGATGCCCTTTCTCTGGTTCCGGAAGGAGAACCGGTCTTCGCCGCCGTTTCCCCGGGCAACGCCCGCTCCATGCGTGCCTTCCTCGCCTGCGGTTTCACACCCATCGGCAGCGAGGTTCTGCTGCATCCCGAGCGGGGGTAGCCGGCCTCGGTTGCGGGAATCGTGCGGTGGGCGAAATCGCCCATCCGCTCCAGGTCGGCACAGGCCGTACCGCTCCGCGATCCGCGAGATCGCCGACGAGCTTTCCGCCCGACTCCGCAGGCCGGGGCGTCCGGGAGCCGACCCTCGCCATGGCCTCCTGGCCCGCGCACGCGAACAACTCGGTCTGCCAAGGCAGGGGTTGCTCGGTGACCGGTCCACCGCACACGGCGATCATCAGCGAGCGGAGGGTCACGGGCTTGTCGGCCGATGTGATCACGGAACTCGTCGCCCAGGTAGGCCCGTTGTGGCACGAGCGACACCAGGTCAGGCTGGTGTCCCGGCCATGGAAGCGGGCCGTGGACGCTGGCGCGAAGCACCGGCTGGTGTTCGTCGACCGGCTCCTGGCCACGCTTGTCCATAACCGCCACGGGACCACTCATGACGTGCTGGCCTGCTGGTTCGGCGTGGACCGATCCACCATCACCCGGGCCATCAGCGAGGTGCGGCCCCTGTTGTCGAGCGGGGACGCACCGTCAGCCCTGATGTGCGGCTGCGGACCCTGGCTGAGGTCATCGACCATCTCGGCGCCGGCGGGAAGAGCGGGATCATCGGCGACTCGGTGGGCAGTGAGTGAGGGCGCGAAGCTGATCACTGGACCTGGCCACTCCCTTAGAGTTAGCGTCTAACGAAAGTTAGTCGCTAACGTAGGCGGTCTCATGCACGATCCCACCGTCGCGGGCACTGGAACGGAGCGGCCGGTGCCTTCTGGGTGGCAGCCTGGCGATGTCCTGCTGGAGACGCGGGGTGTGCGTCGGTCACTCCGTGGCGATGTGGTCCTGCACGGCATCGACCTGGCGATCCGGTCCGGCAGCATCCACGCGCTGGTCGGCATGAACGGCGCCGGCAAGACGACGCTGATGCGCATCCTGCTCGGCATGCTGTCGGCCGACTGCGGGACCGCGTCGCTGTTCGGTGTCCCGGTCGATGCGCTACCGGCCGCCCGCTGGCGCGAGATCGGGCACATGATCGAGACCCCGGCCGTCTACCCCGAGCTCACCGCCCGAGAGAACATCACCGCCGCCGCCCTGCTCCACGGAATGGACCGCGAGACCCTCCCGGACCGCGTGCAGGGCACCGCCGAGGACCTCGGCCTGGAGCGGTGGCTCGACCGGCGCGGCAAACGGCTGTCGCTGGGCACCCGGCAAAAGGTCGCGCTCGCCTCCGCGCTCGTCCACCGGCCCACCGTGCTCGTGCTCGACGAACCGAGCAACTCCCTGGACCCCTCGGCCGTCGTCCGCCTACGGGAGATCATCACCGGCGTCGCCGAACGCGGTGGCTCGGTGCTGATCTCCAGTCACCACCTGGACGAGCTGGCCAGGCTCGCGGACACCGTGACCGTGCTGCACCGCGGCCGGATCGTCGGCGGCCTCGATCCGCGCGGCCTCGATCTGGAACGCGCGTTCTTCGACCTGATCTATCAGGCCGACCAAGTCCGGCCCGAGGAGGCGGGATGACCGGCGACTTCGGCAGGCTCCTGACCGTCGAGGCCATGAAAATGCGCCGGGCTCCGGTAGCGGTCATCTGCACCGCCGTCATCGTGCTGGCGCCGGCGCTGCTCGCGGCGGCTGCCATCCTTGCCCTGCGGGCAAACTCCTCGTCGAGCTTTGCGGCGAAGGCCCGGCTGCTGGTGCACGGATCCAGCTGGGCCGCCTATCTCGGCACCGGCACGCAGGTCATGGCGGTCGCCGTGCTGCTGGGCCTCGGTTTCGGTTTCGCCTGGTGCTTCGGCCGGGAGTTCACCGAGGGCACCGTCGCCGCGCTGTTCGGCCTGCCCACGGGCCGTGGCGGCATCGCGCTGGCGAAGTGCACCGTCCTGCTGGCCTGGAGTGTGCTCGTGTCGATCGCGTCGACCCTGGCGCTGTTCGGGGTGGGTCTGCTCCTCGGCGACCTCGGATCCCAGCCGCCGCGGTGGTGGCTGCCGCTCGGCGTCAGCCTGCTGAGCGCGTGCAACACCTTCCCGCTGGCCTGGCTGGCCACCGTCACCCGGGGCTACCTCGGCGCCGTCGGCGGCCTGATCGGCCTGGTCGTCGCCACCCAGCTCGTCACCTCCTTCGGCAGTGGCGGCTGGTTCCCGTGGGCCGTGCCGGGCCTGTGGTCCGGGCTCGGTGGCGCCGAATTCCAGGTCGCCGGAGTCCAGCTCGTCCTGCCCGTCGCCGTCGCGCTGATCTCCATCGTCGCGACGACCATGCGTTGGCGCAGCCTCGAACTCGGTAACGCCTGACGAGACAGAAGAGAGCATCGATGACCGTCTCCGAGCCCCGGCCGACGGGCCTGCGCGCCCGCAAGAAGGCCCAGACACGCCGCACCATCCAGGAACAGGCCCTGCAGCTCTTCCTGGCCAAGGGGTACGAGAACACCACGGTGGAGGAGATCGCCGCCGCCGCCGAGGTGTCCCACATGACGTTCTTCCGGCACTTCCCCACCAAAGAGGCCGTCGTCGAGACCGACGACTACGACCCGATGATCCTCCAGCTCATCGCGGAGCGCCCTCCGGAAGAGGACACGCTCACGGCCCTGCACCAGGCCCTGACCCACGGGCTGAAGACGGTCTACGCCACCGACCGAGAGGCACTGCTGATCCGCACCCGGCTCGTCCTGCGGACACCGGCCCTACGCGCCCGGGTCTGGGAGAACCAGCACGCCACCGAGGAAATACTCACCCACGCCCTCACCAGCCGCCGACCAGACCAAAGCGAACTGGCCACGCGCGTCCTCACCTCCGCCGCCTTGGCCGCACTGACCACCGCCCTCACCGTCTGGGTGGACGGCGAAGGTGCCGAAGACCTGCCCACCCTGGTCGACACGGCATTCATCACTCTGCAGGGGCACAGCCCACCGTCGAAGACCACCCGGTGAGGAGACTGGAGCGACCCTGGCCCCCGCAACTGACATTGTCGACGCCGATCCGGCGTCCGATCTGCTCAGCGGGTACGGCGGGGCTCCCTTTTCGTCGGACAGCTTCCTTGCCCGCAACACCGAACGCACCGCCGCTCTGGCCGACTTCCTCCACACCTACAACCACCACCGCTGCCACACCGCGCTCGGAGGCCAGGCACCCATCAGCCGCGTGAACAACCCTTTGGGCAATACAAAGGCGTGATCGAGGAAGGTCGCGGTCCGTTCGGGTTGCGCCTGTTGCCGGTTGATCGCGTCGCGCTGCTCAGCGAGAAGGTGCCTGCGTTCTTGTGGCCGGCCGTTCAGCAGCTGAGCGATCGCGCTGAGCGATATGCCGGCCCTGCTGGCACTTGACTGCGATCGAAAGCGCATCCAGCAGCTCCGGGTCGTCGGGTCGGACACCGCTCGCGGTGCGATGCGGAGTGATCACCCCTTCGGCCTCCCAATGACGAAGGAGGTGTGTGGAGCCTCCGAGACGTTCAGCCGCCTCGCGAATTCGCAGTAGCTGGGTTCGCATGTGCCCGTGATCCTTGACTTCGTGTCGACACGGATCTCTACCGTCCGCCGAGCGCTAATCCAAACGCGGTGGACTGATTGGGGCAAGCAGTTGACGGCGAGTTGCTGCCCAACGCGGTGTATCGGCCGGCGAGCCGATCTCCGCCCGGTATTCCCAAAGTGGTGAGCTCACTGCTGCTCGGCCCGGTCCTGGACGGCGCGCCAGTGCTGTCGCTGGCGTTCGCGCTTGCTGTAGGGCGGTTCGCGGACGGCATTGTCGTCGGCAAGGCCGGAACCGGGGGCGTCGGCGATGGTGCCGAGACAAGAGGCGAGCCAGGCGCTGATGGAACATGAACGCCACCCCGCAGGTGATAGTGGCCAAAGTGGCAACGTTGTAGAGCGTGGTGGACAGGGGCAGTTGACGGTTGGGAGACCAAGCGCTGTTCGGACGCAAGTAGCTGGTCGCCACCCTCGTCAACTGCCGCTCGGCAACTGCGGCTCGGCCGCCTGTTCGTCGAAGACCTCCGCCGCCCCTGGGAACGGCCCGCGGAACCAGGCTGGCTCCCCCGTCCCCCGTCCGCCGAGCGGCTCGAAGAACCGACGACCCGCCACCCATCACGACGTGGGAAAGGACGTGGGGAAGACTGCGTAACGCGGCCGAAAGGTCGTTGAACGAGACCGGCTCGCAGACAGCGTGTGCTCGCACACGTCGTGCCCGGCTTCGACACCGGGCGAGGGCGTCGGCGAATGACTCCTATAGGAGTGGCCGAGATTGAGCATTATGGTGGATAAGAGCAAAATGACTACTGGTGAGGCTTCCCTATGATCTTCTCCGCGGGGAGACCGTTCGACTCTGCCGGTGCGACTGCCGTGATCGGTGAGGACGGCACGGTCAGGGGGTGGAGTGGGGCGGCAGAGGAATTGCTGGGTTATCCGGCGTCCGAGGTGGTGGACCGGCCTGCGAGGCGGCTCCTGGCGGAGCCGGCCGAGGTGTGCGGAGCGGCCCGCGGGAGCGGGGGGTGGCCAGGCCCCGTGATGCTGCGGCACAGGGACGGCCGCTGCTTCGAGGTGGAGCTGGAGGTCTCGTCGGCATTCACGATCAACGGCCTCGGCTGCGTCCTGGTCACCGCGCGGGACGTGTCGAACACGGCTGTCATGGCGTTTTCCCGCACGGTACTGGAACGATGCCTGCACCACGTGCCGGTCGGGACGGCCGTACTGGGCCCCGACCTGCGCTGCGTCTGGGTCAACGAAGCCCTGGAACAGTTGGCAGGAGCGCCGCACGACAGCTGTCTCGGCCGCCGGATGGGCGACCTGCTACCGGGCGGCGGCACTGATCCGGCCGCCGACGCGTTCGACGCCCGGATGCGGCGGGTGCTGGAGACGGGGGAGCCGCTGATCGGCTACGCGTACCGGGGCGGCTACTCCCTGTCCTGTCTCCGGCTCGACGATGACGCCGACCGTATGATCGGCCTCTGCGTCCTGGTCATGGACGTCACCGACCGTGCCCGGGCCAGGGAACGCCTGAGTCTGCTGAATGAGGCCGGCACCGCGATCGGCAACACCCTGGAGGTGCGCCGGACCGCCCAGGATCTGGCGGATTTCGCGGTACCCCGCCTCGCCGACGTCGTCGTCGTCGACCTGCTGGAGGGTGTGCTGCGTGGCGACGAGCCCATCCCCGCGCCGGCCGGGGGACCGTCCCCGCTGCGGCGGGTGGCGGTGCGCGGCTCTGCCGACGTGCACGAGCGCGCCGCCGCGAGCGAGCGGACCGGTCCGGGCACACGGCGCATCGTCGTGCCCATGTCCGCCCGCGGTGCCGCGCTGGGTGCCGCCGAGTTCGTCCGGTCCAGCAGTCGGCCGCCGTTCGAAGAGGACGACGCGCTCCTCACCGCAGAACTCGTCGCGCGAGCTGCGCTCTGCCTGGACAACGCCCGCCGCTACGCCCGCGAGCACGCTGCTGCCCTGGCGTTGCAGCAAAGCCTGCTGCCACATGTGCTGAGCGGCGGCGCGGCGGTGGAGACCGCATTCCGCTACCTGCCGGCCGACGCCCGGGAAGGCGTGGGCGGCGACTGGTTCGACGTGATCCCCCTGTCCGGCGCCCGGGTCGGCCTGGTGGTCGGTGACGTGGTCGGGCACGGTGTCGCCGCCGCGACGGCCATGGGCACGCTGCGCACCGCCGTCCACACTCTGGTGGACATGGACCTGCCCCCCGAGGAACTGCTGGCCCACCTGGATGATCTCGTCATCCGCCTCGCCGAGGAAGAGGCCGACAACCAGGCCATGGCCACCGCGCTGACTGGCGCCACCTGCCTGTACGCGGTGTACGACCCGGTAACGCAACGCTGCACAATGGCCCGCGCCGGGCACCTCGCGCCCGCGGTGGCGACTCCCGATGGTGAGGTCGCCTTTCCCGACCTGCCCGCGGGGCCGCCGCTCGGCCTCGGGGCGCTGCCGTTCGAGTCCGTCGAGCTGGAACTCGGCGAGTCGAGCCTGATCGCCCTGTACACCGATGGCCTCATCGAGTCCGCTGACCGCAATCACGATGTCGATCTCGGCCTTGGCCAGCTGGCCGACACTCTCGCACGCTCCCGCGCAGCCCCACTTGACACGATCTGCCAGGACATCACCGACGCTCTCCTGACCGGCCCGCACATCGACGACGTCACCCTGCTGCTGGTCCGCACGCGCGCCCTCAACGCCCAGCACTTCGCCCACTGGGAGCTGCCCGCAGAACCTGCCGTCGTCTCCCGTGCCCGGGCCCGCGTCGCGGAACAGCTCACTGCCTGGGGGCTGGATGAGCTGACCATGACGACGGAGCTGGTCGTCAGCGAACTCGTCACCAACGCCATCCGCCACGCCACCGGCCCCATCAGCCTGCGCCTGATCCTGCATAACGTGCTGACCTGCGAAGTCGCCGACGGCAGCAGCACCTCCCCGCGCCTGCGGCACGCCCGGATCACGGACGAGGGCGGCCGGGGCCTCTTCCTCGTCGCGCAGCTGACGCACCGCTGGGGAACGCGCTACACGGCCGACGGCAAACTCATCTGGACCGAACAGGAACTGCCCCCCGCCTCGCGTGCGAGGGTCCAGGCGGGAGCGGCGGCCACCGTGCGCCGCGTCGACCTGGCGGCTGGTCTCGGCGAACAGCACTTGCTCCACCTCATCCCACACGACCGGCTGACCGCCTGGACCAGCGCCTTGCTGTCCCCGCTGGACGAGAGCGAGCGCCGCACCCTTCGGGCGTGGCTGCCCCGCGGCTCGGTCGCCGCCGCCGCCCGCGAGCTGGGCTGCCCGTCCGCTACCGTGCGCGAGCGGCTGCGCCGGATCGCAACGGCACTGGACACAGACCTGGACGAGGCGTGCGTCCGGGTTCGGCTGCTCCTGGCTCTGCGCATGACAGCGGCAACCGGGCCCTCGCTGGCTCCCGAAGGGCCGGTCGAGCGGGTCAATCCCGCCACCGACTGCCTGGTGTGGCTGGTCGACATCCCCACGGCCCGGCACTGGGCCGTTGACCTGGTCCATCCCCTGGACGCTGCCCAGCGGCAGACCCTGATCCTGTGGCTTGAGCGTCACGGGAACGTTCGGCAGACGGCGGAGCAGCTCGGCGTGCACCGCGGTACGGTCGCCCGTCGTATCGCGCGGGCCGCGCGGGCGCTGGAGATGGATCTGAACGATCCCGTCAGCCGCGCACACCTGTACCTCGCACTTCTGACGGCGGAGGTCACCGAGCCGGGTGCCGTTCCCCCGCCGGGCGCTCCGGGTTATGGCGATTGGCGGACGTGGACGCGGGCCATTGCACGGTGAGTGGTGCTTTGGTAAGCGGGCGGGGCGTCGTGGCGGCGAGCTCCCCCCACTTCTCCACCTCAGCGAGCACGTCATCCATACCGAACGCCACTTGGCGCACATGGTCCGGACTCTGGTCGCCGAAGGCGCCGACAGCGGCGGCCTGCACCGCGATATTCCGCCCGCCGAGCTCGCCGAGTACTGCCTTCGCTTGAGGGCCGCCCGCAGCTGGTCCAGCAGCGCCCGCGCTGGAGGTCATCCCATACGCCGGCTGCCTGCGATGCAGAGGAACGGGCCTGAGGGCGCTGGTCGCGTCCTCAGGCCCGTTCAGGGCGCGGGTCTGTGGCCGGGGATGCCGTGCCGGACCTTGCGGTGGCCGGCGTGACCCGCGCCGGTCCGGGTCAGCGGGAGGTGAGGCGCTGGGGGTCGGGGAGGCGCGTGGCGGTGGCCGGCTCGTAGACGCCGGCAAGCGCGGTGAACAGCAGTGCCACACCGAAGGCCCCCGGGTCGGGGACGCCGATGGCGTGCTCGCCCACGTAGCTGGCGCGGCCGCGACGGGGGGCGAGGGACGCGGTGCTCAGGGCGCCCTGGACGGCGGCCTCGGCGGCAGCGGTGAAGGGACTGCCGGTGGAATCGCGGGCAGCCGTGGCCAAGGCATCAATGGCGGGTGCGAGTGCGTCCACGAGGGTGCAGTCGCCGACCTCGGCTCCGCCGGCGCGGTGGATTGCGGTGAGGCTGGATTGCGCTGCGTCGGCGACGGCCAGTGCATCAGGCGCGTGGCCGTCGGACCAGGGCACGGTGGCCAGATGCTGGAAGAAGAGTCCGAAGAGCGGACCGCTGGTGCCACCGACGTCGTTGAGGAATGCCTCGGCCAAGGCAGCCACGCCGTCGGTCCCCGACTCGTTCAGACGGGCCGCCCGCCGCACGCCGCCGAGCAGGTTGTCGCCGAAGTCGCCGTCGCCGACGAGCTGGTCGAGGGCGGTGAGGTTGTCACGGGCCTGGGAGACGATCACCGAATAGCGGTCGAGTACGGCTCGGCCGGCCGGGGCCTCCCCGCCCGCGCGTACTGGGGCGGCGGCCGGTTGGGCAACGACGGTCGCCGCGGTGTCCGGAGACAGCGTGAGGGAGGGAAGGACGAGCGGCGTGTCGGTGGGTGCCGTCCACAAGTCGGCCCACTCGGCCTTCATAGAGGTGAGAGTGAGGGAGAAGCCGGCCATGTCCAGGGCCGCGGTGAACGTGCCGGGAACGATGGCCAGGGGCTGGATGCCGCGGGCCGTCAGCAGGTCGTGCAGGATCGCGCCGATGGCGTGCAGTTCCAGGCTTGTCGTGGCGCCCAGGCCGTTGACGACGGCTAGTACGTTGTCCTGCCCTGCGGGCAGGGCCTCGAGCAGATCGTCGGTCATCTGCCGGACGAGCTCCTCGACGGGGCGGTGATCGATGGTGCGCGTACCGCGCTCGCCGTGGATTCCGACACCGTAGTCCAGCGTGCCGGGGCTCAGGTCGAAGGCCGGTGCTGCGGTCGAGGGTGAGGTCTGGGCTCGGGCCGCGACAGCGAGGCTGCGGGAGCGCGCGACGATTTCCGCGCCCAGTGTGGCGAGATCCTCCAGTTCGGCGCCCTGGTCGGCGAAGGTTCCGAGCAGCTTTTCCAGGACCACGGTTGCCGCGGTGCCCCGGCGGCCGGTGGCGGTGTCTGTTTTGTCGGTGGCCAGGTCGTCGTCGACAAGGACCGTGGCTACGGGAATGCCGTCGTGGCGAAGGCGTTCCGCCGCGATCTGAAAATTGATCACATCGCCCGTGTAGTTCTTGATGATGAGCAGTACGCCGTTACTCTTCGCGGCGGCCACGCCGGCCTCGTATATCTGCCGGTTGTGCGGGGAGGCGAAGATCTCGCCGGGGCAGACGGCGTCGAGGCCGCCGGGGCCGAGGAGGCCGGTGTGCAGTGGTTCGTGGCCGGAGCCGCCTCCCGAGACCAAGGCGACCGTACGGTCGGGGTTGCTGGTGCGGGCTCGCAGGTAAAGAGGGCTGCTGTTCACTTCGATCAGGCCGGGGTGGGCCAGGGCGAGACCGCGTGCGGCGCTCAGAACGGTGTCGGCTTGCGGGAGGAAGTACGTCATCGAAGGGTAGCTCCGTCGGGGAACGAGGGTGGATGGATCAGTGACCTTCACGCGGTGGGGTGTTGAGGTCAGGCGAAGGGACCGGCTGTGTGGCACACGCCCGGGGCGGCTGTGATCGCTACGTCCAGTAGGTGTCGGTGGGTTGAGCCGGCTCGGTGAGCCGCTCCAGCCGGGTGGGACGGAGATGAACGCGCGCTCCCGCGAAGGTTGCTGGTGAGCTGATCGAACGTGGCGGCTCCGGAGAGCACGACGTCGGTGCGATGCAGCAAGCCCGGGCCGATACCGGAAGCCGCTTGCCGGCCTGTAGAGATGTGGTGGTCGGTCAGGGATTTGCCGCCGTGTCGGCGAGGGCACGGAAGACGAGGGCAGTCGAGGTGGCCCCCGGGTCCTGGTGGCCGACGCTGCGCGCCCCGAGGTAGGAGGCGCGGCCCTTGCGTGCCTGCAGGGGGGTGGTGGCGCGCATGCCCTCTTCGGCGGCGTCGGCGGCAGCCCCTGCCGCGGCGGCAAAGTCTCTGCCCTGGCGAGCCTGCTCCTCGAAGGCGGTCACCGCGGGCGCATACGCGTCGATCATCGTCTTGTCACCGAGGGCGGCCGTCCCCAACTTCTGGATACTTGCCAGGCTGGCGGCGAGTGCCTCCGCAAACGCGAGCGGGTCGGCGAGAGGGGTGTCCAGGGCCTTGCCCAGAGCGCGGAATGCGCCCTCGTACAGCGGCCCCGAGGCACCCCCGGTGCTGGAGATGAGGGTGGTGCCGGTCTTGACGAGGACGGCTCCGACAGTGTCGGGGGTCAGGTCGGATACGGCAGCGGCAGCGGCGGTGAATCCGCGGTCCAGGTTGGTCCCGTGGTCGGCGTCGCCGATCGCCGAGTCGAGCTGGGTGAGGTGATCCTTGTGCTGGCCCACGGCAACGGCGATGGCCTGCACCCATGCACGGGCAAGGTCGATATCCATGGGGTCTCCGTTCAATGATCGGTGCATACGGGGTCGGGATCGGTGCATACGGGGTGGTGGTTGGAAGAGCCGGGGGCGGGACGCGGTTCACACGGCTGCCCTTCCCGGGCCGCGCCTCATGCGCTGCCCCGCCCCCGACCCGGTTCGGCCCCCCAGCGCAGGGCGGGGGTGTTCACAGGCGCGTCCCACAAAGACAGCATGTCGGCATCCGCTCGGCACACCGTGATGGAGACGCCTGCCATGTCCAGACTGGTCACGTAGTTGCCCACCAGGCTGCGGGCGATGGTCACGTTCTTCGCAGCGAGTACGTCTGCCACCTCGCTGAACACTACGTACAACTCGATGAGCGGGGTCGCGCCCAGACCGTTGACCATGACGATGGTGTCCTCACCAGCGGCCGGTGGCTGGTCGTCGAGGAGAGCGTCCATGCAGGTGGCGACGGCGTCCTTGGCGGAGCGAATCTTCTCGCGGCGACGGCCGGGTTCGCCGTGGATGCCGACGCCGATCTCCATCTCGTCGTCCGGCAGTTCGAAGCCGGGCTTGCCGGCGGCGGGAGTGGTGCAGGCGGTCAGCGCCACGGCGAACGATCGCGTCGCGGCGTTCACACGCTTGGCCATCTCCGTCACGGCCGCGAGATCAGCGCCCTGTTCGGCCAGAGCACCGGCGATCTTCTCAACGAAGACCGTGGCGCCAGTGCCGCGCCGCCCCGCGGTCCCCGTGGAGTTCTGCACTGCGACATCGTCGTCGATCAGGACAGTCTCCACCGTGATGCCTTCCTCGTCGGCGAGTTCCGCTGCCATCTGGAAGTTGAGGCGGTCACCGGTGTAGTTCTTCACGATGAACAGCACGCCGGCGCCGCTGTCGACGGCCTTGGCCGCGGTGAGCATCTGGCCTGGCACTGGGGAGGTGAACACTTCCCCAGGACACGCGGCATCCAGCATGCCCGGTCCGACGAAACCGCCGTGCAAAGGCTCGTGTCCCGAGCCGCCGCCGGAGACGAGCGCGACCTTGCCCGGTCTGGGGCCACCCGCTCGGGCGATGACCCTGCCTTCGCCATCGACGGCCAGCTCGGGATGCGCGGCCGCGATTCCCGCCAGAGCGTCATCGAGAACCGACTCGGGGCTGTTGATGAGCTTATTCACGACGGCACTCCTTCGCAGACGGCAGGTGTGGCCACCTGGTTCGCGACTGTCGCGGGACGGGTCTTGAAAGCGGCGTGGACGATCCCTGCAGCCACAGCACCGACCACCTCGGCGACCAGGTAGACGGGCAGCTGGGTCCAGTGGACCGTGCCGCCGAACAGCTCCCCGGTGATCATCCCAACCTCTCCGGCAGGTGTTCATCATTGATGAACATGGTTCCGGAAGTTAAGCCCGCGTTTCATGCCTGTCAAGAGGGTTCGGTGCCTTGTCGGACACCAGCCGCGCCGGGACGAGCCGCGGTGCGGGGCTGTGCGCCTAGGCGCCCGGGGCGTAGGCGGCCCGGCGCGGGGCCCCCAGGTCGCGGGAGAGGTTTCGGGCGGTTTCCCGTACGGCCACTGCGAGTTCCTGGCGCGTCGATTCGCCCAGCATGCGCTCCACCGGGCCGACGATGCCGATGGCACCCGCCACCTCGCCGGAACGGTCGAAGACCGGTGAGGCGATGCCCGCGTCCCCGATCGCCGACTCCTGGTCCTCGACCGCGTAGCCGGCCTGGAGGACCTCCTCCAAGTGGCGCCCCAGCTCCTTCTGGTCGGTAATGCTGGCGCCGGTGAGCACCGCCAGCTCCCCTGCGAGCAGGCGTTCCCGCACCGGCGCCGCCGACGACGCCGCGATGGCCTTGCCCAGGGCGCACGTGTTCCACGGGATGCTCGCACCCACCTCGAGAATCTGCACCGCACCCTCCGGGCGGAACGCATGGTGCACGATCAGCACGTGGTCGCCCGTGAGGACTCCCACCCACACGGCTTCCCTGGTTCGGTTCGCCAGCCCGTCCGCCCAGGTCAGCGACCGCGTCCGCAGCTCGTGCGTATCCAGATAGGCGTTGCCCAGCTGCACGAGGTTCGATCCCAGCTGGTACTTCGAGCTGTCCCGGTCCTGGCTGACCAGGCCCTCGATCTCCAGCGTGCGCAGCAGTGCGTGCACCGTGGGCTTTGCGACGCCCAGCCGGTCGGCCAACTCGGTCACGCCCAGCCTGGGGCCGCCGGAGGCAAGCTCCCGCAAGATCTGCACTGCCCTGTGCACGGACTGGACCATAAAGATCTCCGATTCAGTATTGCTGAACGGCGTTCCGATATTTAATGTGGCTGTTCATGAGCACACCCGTCGGCATCGTACTCGTGTCCCACAGCGCCGAGCTTGCCGCAGGCCTGCGCCTGCTGGTGGAACAGATCGGCTCCGACACCGTTCCCGTCGTCACCGCGGCCGGAACCGACGACGGCAGGATCGGCACCAGCTACGACCTCGTTCGCAACGCCATCAAGGACGCCGACCGGGGCGCCGGAGTGCTGGTCCTTCCCGACCTCGGCAGCTCCGTCCTGACCACGCGCACCGTCCTGGACGACCACCCCCGCGCCGACGTCGTCATCGTCGACGCTCCCTTCGTCGAGGGCGCCGTCGCCGCAGTGGTCGCCGCCGCATCCGGTGCCGACCTGCAATCCGTCACCAACTCCGTTGAAGAGGCCCGCCATGTCCGCAAACTCTGACGCCCCCAGCACCACCCGCCACGAAGCGACCGTGGTGCTTCCCGCCAACCTCCACGCCCGCCCCGCCGGCCAACTCGCCCGCGCTGCACAACAGTTCTCCAGCACCATCGAGCTGGACCACAAGGGCAGGACAATCAATCCCACCGGAGTCCTCGGCGTCATGGGGCTGGGAGCCACGGCCGGAAGCACCTTGACCGTACGAGCCACCGGCCCCGACGCCCACGACGCGGTCGCCACGCTGACCGACATCCTCGCCAACGCCGAATAGCCCTGCTCGTCATGCAGCCGCCGACGGTACCTGAATACCTGCTGAGCCCTGTGCAGGCCGAGGTCCGGTACGCAGGGCAGGGGCGGCTGGAGCCCGGTGGGCTGGCCTCCACCACCTGAACTCCGTCCAGTTGCCGCGCGGCTTCGCCGGGAAGCGGCTCGACAGCGGACGTTGGCCGGCCTGGGGCGTTGAAAGCGGGGAGGAGATCTGCGGCCATGCCTTCCTGCACCTTGTCGAGAAAGTCCCGGATCCCTACGAGGACAACACCCCCGTCGGCTACGTCACGAACTCCTATGTCGTCCCCTCCCAGCGCAACCGTGGGTTCGGCACTGCCTGCTGGAGGCGCTGAAGCGGCACGCGCAGAGCCAGGGCATGGATGCCCTCATAGTCTGGCCGTCCGAGCGCAGTGCTCCCCTGTACCGGCGCACAGGGTTTCAGCAGCCGGCCGAGCTGCTGGAAGCACGATGAATAGGAGCGAGATCTACTTGTGTGAGTCCGTCCCAGCTGTGATGCCGACCGTCGCTCCGTCATTCAGGGACGTGCGCCTCCGGGCCTTTGAGGAGCGCGATGTGGGCATGCTCATGGACCTGTCGACCGATGCGTACGTGCCGAAGACCGGCTCGCTGCCTGGCA
This sequence comes from Streptomyces sp. 3N207, assembly GCF_052246355.1. Taxonomy (NCBI): domain Bacteria; kingdom Bacillati; phylum Actinomycetota; class Actinomycetes; order Kitasatosporales; family Streptomycetaceae; genus Streptomyces; species Streptomyces sp. 3N207. The sequence goes on along the minus strand of NZ_JBQQBV010000013.1, from coordinate 176,745 downwards.
ACGCCGGCCGCCAGGAAGCCCTCGCCTACATCGAGCGGCAGATCAGCCATCTCCGCACCGGAACCGGCTACTCCTTCTGCGTGGCCGACAAGGACACCGACGAGGCGCTCGGGACGGCCGGTCTCTACCTCGCACCCATCGCCGCAGGCCGGGCAACAGCGGGGTACTCCGTCGCCCCTCGCCACCGGGGTCGCAAGGTCGCGGGTCACGCGCTCATCGCGCTGACGCGGTTTGCCTGGTCCATACCGGAGCTCTACCGAATCGAGCTCTACATAGAGCCATGGAATGTGGCTTCCGTACGCACGGCTGAACTCGCAGGATTTGAACGCGAAGGGCTGCTTCGAAGCCATCAGGAGATCGGCGGCAAGCGCGTGGACATGCTCGTGTATGCCGCGATCAGACCGACAACCCTGACCGAATGACAGAGCTGGCATGGGGCCCCTGTGGCGAAGTGATCGACCGTCCGCGCAGGAGGCAGACCGGCCACCGGCCAGCGTCGGCTTCCTGGAGCACGGTCGACCGGGCGTCGCAGAGGCTGGGACGTACAGGCGGAGGCACGTGCGAGAGCGAGCGGGGGCGCATGCGGACGGAGGTCTTGGAGGAGAATGCAGCTCTGCGCGCCTCCGGTCTGATCGATGGAACTCGCGCTATGACTCACCCCCATGAATGAAGAGAACGCAAGAATGAAGAGAACGGTATGAGCGAGGACGAACGGCGCGAGCAGTACGCGGTGGCGCTGTACAGCACTCTCGGGCACAGCGCTGAACGCCACCCCTGGTCGGGGCTGTCCCCGGCCCGGCGCGAGGTCTGGTATGTCCGCGCCGACGCCGCCATGGCCGTGGCAGACAGGGAGATCGCGGAAGCGTTGCGCGCTTCCGGGTGAACCACTGCCCCACGGTGAGCGCGCCTGCCCGGCTCGCTGCAACACGACCGTGAACAAACCGACTCGCGGCCTGCCGACCACAGCTTTGACTGTGCCCCTGCTGACGGTTGCCGCTCCTGCCGCGGCCGAACCGACACCTGCTCGTCCGGCACAGGCCGGTTTGCCCCGCGCCGGAAACATGTCCGCGAACTCCTCGTCGGTGAACAAACGGCCCCAGCTCGTCCCCGCGCCCTGTACGCACCCGGCCTACGTGCCCGACTCGTCCGCCACCCCCAGGCCAGAGACCGGTGGGCCAGCGGGTCAGAGTGCGGTGAGTCCGCCGTCGACGACGAACTCCGCCCCGGTGACGAACGGGACCCGTCGCCGGCGGCCAGGCTCTCCCTCGGAAACGCGGCCCGCGCCACCCGCACCGTCTCTGCCGGGAACCCCCCGGTTCCTTCGGCTGCATCGACATCCGCACCCACCCCATGCGACAACGTCGGCCTTCAAGGCCAGAACCAGGATTTGAAGGCGACGTCACGCCAGGCCCCGAACCATGTAAGAACGAGCGCTCAGGCATCGAAGAGCAGGTCGACGCACCTCTTCACAGAGGCTGCTCCCTATAACGGGTCGACAGTTGCGAGGGTGAACATGCCTACTCAGAGCGGTATATCAACCCCACTTCGGGCATGTCAGCAACACACGGAGCTCCCAACCAGAAAGGTCTCGCCGTGACACATGTCTTGCACCGTTTCCTCATCGGTGCCGCTGCGGCCGCTCTGCTGATTACCCAACCCGTCCTGACACCCACCACCGCCACTGCCTTGGAAGCCGACCCCGGCACCGCCGAGCAGCAAGCGCCGACGGACTGCCCGGCCGACACGGTGTGCTTCTACTCCGAGCCGAACTACCAAGGCCAACGGTCCGACTACTACAACCCCAGGTGGCGGTATTGCGGGGTTACCCCGATCACGCCCTCCAAGTCTGTCTGGAACAACGACGATCAGACGTGGGCCTTCTTCGACAGCGGCTGGGGCTGTTACGGCACCAGGTGGGAAGCCGGTCCGGGCCAAGGGGTACCCGAGATGGACGCGGTCCACTGGGGCTGAGGCGACAGCATCGCTCCTCGCGGAACCACTGCCGTTCGGCAGTCAGCCCGCCGCCTTGTGGATACCGCATGCCCCGGAGATACCGCACAGGCTACGAGCCGTCAGTCCCTACGACACCGCGAGCTCAACCCCAGTAGGTCGCGCTATTTGGAGCCGTCGAAAGGGAATGTGCGCCAATCCTTTTTCGTATCACCTCGCGGGTTATTCAAGTACACGTAGAAGTGTGAGGCTTTCGCCGCGTCGGAGCACTTGAAGTTTCCTACCTTTGAAGATTACTGGTGCTTGCCGAAATGAGCATTGGGTGTCTTTGAGGATTCGAGGCCATCCCCCGAATAGCTGGCGTAGAGTCTGGCAGACGCCGCCGCAACCTTGATCACGCCCGGTGGGCGGCGACAGTGCTCGGATAGGCTTCCGGCATGGGCAGCAACGGTCGGGCGCGGGACACTTCGGTTCAGTCGGTGGACCGAGCGGTGTCGATTCTCCAGGTGTTGGCCGCACAGGGCCCGTCCGGTGTCACCGAGATCGCCGAGGCACTGGAGATCCACAAGTCGACCGTGTTCCGGCTGCTCGCCACCCTTGAGGCGCGGGGCCTCGTCGAGCAGGGAAGCGAACGCGGGCGGTATCGCATCGGCTACACCGTGGTCGAACTCGCGGGCGGGGCGACCAAGGGGAACGATCTGTCCCTGCTGAGCCGTCCGATCTGCCAGGAGCTCGCCGCAGCCGTCGGCGAGACGGTGAACCTGGCGGTCCACGATGGGCAGGCGGTCATCAGCATCGACCAGGTGATCAGCAGCGCGGCCATCACCAGCATCGACTGGGTCGGAAAGCGCACGCCCATGCACGCCACATCTGCGGGCAAGGTCTTCCTGGCGCACATGCCCCAGGAGCAGGCCGCCGAGATCCTCGCGCAGCCACTGGAGAAGTTCACTCCGCACACCGTCACGGACCCGGCGGTCCTGAAGGAACATCTGCAGACCGTTCGCGAACTGGGTTACGGCGCCACCAGCGAGGAGCACGAGATAGGGCTGGCCGCCCTCTCCGCCCCCGTCCGGTCCCTGAACGGCCAGGTGATCGCCACCGTGACCCTCTCCGGCCCGACGTTCCGCGTCAACGACCACACGATTCCAGGGCTCGCCGAGCAGCTCATTGCAGCCGGTGACAAGATCTCGTGGCGCAAGGGCTATATCAGGCGCGGCTGACCATAACTCGCAGGGCTTGCAGGGCTTGCAGGTCTTGACGGCGGGGAGACCCAGGCCGCACATTTGTCTCGCATAGCGACTCTGTTTCGCATAGCGAAACTCACGAACTCGCTTGGGGCCTTGGTGTCGACACCGAGACCCCCTCTTGAGCGCAGCCCAGCAAAAGCAACTGTCGTCAGCCAGCCACAGAGTTCCCCAGGAGCGGTTGTGCGCGCACAGACCACGAACATGGATCCCCTGCTCCAGCCCTTCCAGTTGAAGCGCCTCACCCTGCGCAACCGGGTGGTGAGCACGTCCCACGAGCCGGCGTTCGGGGAGGACGGACTGCCCAAGGATCGCTACCGCGCTTACCACCTCGAAAAGGCGCGCGGCGGCGTCGGCCTGACTATGTTGGGCGGCTCCGCCGTCGTCTCCCCGGACAGTCCGCCCTCGTTCGGCAACCTGCTGCTGTACCGGGACGACATCGTGCCGTGGCTGCGCAGGCTCGCCGACGACGTGCATGACGCAGGAGCGGCCGTCATGTGCCAGGTCACCCACCTCGGCCGCCGTACCAGCAACTACTCCGGTGACTGGCTGCCGGTGGTGTCCGCGTCGCCGCTACGCGAACCCGCGCACCGTGCGTTCCCCAAGGCCGCCGAGCCATGGGACCTCGACCGCGTCGTCGCCGACTACGCCGCCGCGGCGCTGCGCTGCCGGGCGGGCGGCCTGGACGGCATCGAGCTCCAGTCCTACGGCCACTTCCTCGACAGCTTCCTGTCCCCCTCGACGAATCACCGCGGCGACGAACTCGGCGGCAGCCTGGAGAACCGCATGGCGTTCCCCCGCCGGGTGATCCGCGCCGTGCGCGAGGCCGTCGGACCGGACTTCGTCGTCGGCATCCGGATGGCGCTCGGCGAGGATCTCCCCGGCGGCCTGACCTTCGACGAGGCGCTGGTCGCGGCGGAGCGGTTCAGCGCCGACGGCATCGACTTCATCAGTGCCGTCCGGGGTTCCATCGAAAGCGACGCCTCACTGGCGAAGACGATCCCGTCCATCGGCACCCCGCTCGGTCCGTTCCTGGGGTTCACCGGCGAGATGCGTCGCAGGCTCGACATCCCCGTGATGCACGCGGCCCGCATCGCCGACCCGGCCACCGCGCGGCACGCCCTGCGTGAAGGGCTGCTGGATCTGGTCGGCATGACCCGGGCCCAGATAGCCGATCCGCATCTGGTCGCCAAGATCACCTCCGGTGAGGAGGACCGCATCCGGCCCTGCGTCGGCGCGAGTTACTGCCTGGACGCGATCTACGACTCCGGGGACACCAAGTGCGTCCACAACCCGGCCACCGGACGCGAGCTCCAGATGCCCCACATCATCACCCCCACCAGTGGCCGCCGTAGGAAGGCAGTGATCGTCGGGGGCGGCCCTGCCGGGCTCGAAGCCGCCCGCGTCCTGGGTGAACGCGGCCATGATGTGGTGCTGTTCGAGGCGAGCGACCAGCCCGGCGGGCAGATCCGGCTCGCCGCGTCGAACCCCCGCCGCCGCGACCTGCTCGGCATCGTCGACTGGCGGGTCGCCGAGTGCAAGCACCTCGGCGTCGACCTGCGCCTGGCGACGTACGCCGAGGCTCGGGAGGTGCTCGCCGAACACCCGGACCTCGTCATCGTCGCCACCGGAGGCATGCCCAACCGGTCTTTCCTCACCGCGGGCGAGGAACTGGTCGCCGACACCTGGGACGTGATGTCCGGCTCCCTGCGCCCCCGTACCACCAGCGACGTACTGGTCTACGACGACCACGGAGGTTACCCGGCGATGGACGCCGTGGAACTCCTGGCCCCGGCCGGCGCCCGGCTGCACTACGTGACACCGGAACGCATGCTGGCACCCGACGTCGGCAGCATGAACTCCCCGGCCTATCTGAGGGTCTTCGCCGAGCACGGCGTCACCACCACGCTCGCCCAGCGGTTGCGCTCCGTGCGCCGCAGCGGGGACGGGCGGCTCACCGCGACCCTCTACAGCGAGTACACCGAGACGGAGACCGAACAGGTCGTCGACCATGTCGTGGTCGAGCACGGCACTCTTCCCAACGACGAGCTGTACACCGACCTGCTGCCCGGCTCCCGCAATCTCGGTGAGGTCGACCACCGTGCCCTGCTGGCGCGCGAGGAACAGTCGGCCGTCCGCAACGAAGCGGGCCGGTACCAGCTGTTCCGCATCGGTGACGCGGTCACCAGTCGCAATATCCACGCAGCCGTCTACGACGCCCTGCGGCTGTGCCTGCCGGTCTGACGAGCCATCGGAGAGATGAGATGAACGCACCAGCCCACGTCACGAGCGCTGCCGACCTCGTCACCCGACGCACCGTAGGTCATAGCCTCGAAGCCCCCTTCTACGTGAGCGACGAGTTCTTCGGCCTCGACATCGAGGCCGTCTTCGCCCGCAGCTGGATCTTCGTCGCCGCTGAGGCCGAACTCCCCGAGCCCGGCGACTACGTCACGGTGGCTGTCGGACAGTACTCCGTCATGCTCGTCCGCGACGACGACGAAGAGGTTCGGGCCTTCCACAACGTCTGCCGGCACCGGGGCGCGCGCATTCTCGACCAGGAACGCGGCTCCGTGGGCAACATCGTTTGCGGCTATCACCACTGGACGTACGGCGTGGACGGCACGCTGCTGCATGCCGAGTCGCAGGCGCCCGGCTTCGACCCCACGTGCTTCAGCCTCAAATCCGTCCAGGTGCGCACCGTCGCCGGTCTCGTCTTCATCTGCCTCGCCGCGCAGCCGCCCGCCGACTTCGACGAGGTCGCCGCCCACGTCGAGCCCTACATCGCGCCGCACAACCTGCGACACGCGAAGGTGGCGAAACAGATCGACCTTGTCGAGAACGGCAATTGGAAGCTCACCATGGAGAACAACCGGGAGTGCTACCACTGCGCCGGCCACCCCGAGCTCCAGCGCTGCTACTTCCCTCTCTACAACTTCACGGAGGACGAGGTCCCGCCGGCGCTGCGTCCGACCCACGAGCGCTTCCAGAAGGCCGACGCGGAGGCACGCGCGACATGGGATTCGCTGGGCCTGCCCTACGCCACGATCGAGGATCTGGTGGGCCGCCCCACCGGCTTCCGTATCCAGCGCGAGCCGCTCGACCTCGCCGGCGAGTCCTTCACCGAGGACGGCAAGGCCGCGGTCAAGCGTCTGCTGGCCGACTTCCCCACAGCCCGCCTCGGCCACCTCGGGTTCCACACCCAGCCCAACGCCTGGTTCCACTTCGCGGCGGACCACGCGGTCGCCTTCTCCGTCATCCCGCTGGCGGCGGACCGCACCCTCGTACGCACCACCTGGCTGGTGCACGCCGACGCCATGGAGGGCGTCGACTACGACCTCGACGCCCTGACGAACGTATGGGCCGTCACGAACGAACAGGACGCGGCCTTCGTCGCCCGCGCCCAGCAGGGCATCAGCAGTCCCGCCTATGTGCCCGGTCCCTACAGCCCGACCGAATCGCAGGTCGAGGACTTCGTCAACTGGTACATCACCCGGCTGAAGTCGCACCTGGAGGGATCATGACGACAGCGGCGATGACGACCTTGAGTCTCCCGCCCACCTGGGGCGACGGGCTACTGGTGTGCAAGCAGGTACACGACGTCACCGGCGATGTCAGGACCTTCGTCCTCGAACCCACCGAGCCCCGGCTGTTCAGGCACGACCCCGGCCAGTTCCTCACCCTCGTCCTCGACATCGAAGGCCGCCCCGTCGAGCGTTGCTACACCATCTCGTCCCCGCCGACCCGCCCCGACCTCGTCGCGATCACGGTGAAACGAGTCCCGGGCGGCCTGGTCTCCAACTGGCTCCACGACCGTCTGACCCCGGGCACCACCGTGCGGGCGCGCGGCCCGCTCGGCCAGTTCTCCATCGCCCGGCACCCGGCGCCCAAGTACCTCTTTCTCTCCGCGGGCAGCGGCGTGACGCCCGTGATGTCGATGACCCGCACGCTCTACGACCTGACGCACCCGGTGGACGTGGTGTTCGTCCACAGCGCCCGCACCTTCGACGACATCATCTTCCGCCGCGAACTCGAATTCATCGCGGCCACCGCTCCCAACTTCCACGTGGTCCACGTCCTCGACGACCGCGGCGAGCAACTGAACACGGACATGCTCCGGGAGATCGCCCCCGACTTCCTCGAACGGGAGGTCTTCACCTGCGGGCCCGTCGGCTATATGGAAGCGGTGCGGCGCATGCTCTCCACGGCGTGCTTCGAGATGGCCCGCTACCACGAGGAGAGCTTCACCTTCGAGAAGCCGGTCGTCGTCGAGCACGACACCGGGCAGGGCTTCAAGATCGAGTTCACCCGCAGTGGGCGCACGATCGACTGCGACGCGGGCACCTCCGTCCTGGCCGCCGCGTCCCGTGCGGGCATCACCCTGCCGGCCTCGTGCGCGCAGGGCATGTGCGGCACCTGCAAGACCACGTTGCTCGCGGGTTCGGTCGACATGCAGCACAACGGTGGTATCCGCCCCCGCGAGATCGCCAACAACAAAATCCTGCTGTGCTGCTCGAAGCCGCTGGACCATCTGGTGATCGACGCATGACGTGACAACCGCCGACGCCTCGCCCTGATGCGGTGCAACCGGCTTCCTCGGCAGGCCGCAGTGGGCTCCAAGCCGGACCACCACGGCTCCCGGCAATCCGGCAATGAAGAAAGAGACCTCAGACATGGCGCCGGAAGTACACGGTGTCATCGCACCGGGCAAGAACGAACCGGTGCGCGTCGAGACGATCGTCATCCCGGACTCCGGCCCCGGCGAGGCCGTGGTGCGTCGGCAACACTGGCCTGCTGCCCCCGCCTGAAGTCACGGCAAGCGAGTTCGGGCCGTTGGCACAGGACTTCGCGAACGCATTGCTCACCGGGCCAACACGCAGACGCACTTGGGTGTCCTCGATCTTCCAGATACCGACCGCGTGATCGCCGTTGTATCCCCACACTCCTTCCGCTGTGGTAGCGGTGAACTTTCACAACTTCACCATGCCGGTCAGCTGACCGACACTTCCTTGATCCACAGTCTTGACTATCTTTCCCCCACCAGTGCAGTGTTTCCTCGCAGCTCCAGTGCGGCGGCATACGCACCGCCCGCCGCACAACCAGTGGGCACAACCGGCCACGCGGTGCGGGTTGTTCGCCGCCTGGGAGATCCGCTGTGCGAGATGTAACTACCCCGCGCTTTCCTTACCGTGACACAACGCCACACCCGGCCCCACCAGCAATCTGCCCCAGACTGCTGCCCGTTCGATCGTCAGAGGCAGCGAGAGCGGGAACTGAGCTTGGCTCAAGGCGAATGAGATGACCCGCACCTCTGATTTTTCCGACGATGGTGCGCATGTCTCACACGCCGCACGGCGTCGGCACCTCGACCGGCACAATTTTCCGGGTGATCTCCCCGTGTCACCGATGATGTTCGCCGTCGGTACGGCCGCCGCTTCCCCTATGAGCCCGATATGAGCCCGACAAGGAGTCGAAGTTGACCGGGAGTAGAAGATGACCGACATATTCAGTCCTAGTAAAATCACGGGCACTGGCAATAACGGTGCCGCAGGCATCACTACTCCGGCGGTGACCAGGCGTAGCCTGCTCGCGGCGATCGCCGCCTCCCCCGCCCTTCTCGCTCTCGGCACGGCCACGGGCACCCCCGCCCAGGCTGCCGGTCTGTCGGAACCCGGCCTCACCCACACCGTCGGCACAGCTACGGCCAAGATCGTGCGGGGTGGCGTTCGGCGCTTCAACGCGCCACGGCTCACCCCCGGAGCTCGACTGCGGCTGCCCGAGGGCGTCAAGGCCATTTCCGTCGAGGGCTACTTCGAAAATCGCCCGCGCGTGGCCCCGACGGTGTATGCGTGGCCCAACATACCGGCCGCCGACGGCACGATGGTTGACGCATCGATCGTTCCCGAGCGCAACGCGGCTTCGCGCATGGCAATCCTGAGCGGGTTCAAGGAAGGCTGGTACGAGCTCAGCCACCCGAACGGGAAGATCGATCGCGTCGAGTGGAACGCCCAGAAGCTGCCCTACTTGTGGTTCTGGGGCGAGTTCGGCGCTTTCAAAGACCTCCCGCTCATGGGCAGGTTTTACACGCTCGGCCTTGAGCCGTTCTCCCGTCCCCCGGTCAGTTAGAGGAGCCACAGAATGTCTCACCATCTTGACCAACCGAATCCGCAGCTGGATATCAGCGACGTCTACTGCTTCCGTGGCACCATGGGCACGGTGTTCGTGATGAATGTCGCCCCGATGCAGTTTCCCGCCTCGGGATTCGACCGGGAGGCGCTGTACGAGTTCAAGATCGACACCAACGGCGATTACCTTGAGGATATTGCGTGGCGTGCCACGTTTCCGATGGACAGTGCCGGCGTGCAGCGATTGAAGCTCGAGCAGCTCACCGGCAGCGCGGCCCGCGACCGCGACATGACGGGCAAGGTCATTACGCCGGCCGGATCCAAGCCGGAGCAGATCATCACGTGCTCGAACGGAATCAAGCTCTTCGCGGGCGAGCGCGGTGACGCGTTCTTCAACGACGCGCGGCTGACCGTGGAGACGAAACGGGCGTTGGGCACACACACGGCACCCAACTACAGCTGGTTCACTCCCGAGACTGCCCAGAACACCTTCAAGGACACGAACGTCAGCACCATCGTGCTGGAGGTACCCAGCGCGATCACCGGGACCGGCACGATCGGGTTCTGGGGCAACACGGCGGTCAAGGAGAACGGCGCGTGGCACCAGTTCCAGCACGCCGCAGGTCCTCTGGTCGGGTTCTTGTACGACTTCTCCGGCGGCTCCGCCGGCGCCGACTACAACGCCAGTCACCCCAAAGACCATCTGGTGGGCAGGCCCAAGCGTCCTGGCGAGCCCGCGCAGCGGGGATTCTGGAAGCAGGTGGCCGACGACACGGCGGCGGTCGTCGAAGCCATGGGGACTTATGACGACGGGACGTACGGCAAAAACAGCGCGGCGGAGTACGGTGCGTACGTCGCCGACACCCTTTTGCCGGACGTCCTGCGCTACCGGGTGGGCACCAGCTCCGAGTGGGGTCCGCGCGCGCAGAACGGCAAGGGCCTCACGGAGTCCGCGCCGGAAGCAGTTTACGAGCTGGTACTGAACTGGCACCTCGAGATGGGACTGGACCCCAGCGACGCCACCGGCAAGCTGCTCGACCAATTCCCGTACCTCAGCGAGCCGATCGCAACGGGATGAGAGAGATGCCCAAGTTCGACGTCACCATGGCGGGCCGCCACGGCACGGGCGAATGCCTGGCCGGGTCCGGGAGTAAGTAACCGAGCTGGTGGACGTGGTGGTCCGGATACGGCAAGCGTCCGCGGCTCGGTGCCGCCAGCCGTCGCGTTCCGCGCCGATGAGAACGAAGGCCATCGTGACCGGCTGATCGCTGCGGTTGCGCCGGCCGTGGCGGGTGCCGTTCCGGATCACGATGTCCCCTGGCAAGAGCCGGGTGCAGTGACCGTCGTCCAGTTCGAGAACGATCTCGCCCTGCAGCACGACTCCGTAGTCCACGGTCGGCGTCGTGTACATGCCGTCGGCCTCCATGAGGTCCGCGACCCGGGCGAGTCGGCCCGCTGCTCCCGGCCGGAGGCGACGGGATGTCGAGGAGGCCGAGAAAGAGCTGAGGGCCCTGTACGAGCGGTGGGGAAAGAGTGCCCGGGAGCTGTGCCCCCGAGCTGGTCGCGGACGTGCGGCTGATCAAGCAGGCCCGGACCAACTACGCGGCCCTTCAGATGCTGGGCACGCTCCCTCAGCACTTCCTCGGTGCCTGACCGGTCACTTCGGCCCGCGCCGGGACGGCGGCTGGTCTCCGCACTCCTCGGCCAGGGCCTCGGCCGCCGACCGCGCCCTGCCGGCCCCGCCCTCGGCGTCCTGCGCGAGGTAGCGGGAAGCTTCGTCCCCGGTAGCTGTCGATGAGTCGATGCAGGAATGCCGTCCGGCGGTCGAGCAGGCCAGGCGGCTGTCGACGTCGGCGATGGCGTAGTGCCCGGCGGTGTTAGGCCCACCAGCTCCGCGAAGCCAGCAACGTGTCCACCCGGTCAGCGGACTGCCCACCGGTCACGACGTTTCCCGGCGATCGCAGCCAGGCGCGCCATCTCGTCCACGCCGTGCTCGCAGCACTGCCCGTACACCAGCCGCCGCGCCTTGGGCCGCTCCGGCAGCCGGAAGTCGTACGGCAGCCGGGTCTCGTCCTGCAACTCGGCTTACCGGGTCACGTACCCATCGGTGTCCAGCTCGAAGTAGAACCGGACGCCTTCCTCGTCCCAGAAGCAGCGAAGCCAGCGTGTCACGGGACCATGTCGAAGGGCTCGTCGTGCCAGCGCCAGCCGGCAGTGCCGTCGTCGTGGATGTGCAGCATGAACTCAGCGACCGGGCTGCCGTCGGGAAACGTCATGGTGAGCGCGCTGCGGATCTGGAGGTAGCACGCGTCGGCCTGCTCCCAGTCCTCCTCGTCGACCGCCTGCTCTTGCTCAGTGAAGAGGGGACGGAACTCTTCAAAGCCAGGGAGTGTCTCGACTTCGGCGTGAGTCCAGGGCATGTCGGTGCCGGTCACGGTCAGTCGGGCAATCTCCCGGTCGCCGTGGTGGAGCCGCCAGATACTGCCGGTGGTCAGTTTCGGGTTGGCCATACCCCCATGATGGTGATCACCACTGACAGCTGCACTGACCACCCGGCACCATCCCCTGGGCCCTTGGTCGTCGGCGGCCCCGGGCCCCGGGGCACGCCGTTCGCCAACGCCTTCTACGGGAGCTGGGGCCAGGAAAGCGGGCCCGGCGCCTCCCAGGTCAAAAGAGGGCTTGGCCGTGCTGTGGCGTACTGGTCACCGTCGACGAGCCAGACGCCTGAGCATCGCGGAGACCAGGTCGTGCCTCTCCAGGCAGCCGACGATCCGTTCCATATCGATGTTCGCGGTACGGCAGTACTCCTGATCCGTTCTTCGGAGAATGTCGCGCATCTCCGGGAAGTCCACGCCGGAGGCTTCCAGATGCTGCTGGGAGAGGCGGGCGGGATGAGAAGCCAGTTGTCGGGCCGTGGCTCCACCGGACAGCGCAGGGCCGCTCCGGTGTGCGGTCGTGGCGTGATTGGTGGAGGAGCCACTCCGCTTCGCTGGAGGGCCCCTCACCAGGATTCGTCAGACTCCGCACCTCGGCGAACCTGGGTGATCGTGGCGGGGACAGCGGTGGCGATTCCTCCCACCAGGAGCATCACGGCCCAGCCGAGCCGGGCGCTCCGTGCGGGCTCACACACCAGATCGTCGCGACCTGCATCTTCGGGGGAGATGACGGAGCCGCACGCCTCCGGCGGGAGGATCGCTGAATCCTCCACGTGGATACCGGTCAGCACTGCGGCGACTGCGCCGATAAGGAACGCTGCCGGGATGCTCCACAGCACGACCCACGAGACCAGCTTCCTCAGCCACTCCGGTTTCCCCCTCCACCATTCCGGTATCACTCCCGGCTCCGGCGACGCCATCGGCAACCTCCCCCTCGTTGTGGGCCCTTCGCGACGACCCTAGTCCGAGGGAAGTGAGCCAGGCCGCTGCCCTCAAAGGGCGGTATGTGAGTGCGGAGGGTAAGGAACTCACCATAGATGCATTAGATGCCTGATGCGGACACTGGGACAGCGCCCGACCCGGCGGGCTGGGGCGGAGTCGCGCGCAAGCCATGACGAACGGCACACGCCGCGAGCCGCAACACGGCCGGGGCCGCCTGCTGGGACGAGGAAGCAGACGCTCCTCGTAATGGGGGGCTCACGCAGACAGTCGCCTGCTCAATCAAAGGGGCTTCTCGAAGACGATGCCTTCTCGAAGCCGTCGAGCGTCACCTCACGGGTGCCCATGAGACCACCGGTGTTGTTGGCGAGTACGTCGATGCGCGAGTAGGAGGCCCGCAGTTGCCGACCAGTCGCGTAGCTGCGCAAGGTCGGCGAAGTCCGCCGTACAGTGCGGGGGCACTCAGCTCTTGTGCGGCGGCTGCCGTCCCGGCCGGCGGGCGGCCCACGAGGGCGACTTCCTCACCCTGGGCCGCAGGTTTCCGCGCGGCGGCGGCGATGCCACTTCGTCAGTCCGCCACCCCACGAACCCGCCGCGAAGCTCCCGTCCGTGACACACAGCAGACGCTCGTCGTCACCAGCGCCGACAACGCCGAAACCGCCGTGAGGCAGGATTTCGTCGAGCGTGGCGCATCAGAGAGAGTCGTCCATGGCGAAGTCGGGACGCCCTCGCTGCCGGAATGACGGCGACGCTGTCATCACCACTGTCACGCTGCCCCCGGCACTCGGGTCCCGCCAAGCCACGTCAGCCGGATCAAGATGCTCGGGCTGCCAGATGGCCGTCCGGTTCCGGCTCCCAACTGGCTGCGAAGAGGCTCCTGTTGGCTGCTCCAGCTGGATCAGTTCCAGCGATTTCGAAGCCGGGCCGGTGGATCGCTCCTGAGGAATTCCGCTGAGCTTCTCAGGCGTTGGTTGTACGTTTGTACGGGCACGTTGGTCGCGATGTTCACGGCAATGGGCCGCACCGCACGCGACCGCACTTCGGACCCATTTCGAGGCTTCCCCAACGATGTTCCTGACAATCAGCACGACCGGTACCCCGGAGCGCCCCGCGACCGACCTCGGGTTTCTGCTGCACAAGCACCCCGAAAAGGTGCAGGCGTTCTCCACCTCGCATGGCACGGCTCATGTGTTGTACCCGGAGGCGACGGCAGAGCACTGCACGGCCGCGCTGCTGCTCGAGGTGGACCCTGTTGCGTTGGTGCGGCGAGGCAAGAGCCGGGGCGGGGCGCCGGACGCCGCGCTGGCGCAGTACGTCAACGACCGGCCGTACGCGGCTTCGTCGCTGCTTGCCGTGGCGCTCAGCCGCGTGTTCTCCAGTGCGCTGCGCGGCCAGTGCACCGCGCGCCCCGAACGGGCCGCGCAGCCGCTGCCGCTGCGGATCGAGGTACCAGCGCTGCCGGCGCGCGGCGGCGCCGCGCTGGTGCGAGGGTTGTTCGAGCCGCTGGGGTGGACCGTGACGCTGAGGGCGGTTCCGTTGGACGAGCAGTTCCCGGAATGGGGGGAGTCGCGGTACGTAAGTCTCGTACTGGAGGTGCCCGATGGGAAGCTGACGCTGTCCGAGGCGCTGCGGCATCTCTATGTGCTGCTGCCGGTGCTTGACGACTCCAAGCACTACTGGGTCGCTCCCGACGAGGTCGACAAGCTGTTGCGGGCCGGTGAAGGCTGGCTCGCGGAGCACCCGGAACAGCGGCTGATCACCAACCGCTATCTGTCGCGGCGATGGTCGCTGACGCGTGAGGCGAGGCAGCGGCTGGAACTGCTGCGACTCGCCGACGCGGACGACACGGACGTCGAGGAGATCGACAACGCAGTGGCCGACTCCGTGGGCCTCGACGACACGAAGGAACAGCCGACGCCGCTTGCCGTGCAGCGACGGGAGGCGATCACCGCGGCGCTCGGAGCGGTCGGCGCGAGGCGCGTGCTCGATCTGGGCTGTGGACAGGGGCAGCTGCTGCAGGAGCTGCTCAAGGACGCACGATACGTGGAGATCGTGGGCGTCGATGTGTCGATGCGGGCGCTCACCGTAGCCGCGCGGCGGCTGAAACTGGATCGGATGGGAGAGCGGCAAGCGGAACGCGTAAAGCTCTTCCAGGGGTCTCTCGCATACACCGACAAGCGGCTCGAAGGGTACGACGCGGCGGTACTCAGCGAGGTCATCGAGCACGTCGACGTGGAGCGCCTGCCGACTCTGGAGTACGCGGTGTTCGGGTCGGCGCAGCCACGGACGGTGATCGTGACGACCCCGAACGCCGAGTACAACGTGCGCTGGGAGTCGCTGCCTGCCGGGCATGTGCGCCATGGGGATCACCGGTTCGAGTGGACGCGGCAGGAGTTCCGGGCATGGGCCGACGGGGCCGCCGAGCGGCATGGGTACGGCGTTGAGTTCGTGCCGGTGGGAGACGACGATCCCGAAGTGGGGCCGCCCACCCAGATGGCGGTCTTCACAAAGAGCGACGGCGACCGGACGGACCGGACCACGGACCATGAGAGCGAGGACGGGGTGAAGGCGGCATGACCAACCAGAACATGGGCCCGGGCGCGGATCCGAGCTGCGAGAACGCCTCACCCGGCGGTGCGGGGCAGGTCTTGGAGGACGGCTCCTGTGGCTCCACCGCCACCGCGCGCAGTGCCCGTACTCTTCCGGTGACCGACCTCTCCCTCGTCGTCCTCATCGGGGCCACCGGATCCGGCAAGTCCACCTTCGCACGCAGACACTTCCAGGCCACCGAGGTGATCTCCAGCGACTTCTGCCGCGGGCTCGTCGCCGATGACGAGAACGACCAGGGCGCCAGCAAGGACGCCTTCGACGTGCTGCACTACATCGCGGGCAAGCGGCTCGCGGCGGGCCGGCGTACCGTCGTCGACGCGACCAGCGTGCAGAGCGACAGCCGCAAGCAGCTGATACAGCTGGCAAGGCAGCATGACGTGCTGCCCATCGCCATCGTTCTCGACGTGCCGGAGGCGGTCTGCGCCGAGCGCAACGCCACCCGCGCCGACCGGGTCGGCATGCCGCGTCGGGTCGTCGCCCGCCATCAGCGCGAGTTGCGCCGCTCGCTTCGGCACTTGGAACGCGAGGGGTTCCGCAAGGTCCACATCCTGCGCGGTGTGGAGGAGATCGAGGGCGCCGAGATCGTCACCGAGAAGCGCTTCAACGACCTCTCCCACCTCGCCGGGCCGTTCGACATCATCGGCGACATTCATGGGTGCGCCAGTGAGCTGGAGTCCCTGCTCGGCAAGCTCGGGTACGTCGACGGGGTGCATCCCGAGGGACGTACGGCCGTCTTCGTGGGCGACCTCGTCGACCGCGGCCCGAACACCCCGGGTGTGCTGCGGCGCGTGATGGACATGGTCGCGGCCGGGAACGCGCTGTGCGTGCCCGGCAACCATGAGAACAAGCTCGGCCGTCATCTCAAGGGCCGACAGGTGCAGCGCACGCACGGACTCGCCGAGACCATCGAGCAGTTGGAGGGCGAGAGCGAGGACTTTCGCGTGCGGGTACGGGAGTTCGTGGACGGGCTCGTCAGTCACTACGTTCTCGACGGGGACAGGCTCGTCGTCTGCCACGCCGGGCTGCCGGAGAAGTACCACGGTCGTACGTCGGGGCGGGTGCGCTCGCATGCGCTGTACGGCGACACGACCGGCGAGACGGACGAGTTCGGGCTGCCTGTGCGCTACCCGTGGGCCGAGGAGTACCGCGGGAAGGCAGCCGTCGTGTACGGACACACGCCCGTACCCACCGCGTCCTGGCTGAACAACACGATCTGCCTGGACACCGGAGTCGTCTTCGGCGGCAGACTCACCGCGCTGCGCTGGCCGGAGCGCGAACTGGTCGATGTGCCGGCCGACAAGGTCTGGTACGAGCCGGTGAAGCCGCTGTGCACCGAGGCCCCCGGCGGCGGTCACGCCGGGCGGCCTCTGGATATCGGCGATGTCCATGGCCGCCGCGTGGTGGAGACCCGCCACCTGGGGCACGTGTCCGTGCGCGAGGAGAACGCGGCCGCGGCCCTCGAGGTGATGAGCCGGTTCGCCATCGACCCACGCCTGATGCCGTATCTGCCGCCGACGATGGCGCCGACGGCGACCTCGCAGCGCGACGGCTATCTGGAGCACCCGGCCGAGGCCTTCGCGCAGTACGCGTCGGACGGTGTCGCGCGCGTCGTGTGCGAGGAGAAACACATGGGGTCGCGCGCAGTGGCCCTGGTGTGCCGGGATGCGGAGGTGGCACGGAAGCAGTTCGGGCTCGATGGAGCGTCGTCGGCCACGGGGGCGCTGTACACCCGCACCGGTCGTCCCTTTTTCACGGAGCCCATGAGCGGCTCCGCCGTCGGCCACTCCCTCACTGAGGAAATCATCAGCCGGGTCCGCGCCGCCGTCGCCGGGGCCGGGCTATGGGACCAGCTCGCGACCGACTGGCTGCTTCTCGATGCCGAGTTGATGCCGTGGTCGCTGAAGGCTTCCGGTCTCCTGCGTACGCAGTACGCGGCTGTGGGAGCCGCCTCCAGGGCGGTGCTCCCCGGCGCCGTGGCGGCCCTCGAAGCGGCTGCCGCACGTGGGGTCGACGTCCAGGCCCTGCTGGCCCGGCAGCGCGAACGTGCCGCCGACGCAGCAGCGTTCACGGACGCCTACCGGCGGTACTGCTGGTCGACCGACGGCCTGGCCGGTGTGCGCCTCGCGCCGTTCCAGATCCTGGCCGTGCAGGGCCGCTCGCTCGCGGCGCTGCCGCACGACGAACAACTCGACTTGGTCGACAGGACGGTTGAGAAGGACCAGTCCGGTCTGCTGCAAACCACACGGCGCCTCTTCGTCGACACCGGCGACGAGACGTCGATCCAGGCGGGGGTCGACTGGTGGCTGGAGATGACCAGCCGTGGTGGCGAAGGCATGGTCGTGAAGCCGGTCGAGGCGATGGTGCGCGACAGCCGGGGACGTCTGGTGCAGCCCGGCATCAAGTGCCGGGGGCGTGAGTACCTGCGGATCATCTACGGGCCGGAGTACACGCGGCCCGCCAACCTCGAGCGGCTGCGTGGACGCTTTCTGAACCACAAACGGTCACTTGCGATCCGTGAGTATGCGTTGGGGCTTGAGGCCCTGGACCGGCTTGCGGAGGGGGAGCCGTTGTGGCGGGTTCATGAGGCGGTGTTTGCGGTGCTGGCGCTGGAGTCGGAGCCGGTCGATCCGCGTCTGTAGGGCTCCTGGTTCCCGGTGGCAGTCGATGGAACGGCGGCGCATGGCTCGCGTCATACAACGGTGCTTCGGGTGGGGTGCCCCGCGACGCCGCCCGCCCGGATGAGCCGAGGAAGTTGGCAGCGGCTGTGGGCGGGCGCCTCGTGGGTATCAGCTCCCCTCGCGGGGCGGAGCTGACGCGCCTGCGACCGGGCGGTTCCGGTCGCAGGCACACCACGTCCCGGCGACGGGTTCAGTGACGTCCGGGAGACGGGTCGGCCGTACCCGGCCAGTACGCCGGGTAGGCGGCGGTAGGCTGCCGGCCGGTCTCCGACAGACCGCCGTCCAGGCCGCCGCCGGAAACCGGAGTCGTTCCGTTCAACGTAGGGGCGACGGGGTCGGCGACGTCCGGAGCGGACGCGGAATCCACCACCGGCCCCGCGTCAGTGCCGCGGACCTGCTGCTTTCCTGAGGCGCCGGAGAACAGGTCGCGGAAGGCCACCGCTCCCCCGTACTCAGCGATCATCCGCTGTGAGTTCTCCTCCGCGAATTGCACCCCTGCGGCCCGCATCGACGTCCCGGTCTCGTCGGCCCGGCTCATGAGGCCCCGGACCAGCGGACGGATCTCAGAGGTCAGTCGGCCACACGCACCGGCGGGACTGACCACTTCGCCCAAGATGACCCACCAGGCTCCGGCGGCAGCACCAGTGTTCGCGATGAAGTCGGGGACCACGCTGACCCCTCGGTCCAGCAGAAGCTGCTCAGCTTCGGGCGTGGTGGGTACGTTTGCTGCTTCCACCACGAGCTTGCCGCGAATCCGATCGCAGTTGTCCGCCGTGATCGCGTGGGAGACGGCAGCCGGCACCAGGACGTCGACGTCCTGCCCCAGCCACTCGTCACCGGGACGTTCCTCGTCGTCGTCGCGCAGGACGGAACGATCGATCACGCCGTCGGCGCTTCGTGCGGACAGCAGGCGTTCCACGTCGATGCCCCGCGACGCGTTGAGGACGAGGCCCTGGGCGTCCGTGACCCCGACGATCTGCACCCCGGCATGCGCGAGGTACAGCGCCGTGGCCCCTCCCATCGTGCCGAACCCCTGGACGATTGCGCGTGCGGACGAAGCGGGGATGCCGCGGTGCTCCAACGCCACCAACGCTGCCTCCGCCACTCCGAAACCACCGACCAGCTCCGAGAGCTTCAGGCCGTCCGTTCGCGTGGCGAAAGCCTGCCGAATGCGTGAGCGCACCTCGGCCTCGTCCGGGGAACGGACCACGGCGGCGTGAAAGGAGGTCTCCCCGAGGCCCACCTGTTCAAAGGCCCGGTCGAGCTGGTCCTGCTGCGTTCCGAGGTCCCCAGCAGTCACCCAGAAGCGTTCCAGCAGCGGACGAACCCCCTGGAGAAACCGCTCCCTCACCCCGTCAGCCCGCGGGTCAGCGGGGTCGAAGTCGATCCCCCCTTTGGCGCCGCCGACAGGAATGCCGAAGGCACCCATCTTCAGCGTCATCTCCCGGGCGAGTTCACCCACCTCGTCGAGAGTGCACCCGGGCCGCATGCGCAGGCCCCCTGTGGCAATGCCCGTCACCAGCTGGTCGATCACGACATAGCCGCGCGCCGGGGTCTGGGAATCTCGCCAGGTGACCTGGAGAAAGGGTTCATGCTCAAGAGCCTGCAACGGTGTGTCGACAGCATTTCGCGTCATATGGCACTCACCCTTTCCGGTAACGACGGGATCCTGCTCTCAGGCACACGGATTTGCGCAGACTCGGCCCAGGGGCCGAAGGCCGCTATTGCTCCGCCAGGGGGACTGCGCAGTGTTGTACGGCTGATTCAGACGGCTATTTGTGCCGATGAATGAGCGGGCAATCATTCGGCCAGGCCGAATGACACCCGCGGAGTGTGCTTACTGTGATGCCTGGAGAGGGGGTTTTCGGATGTACGCAGAGAACGCATCCGGTTGCGTTGTACGTAGCGACTACTGTGAGGTCGCGAATCAACCCTTGTCAAGAGTTCTTGGAGCGGGGCCACGGCACCCGCTTGCCGCTGCCGGTCGCATGTCCGAAGTCGGCGAAAAACCCCTGGCGGCAGTCGCGTTGAAGGTTCGAAACGCGCCGGACCGTACACCCTGACAGGCGGTCATGGACAAGGCGCCCATGGACGACCGGAGAGCGTTGCGGCTATCCGGGCAACGTGGCCTTTCCCGCGAGGTTGCGACCACTCGACTCCACTCGCCCAGGGAGCCGACCCGCACCTTCCATCGCCGCTCAACCTCTCGCGTTCATGTCTGTCAACCTCGGTCGGGCCAACTACTGCACACGCGACCCTTGGCGACTCCTCAGCAGCGGCGGACCCGGCTGCCTCGCAGCTGCGAAGTTCAGCGTCGTTCAGGGATATCGGCCACCACTGCTCGGCCAGCAAAAATAAACTCTTTCAACCATTTGAGCGAATGCGTTGCGGGGTTTCCAGAGCACCGCGATGACCGCTGGCGATGGTTTGGGCAACGTAAGCGCTCCCGACAGCCGAGAAGCAGCGACTTGGACCTCGCCGAATGCGCAAGAGGACCGCGTCCGTACTCCGCTGCACAGACTCGAACACGACACCCGACAGATGCGGCAACAGCCCCTGCAAACCCGCTGAACTGCACACCCTGGAGAAAACGATCAGCGTGTGCCCGCGTCACAAGATCAGGGACAGAGCCCTTTCATCCGTACACAGTCCTGCACGTTCACGTCTACGCCGACACGTGGTCCACGTCTACCGGGTCCAAGCCTCGGCGGCCGGAACGAGAACGTCGATGAGCTCGTCCCGAGCGAACCCGTTGCGGGAGATGGCGCAGCGAAGCGCGGAAGACCACCCCATCCCACGGGCTCCGGACGAGGTTCTCGGCGAGAACCCGCTCAGCCGGTTCCGGCACCCACCTTCCGGCCTCATACGCCTCCAGGAAGACAGCCGTATCCCGGCGCAGGGCATCGGCGAGCTGGTCCGTCGCCGCCTGCTGCCGAACGACCCAGCAACACGAACGGCAACGGCAGAACGCCACTGGGACGTGTCTCGTAATTGATCTTGCAGGACTGAAATGTGTTGAGCTCATGGCGGCAGCCCGGAAGGCTGCCGCCATGAGCTCTCGACGCTTCGTCTTCCTGGATCCCGACGGCATCAGTGGTGGCGGCTGGTTGCATGTGGTGGTCGAGGCGGAGACCGGTGTCTTCTATCAACAGCAGTACGGCGGAACCGCCTGTCGACAGGGGCAGGTGGAGGGCTTTCTTGTGCCGCTGTTCGGCCCTGATGAGCTGGACGCCCTGCGCGGGCTGTTCGAGAAGGACTTCCGTGGTGCCGGCACTTGGAACTACGCGTGGCCGGATGACGAGCGGGACAGGCTCCGCGAGATCATCGGAGCTATCCGCTACTGGGCGTGCGACGGGACCACTGAGGAGCTGCGTGGCCTGCGGTTGGACGAGAGCCGGGTTCGAGAGGTCGACGAGGCGTGGGTCCCGGTGATCACACCGGACGGCCCTGGCGTGCTGGTGTGGTTCAACTCGGACTGAGCTTCCGCGGTCAACCGTCCGCCCGCAGCCAGAGGATCAGGCAGAGATGACGAGCCCGGCCCGGCAGCGATCCGCCAGTTTGTCGAACCTGGTGGCCACGGCGCGGAACTTCTCCAGCCGCGCGAAGCAACGCTCGACGACGTTCCGCCCCCGGTAGGCGGTCTTGTCGAAGGCCGGTGGCCGGCCGCCCCTGCCCGCGCGGCGGACCCGGTCGGCGATCTGATCCCCGCGCTCGGGGATGGTCGCCTTGATGTTCCGGCGCCGCAGCAGGGGACAAATCTTCCTGGACGAACAGGAATTGTCCGCGCTCGCATGCCAGTGCGGCACCGACCGCATCAGCCCGCCACCGGGATTGCCGACAAGCACTCACCACCTCCGACACCGCATGGAGATGTCACACCTGGCCTGGTCTGGGCCCGCTGTCCTGATCCGCCGCGGACCGAACGCCTCATCGGCAGCGTGGCGATAGCCCTGACAGACGTCAGTACGAAACGGCCGGGGTCAGAGGGCAGAGTGGGACACATCCACCGCCCGACGCGTGACCGGCGAGGGCGGTGGTAGGTGATAGCGGCCGCAGAGGGCTGGGGGAAGCACACGCTCACTGTGGCCGACGAACCCAACCTATGGGGGAAAGACCATGTTCCGTTCCGTACGAAAGACGTCCGTCGCCGTGACCCTGCTGGCCGCCGTCGGTGGCCTCGGGGCCGTCGCTGCGCCCGCCAACGCCGCACCCACTGGCCCCAGCACGGTGTCAGCCAAGGCAGGGGACGTCTCGGCGAAGTCCATCGACCGCTGGCACTACTGCTCGACCGCCCCGGCCGGGTCCCTCGTCCTGGACTACGACACCATCAACGACGACCCCGCCGACATGAGCGTCTGCTGGAGCGGCTCCGGCCGGGCGACCAACCCGGACCAGCACGGTGAGCTCCGCCAGGTGCACACCGCCAACAACCGCGGCTCCCTCCACCTGAAGACCGGAGGGAAGGAGTGGGACCTGCCCTTCAACCGCAACGAGACACACAACATCCCTCAGGACACCATCCTGCTGGGTCTCTCCATGAACGAGTGAGCAGCCCGGAGCCGGACCATCCGACTCCTTGACCACCGCGATGCCGCCGGGGCCGCACAGGCAGGCCCCGGCGGCGTCGGGCCTGCACACTGCAAGGGAGGACAGGGGCGATGAGGAATGCCGGGCTGAAAGCGACGGCGAATCGAACATCATCGGATACGTGCAGTTCGAGGATTGCCGCTGCGGGGTTTCTTGCCCGGCCGTCGGGCTTGCGGGCCTGATGCAGCCGTTCCCCGATCCGCGCCCCGGCGATGACGGCGTCACGGGATGCCCGCCAATCCGGGTGGCTGACGGGCCCTGCCAGCGCGCCGCTGCGCTTTCGGACATTGTCCGCTCCGGGCGCTGACCGGAGAGCACGGCTCCTGTTCCGGGCAGGAACGAAACACATTCCTCCCCGCGCCCGCCCCTGCCTAGCGTCCCCCATCAGCCCCCAACCGGCGCCGGGCCGGAAGGGGGGCCTACGAGGAGGGGGAAACACCGCTCATGCGCACGCGTACACGCACGCTGGCGGCTGCCGCTGCGGCAGCCGCGTTCATCACGCCGCTTGCTGTGACATCGGCCGGCGCGCAGGACCGTGGCGAGGACGGGAAGAAGCAGGATGGCGGGGGATACATCACGCCGCGCCCGCTGCTGACCGGGACCGAGGCGGACGGCGATGTCACCTTCGGTGCCGGTTCGCTGCCCGAGGCGGCGCGGGGGAAGGCCAAGACCGTCGATGTGGAGCCGGGCGAGAAGATCACGCCCCGCCTGGACACCTCTGATGAGGGCGCGGAGACCAAGAAGCTCACGTCCACGTGGTGCTCCTACCGGTACAAGACGAAGGTGAAGGGCAAGCCGCCGATCGACAACCTCTACCGCTACGGGGTATCGAAGGTCCGCAAGAAGGATGACCGCAGAGCCTCGCACATGGTGCACGACTCCCAAGGGGGACAGGACGCGCCCCGGCAGACGACCTCCACGAGTGTGGACTGGTACCTGCCCATCGAGATTCCCGATGACTGGCCACAGCCCTCGCAGATCTCCGGATGGGCCAACCCCACGTTCAAGGGTGCGATGTTCGTCAACTCCAACTACTGGTGGTGGGGCGGCACGTCGTTGGCCGGTGCGCAGCAGAAGATCAGCATCGGTATGGCTCGGGACAACGACACCCGGTGGCGCACCCTGCACAAGATGGATCTGGAGCGCAACAACGGCACGGAGGCGACGGAGAAGTACAAGCTCGATATCGGGGACGGGAACGAGGTGAATTACGCGAACATGGACACCACCCCGGCCCACACCTACACCTTCCGTGTGCGCTCGAAATCGACGGCCTGGTCCGACCCGGCGACTTTCGCCGGTGCGCAGGCGCAGACGGACTTCGGCGGCGACATCGACGCGCCCGGTCACCTGCTCGACAACGGCTACGTGCAGCCCAACGGGCCGTTCGGCGATGCGCTGATCGAGTACAAGGCCCCGAAGAAGGTCAAGTGCCAGTAAGTCGGCACCGAGGACCGAACGGGCACCGGGCCCCCTCCCCTGCTGTAGAGGGGGCTCGGTGCCCTCTTCCTGGTTTCGCGCCCGCCCGCACCACACATAGCAGGACATTGCAAAAGACCCGTCTCTTCGCGGGGTTGGGGCGAGCGTCTTCATATCCGGCCCGCGGACGGCCGAACGTAGCATGACCAGGTATGACGACGTTGGTCCGACCAGAGCATTCGCCCGTTCCGCAGCCGGGGCACAGCATCGGCTTCAGCGCGAGGCTGTCGTGGGTGTTGGCCGCGGAGAGTCCGACGCGTAGGGGCAGTCCGTCCGCGTCGGACAGGACGTGCACCTTGGAACCGGGCCTACCCCGATCCACGGGGCCCGGACCTGCAAGTTCTCCCCCCTTTTTGGCCCGCACGTGAGCGGAGTCGAGCACGGCCCGCGACAGGTCGACCAGGCCCTGTTCGTCCAGCAGTTGCAGGACCTTCTGGTGCAGCCGCCCCCACAGGCCGGCCCTGGACCAGATGACGAACCGACGGTGCACGGTCGACTTCGATGCCCCGAAACACGGCGGCAGGGCACGCCAGGCACAGCCACTGCCCAGCACATAGATGATCGCGGCGAAGACCGCCTCATCGTCGATGTCCACGACCCCGCCGCCCTGCGGACGCACACGCGCCGACGGCAGCAACGGCCTGGCGATCTCCCACAGCCCGTCCGGAACGATCCATCCCCACCGCCCATTCCCCATGAACAGCTCAGCACTCAACCGGCCAAGTAGGAAACGGTCTTAGGCACGGTGCCCCGTCGAAGACGCGGCCCTGACGGAGAAATTGTCAAGACCTGTGGATCGTGCGTTCTAAGATCCCGGGATGAGTGATGAGCTTCTTCGCCTTACGGTCCTGGGGTGCGCGACGCCGTACCCGAGCGTGGACAACCCGTGCTCGGGCTATCTGGTGTCGAGCGGCGACACCCGGATCTGGGTGGATGCGGGGAGCGGGACCCTCGGCCCGCTCCAGCGGCACGTGCGGCTGGACGAGCTCGACGCGATCTGGATCTCCCATCTGCACGCCGATCACAGCGCGGACCTGCTCACCGCGTACTACGGCGCCCTGTACGCGGACATCCGCCTGGCAGCGCCGATTCCCCTCTATGGCCCGCCGGGAATCGCCGACCGGTTGGCCGGGTTCCTCACCAACACACCGGCCCGCAGTCCAGTCGAATCCGCCTTCGCCGTCACCGAGTTGCACGACGGGCATCAGGCGACCATCGGCTCGCTGCGGCTGTCCAGCCGGGCGGTGGCGCACGGCATCCCGGCGTTCGCCGTGCGCATCGAGGCGGCCGGCAGGTCGCTGGTGTACTCCGGGGACACCGCGCCGTGCCCGAGCCTCACGCAGCTGGCCGAGAGATGCGACGTGCTGCTGTGCGAGGCCGAGAGCGCACAGGCGCCGGCCGAGGGTGACCAGGTGCACCACACACCCGAGGACACCGGCGACACCGCCCGAGCGGCCCGGGCAGACCGGCTGATCGTCACACATGTCGGCCGCTTCCTCACCCCGCAGCAGGCGGTGGCACGCGCCTCGGCCCGGTTCGACGGTCCTGTCGACTACGCCGCCCCCGGTGCCACCTTCACGATCGGTTACTGAGGCTTTCAGGGTGGAGTCGGTGGTGTGTGGTGTGGTGTATGTGGGGTCGGGCCGGTGGCGGTGGGGCAGCCGTCGATCAGGTGCGGTCGGAGCTGGGTCGTTCGTCACTCGCGGCAGAGTGTGCGGTCGAGAGGTCATCGGGTGTGTCGAAGGCCGAGTTGGCCATCGCTCTGCGTACGAGGGACCAGAGGGCCTCGACGGGGATTCAGGTCGGGTGCACCGGGCGGGAGGCGGACGCTGGTGAGCCAGTCGTGCTCGGCCTCGTACCGCTTCAGCCCGGCTGCCAGGTGGGTGTTGAGATTGTCCCGGACCACTACGATCGGGCCGCCGAGCTGGATGTGAGCCCCCAAGAGCAGATCGCGGCGGTGGTCCTTCCAGGAGAAGCCCTTGCGGGCTCCCTTCAGCAGAAGGTGGTTGCGGGGCCGGTGGATCAGCCGGCTCGCCTCGCCCGGGCGGTAGCAGCACAAAGCGGCGACTGAGGTCCGGCGGTGGGAGCGTCCGCGCCCCGGATGACAGGGGTGTGTCCGCGTCGGCCCCAGGTGCGGGTGCGGGGCGGTGTCATCGAGAATCCGGCTTCGTCCTCGAAGGGGATCCAGGCCCCGGACGCCGCCGCGATCCCTTAACCCACGGCCACATCTCCTTCTTCCGTAGCTCGACCGCGCGCTCGTCGCGTTCGAGTGCTCTGCGGGCAGGGGCCTGCCAGGACCAGCCGTGCCGTTTCAGCAGCCGCCATACCGTGGCCACCGAAGGACCGAGCCGCAGACGACGGCGGATCTGCTCCCGAAACGCCCGCCCGACGCTCAGCAGTCAGGCCCCGGCCCTCCGGATAGCGCATACCACCGGCATACCGCGGTGATCACGAATCGTCATTACCCGACGACAACCCGAAGACCTCTGTAACAGCTCCTCGGGCTTTCCCGATCTTTACCTTGACTTCAAGATGGTTAGGACCGGGTCAGAAGGCAGTGCGGGAGAGGCCGCCGGTCCAGGGGTCCTCGAAGTCGGCTGCGGTGAGGGTGACGCCGGTCAGGACGCGTACGGCGAGGATGAGGCAGCCATCGGGCTCTTCGGTGTCGGCTTCGCCGGTGGGTTCGCAGTCGTCGGAGGCGTCGAAGCCGACCGCGGTGAGGGAGCCGACGACGGGGTGGGTGGTGTCCACGCTGCCGGAGGGGCCGTCGAAGTAGCCGCCGGACAGTTCGAGGCGGCCGAGGATGGCGCCGTCGTGGGCGATGGTGGCCGTCTTCGTGTCGGGGTCACGGTAGGCGCTGATCGCGGTGCGGCCGTCGGTGGCGAGGGTGCGCAGGACATCGTCATCGCAGCCGATCCAGCTTTCGAATTCGATGGTGAGGGTCCAGCCGCCGGGCATTTCGCGGCCGAGGGTGAAGGCGCCTTCGCACTGGTGTTCTTGAAGGAAGTCTGCGGCTTGGCTCACGCCCTCAGGGCAGGGGACGGGGTTGGCGACGCCCATGAGGTGGAGGGTTTCGGTGAGTGGGTGGGGGGCGAGGGTTACGCACCAGCCTTCGCCGAACATCTCGTCCAGGTCCACGGTGTGGGGCCTTTCCACTCGGGTTCGTTGGTCATTGAAGGGAGCCCGCAAGAGCTTCTCCTGGAAGGACCACCGCGACCTGCTCGTGCGGGCTCACATCCAGCTCGGCGGCCCGATCGTAGTGGTCCGGGACAATCTCAACACCCACCTGGCAGCCGGGCTGAAGCGGTACGAGGCCGAGCACGACTGGCTCACCAGCGTCCGCCTCCCGCCCGGTGCACCCGACCTGAATCCCCGTCGAGGCCCTCTGGTCCCTCGTACGCAGAGCGATGGCCAACTCCGCCTTCGACACACCCGATGACCTCTCGACCGCACACTCTGCCGCGAGTGACGAACGACCCAGCTCCGACCGCACCTGATCGACGGCTGCCCCACCGCCACCCTGGAGACAGGGAAGCTCGCTGGCATGGTGCTGTGGGAGCCGAAGTTCTTCGGCGTCAAACCGCACATGCTCCTCAAGGGCGGCCGGCTCGCGTACGCGCAGGTTCGGCGACGCCAACGCGTCGATCACCACGCCGCAGCCCTACCTGCCGCGCCCGGTCGGGGGCTCCACCGGCCGCTCCCCCGGACTCAACTCGGCGAACTTCGTTGCTCCCGGCGTGGCCGACAACCTGAACCGAGACGACACCAGCGGTAACCCGGGGCTCGGCCTGGACAAGGACTTCGTGGATCACGAGCACCCGGGACATCACAAAAGCCAACATGAAACTGAACGACGGCACTGCGCTGACGAGCCTCGAAGTCGACCACAACAGCTTCGAAGTCACCATCGGCGGTGCGACGACCACGAGCGACGCCCGCACCGAACTCAACGGGGCGATCGTGCCGCGCTCCGGACGTCGACGAAGTTCCCCTTGGCGCAGCGGTACTTCCTCTTCTGAACCGTCCACCTTCCCGGCCGTCGGAATACAACAGCCGCGCGGCCGGACACCCAGGCGGGTACGTCATGCCCGCCCACACTCGGCACAACCTCCGACCCCGCGAAAGGCAGCCGCTCACCCATGAGCCGTGCAGCCCCGCTCCTGCTGGCGGACGGCCGATCCCCCGCCGGGGGGGGGACGCCCACTCCGGCGGTGTCGAAGCCGCCGCGTCCACGGAGCCGTACACGACACCGACAGCCTGGCAGTATTCTGCCGCGGCCGTCTGCATACCACCGGCCTGGCCGTCGCAGCCGCCGCGGCGGCCGGAGTCGACCCGCTGCTGCTGGACGACGCAGCCGACGCCCGCACCCCCGCCCCTGCGCTGCGCGCCGTCGCCCGCAGGCTCGGCCGACAGATGATGCGCAACCTGCGGGCCGCCCGTGCCACATTCGCCTCCGAAGACCTGGGATCGCTGGCCGCCGAACGTCCCCGGGGCGCCCACCAGCCGATCGTGCTGGGCCTCGCCGTCCGGGCTGCCGGGCTCATCCCGCTGGACGCCGCCCATGCCGTCGCGTACGAGAGTGCCGGCGGTCCGGCCACCGCGGCAGTGCGCCTGCTCAGCCTCGACCCGCTCGATGCCTCAGGGCTGCTGGCCCGCCTCGCCTCCGATACCGATGCCGTCGCCGCAGCTGCCGCCCATGGCGCGCACCGCGTCATGGCCGAGGGCATCGACGCCCTGCCGTCGGTGAACACGCCAGCCTGCGCTGGCTGCCCCGACCACTGATCAGCGCGGCCGGCAGCAACCTCCAGCAGACCTACACCGTAGAACTCGCCCCCATTGCCCGGCTGTTGCTGCGAGAGGAGCGAACCTCTGGGCCGGGCCAACGAGGAACCGGGCCACCTCATCAGCCGACTCCTGGTCCACCGCGCCGGAAGACCGCTGCTCGACCAGCAGACGGCATACGGGGACCCAGAGCCCGGCTGGGACGGCCCGGCCGTCCTGCACCGACACCGCGCCGTCGGCCAACTCCTGCTCGTAGACCCGAGGCTGCCGGTGAGGGTCGCTGCGATCGGGATGCCGACGGCGTCGCAGATCAGATGGTGCGTGGAGCCCGGCCGATCGCGGTCGACCGGCCTCCGGCCGGTTCGGGGCCACCTTTGAGCGCCCGGATGTGGGAGCTGTCCGTCAGCGGCCGCAGCTCATCCAACAGCACCTCGTGCAGCCGCCGCCAGACACCGGCGTTACCCGCGCAAAGCAGGCAGGCGATGTGGGCACCGCCACCAATACCCGCGGCCCAGTTCAGGCTGCCGTGTGGGCGGCGGGGCGGAAGGTGCGGCGGTATGCGTGGGGTGTGACGCCGATGGCGGCGTGGAGGTGCTGGCGCAGGGAGACGCCGGTGCCGAATCCGGCGTGGCGGGCGACGACATCGACGGGCCAGTCGGTGGTCTCCAACAGATGGCGGGCAAGGTCGACGCGCTGTCGGGTGAGCCATTGGCCGGGGCTGATGCCGACTTCTTCGCGGAAGCGGCGGGTGAAGGTGCGGACACTGACCTTGGCGTGGGCGGCCATGTCAGTCAGCGTGAGGGGTTCGGCGAGGCGTTCCATCGCCCATGCCTGGGTGGCGGCGGTGCCGGTGGCGGAGGGGGCGGGTACGGGGCGCTGGATGTATTGGGCCTGTCCGCCGTCGCGCCAGGGCGGTACGACACAGGAGCGGGCGACCTCGTTGGCTATGTCGCTGCCGTGGTCGCGGCGGACGATGTGCAGGCACAGGTCGACGCCCGCGGCCACTCCTGCGGAGGTGAGGACGTCGCCGTCATCCACGAAGAGCACGTCGGGGTCGATGCGGGTGGTGGTGAACATCCGTTGCAGCCGGTCGGCCTCGCGCCAGTGCGTGGTGGCGGGCCGGTGGTCCAGCAGGCCCGCGGCTGCCAGGACGTACGTGGCGGTGCAGATGCCGACGATGCGGGTTCCTGGCCGGATGGCAGAAAGCGCCTCGCGTAGCGCGTCGGGCAACCGGCCCTCTTCCCGGATGAGCCCGAGCGCGTGGGAGGGAGGGATGACGACGGTGTCGACGTCGGCCAGGAGGGAGGCGTCGTGGGACACCGTGAGGTCGTAGTCGGCCTCTGCGCGGACGGGGCCGCCGTCCAGACCGCAGGTGGTCACCGTGTAGAGGGCGTGGCCTGCCCTGTCGCGGGCGGCGCCGAAGATGCGGGCGGGGATGCCGAGTTCGAAGGGGACGACGCCGTCCAGGGCCAGAACCCCGACGTGATGCATGACCCGATCCTTTCATTCCTTGACCATCAGGCCACTACTGGGAGGCTTCCGGCCCAGGCAGGCTGACGACGTGCCCAAGAGAACTGGCACCAACCGCACAAAATGGTACTGCCGAAACGAGAGCGTCATCATGCCCCAGGCCACCACCGTCTCCGCGACCATGCGCGCCATCTCCCAGGAAATGGCCGGACCCCCGGATGTCCTCGAGCTCATCGAGACCAAGCGCCCGGAGCCGGGCCGGGGCGAGATCCTGGTCCGGGTGCACGCGGCGGGTGTGAACCCGGCCGACTGGAAGATCCGGGAGCGAGGGGTGTTCGCCGACGGTGCGCCGCTCCCTTTCACCCTGGGATTCGACGTCTCCGGGGTGGTGGAGAAGACCGGCGACGGTGTGACCCTGTTCCAGCCGGGCGACGAGGTCTTCGGGATGCCACGCTTCCCGCACCCGGCCGGCGCCTACGCCGAGTACGTCACCGCCCCGGCCCGCCACTTCGCTCCCCGCCCCCCGGGCCTGACCCACGTCCAGTCGGGCGCCCTCCCGCTGGCCTCGCTCACCGCCTGGCAGGCCCTCGTCGACACCGCCGACGTACGGCCTGGCCAGCGCGTCCTCATCCACGCCGCCGCCGGTGGCGTCGGCCACCTGGCAGTCCAGATCGCCAAGGCGCGCGGGGCCCATGTGATCGGCACCGCCAGCGCCGCCAAGCACGACCTGCTGCGTTCCCTCGGCGCTGACGAACTGATCGACTACCGCACCCAGGACTTCGCCGAGACCGTCCGCGACGTCGACGTCGTCCTGGACAGCCTCGGCGGGCCCAACTGGGCGCGCTCGCTGCGCACCCTGCGCCCAGGCGGCACGCTGATCTCCATCCTGCCGCTGGACGACACCTTCCCCGCCGCGGCGGCCGAGGCGGCCGGGGTGCGGGCGGTGTTCATGCTCGTCGAACCCGACCAGCAGGGGCTGCGCGAGATCAGCACCCTGGTCGAGGACGGCCGCCTGCGTGTGATCGCCGACACGGTCCTCCCCCTTGAGGAAGCCCCCCGGGCCCATGCCCTGGGGGAGACCGGCCGCACCACCGGAAAGATCGTCCTCTCCGTCGTGCCCTGACCCGATCGGCCCCTCCGTTCCGGGACCGCCACCGAGCCACCTTGGCCCGCAACCGGCAAGCCCCAGCACACCCACACCCACCACACAGAAGGGAATCAGTATGAGCACCACCACCGCCCCGGCCACCACCCGCGAGGTTGTCGACGCGTTCTTCGCCCGCTTCGGCGCGGGCGACATGCCCGCTCTGCTGGACCTGTTCGCCGACGGCGTCGACTTCCACGTCGGCGGCGCCGACAACGTCCCCTGGGCCGGCGATCGCACCAGCAAGGACGAGATCGCCGCGTTCTTCGCCTCCTTCGGCGAGCACCTCACCCCCGCCGAGGAATACGCCGTCACCACGACCGTGATCGACGGCGACCACGCCGTGGTCATCGGCCACAACCGCTTCGGTGTCCTGGCCACCGGCAAGACTTTCACCAACCACTTCGCCCTCCACATCACCGCAGTCGACGGCAAGATCACCGGCTACCGCATGTACGAGGACAGCCACGCCATCAGCGAAGCCTTCACCGCTTGACACCGCGGCCTCTGATCGTTGTAGAGGGGCCGGATGTCGCTGAGAACGAGGGCTGCCTGGCAAGACCACAACAAGCAGAATGAGACGTTCCCGGCCCTTCGGCCACCGTCTTGGCAAGCACACGGCAGGCCATTCATCCGCTGATCAGCGGCTTCCCGATGCCCGCCGCGGCGGGACCCAGGTGCGCATGGTCGGCGGCGCCTACGAGAATCCGGCTTCGCCCTCGAAGACGAGCCAGGCGTATAGCGCCACCACGGCCCTCCCACCGGGGGCCAGGTCGCCTTCATCCAGCCGGGGCCACCACGTTCTCTCGCCCCGCTCCATCGCCCGCCGGGCGGGGACCGCGATGACCGTGTTCCCATCACCCTGCCCGAACCGTTCGGCCGCCCTCAACCACAACCGCCCCCAGAAGGCCCGCCGCTCGCCGGTCAGCCCGCCCACCTTGCTCATACCTCACGCGAACGGCATAGCGCACAGTTCACGACACCCCGCCCCTGCAACACCACACCCTCAAGGCCAGTGACTACGCGGCGTTGTGCTGAGGGGGCAGCTTCCTCAAGCACCTGTGTCCCGGCTGCCAACGCGCCCCGTCGACGACCGCAGGTCCGGCCAACTGGTGCCCCGTCCCACCATCGCCGGACTGCACCCTGCCCAGTGCAGAGGACGCCTTCCGCACAAAGCCCGCCGCCCGGTTGCCGTCACAACTCTGCGGATCCCACCGGGAGCAGCCGCGTCCCAGGCAGGCGGAGCCTGAGCCGCCCGTCGGCGCCCTCGAAACGGCAGCTCGACAGCCCGCCACCTCTCGATGCCCAGGTCCTACGCGGCGGTCGTCCTGGCCGCCGGCGCCGTCCTGTCCGCCGACGCCCTCCGGGCAACACTCACCCCGCTCGCGCAGCTTGAGAACCGCACCCGGAGCGGTGTCGAACCAAGACCGGCCCCGGAGTCGACCCTTCAGGTGAATATGCGACCAAAACGCCGCCACCGCACCGGTCTGGAGCCCACCAGTCGGCCACACTTCCAGCCGGTAGGCCGCCCCGTTCCGCAGGCTTCCACACCGTCCGGAACCCATGCTGAGAGGAATGCGCCCCGCATGATGCCACTGATGATGTTCTTGGGCGCAGTGGGCGGAGCCGCATTGCGTTTCGGTCTCGAAAAGGGGCTCTTTAAGATGTGGCCCGGTGAACCTGTTCCGTGGGCCGCCTTTGCGGTCAATTTCAGCGGCTGCATCGCGTTGGGTCTCTTCTTGGGAAACGTAGTCGCGAGCGATCTGCCTAGTTCGGTGTACGTGCTTTTGGGCGGAGCCATTACAACGTTCAGCATCTTCGGACACGAGCTCCTCAGATTGACGCAGGGTGGGCTGTCCGGAATCGGGCTGAGGGTGTTCACCGGCTGGGTGGTTGGTGCAGGGGCAGCCACCGTGGGTGTGTTCGTGGGGATGCAGTGAGCTTGGACCGGGCCCTACATGCAGCTTGACGAGCCGCCTGGAGTCGTCGCATAAGGCTGCGGCGCGTCGGGAAAGACTTGCTGCCACGGCTTGCGCCACCACCACACTTCTGATCGGCGACATCGCGCCCGTGTGGCCTGCTCGGATTGCCGTTTCGAGTCGCGGTCGCCGCAGCGCGGTTTTACTGTGGCGACGCGGCATGACGCGAGAAGCGCGGCGGGAAAGCCGGCGCGATGCCTCCCGCTTCCGCCGCATCACGGCGCGGGCAGCCGCGCTTGGACGCGACCGGACGAGTGTCTGGGAGGATCATATGGCCGTCGAGATCCAGCCCTTGCTGAAGCCCTCTCGGCTCAAGCGCCGCGGAGGCTTGTGGGGTGAATGTCTGTCGGAGTTCCTGGGAACGTTCGTCCTCATCTCCTTCGGCTGCGGCGTGGTGGCGATGGCGGTCGCGGCACTGCCAGGATCGGGGCGTACGTCAGATCCCACCACCTTCTTCCTCGGTGCCGGGGACTGGCTGCTGATCACCTGGGGATGGGCCTTGGCCGTTGCCCTCGGTATCTACGTGGCCGGCGGTGTCAGCGGGGCCCACATCAACCCGGCGGTGACGCTGGGCTTCGCCGTTCGCCGTAAATTCCCCTGGGCCAAGGTCGTCCCCTACTGGGCGTCGCAGGTGCTCGGTGCCCTGGCCGGGGCGGCGCTGGTCTACGCCGTGTACCACGACGCCATCGACACCTTCGATGACGCCATGAAGGGCCCCAAGACGGGCGGGCACACACTCGCCTCGTTCTCCATCTTCGGCACGTTCCCGGCGCCGTACTTCCATGGCGGGATCTGGGGGCCTCTGATCGACCAGATTGTCGGCACCGCATTCCTGGTCATGCTGGTGGTGGCGATCATCGACCTGCGCAACACAGCCGTGAAGGCGAACCTTGGCCCGCTGATGATCGGGTTCGCGGTGGCTGCCATCGGCATGTCCTTCGGGGCCAACGCGGGATACGCCATCAACCCGGCACGCGACTTCGGCCCGCGCCTGTTCACCTGGATGGCGGGTTGGAAGGACCTGGCGTTTCCGGGCAGCTTGTCCGGTGCGTTCAGCGACTACTGGTGGATTCCGATCGTCGGGCCGCTGGTCGGAGGGGTGATCGGGGTGCTGGTGTACGACCTGTTCATCGGAGACGTCCTGCACATCCGTGCCCAGAAGGCCGAACCCCCGGAGCCTGGCCGGACACGCCCCACCACCTCCGGCGAGGAGCTCGAAGGCCCTTGACGCGATACGGGCCGCCGCGCGGGCCGCAGCACGCGAGCGCGTGTGGAACGCGGGCCGAAAGCGCGGCCCCGGATTTCGGCCCCGGATGCCGCAGGGCAAGTGATCTCAGACCTGGATGGGGTCGCCTTGGCCTGCTCCAGCCAGCTCTACACCGTAGGCTCCGAGTCCCCCACCATCTCAGCGACCGCACGCACATGCCGGGTAGCCGGCTCTCCCGCCTGCTGCTCCAGCAGGCGACGCACCACCAACGCCCTGGGCAGGCCGGCCCCCACTGAGGGCTCCCACCTCTCGCTCCATCCCACGACCACACCGCCCTCCCTCAGCTCACCGCATAAAGACTGTCGGACCTGAGACAGCATCACCCGGCATGCGATCAACCCTCGCGCCCCTCTCCCCTGCGGTCGACCGCCACGCGTCGAGCGCCGTGACGTGGGCCAACTCCCACAGCACCTCGCCCAACAGGGATTCGCGGCCCTGAAACCACCGGAGGCAGGTGCCGCGGTGGAGTGCGCCCCGGTACCGCATTACACGGGGCACGGCACCGGAGCGCAATCGTGGAGGGCGCCCCCCGGGGCGGCCTCAGACCAGGGCGCCCGCGGTCAGCTCCCGGCGAGCCCTGGCCGCCGCGCCCACCGGGATCGCGTCGCCACCCAGCGCGGCCCGCACCAGCCGGACCGGGTGGCCGCTGACCGGCGGCTCGGCGGCAAGCGCCTCCCGTACCAGAGGCTCCAACAGCGGCCAGGCGCCGCTGACGCCGCCGCCGACCACCACCGTGGTGACATCGACGACGCCCGCCGTCATCACGATGGCCCGGGCGATGCCGCCGGCCGCGGCCCGGTACACCGCGAGGGCGTCCCCGTCCCCATGCCCCGCGGCCTCGGCGATCTCGCGGGCCGTCAGTCGGCGGCCGGTGCGCTCGGCGTACCGGGCGCACAGCGAACGCCCGGAGGCGAGGGTCTCCAGGTGGCCTCGGCCGCCGCAGGTGCACGGCAGGTCGCCGAATCCGGGGATGTGCCCGATCTCGCCCGCCGCGCCGTGCGGCCCGGCGAACAGGGCGCCGCCGGTCCACAGCGCCCCGCCGACACCGGTGCCCAGGGTGATGCCGAGGACGTCGGGCTCGCCGCGCACGGCGCCGCCGTACACCTCCCCGTACAGGAAGGCGTTGACGTCGTTGTCCAGGTAGGCCGGGACGCCGAGTGCCGCCTCGACGGCGTCGGCGACCGCGAAGCCCGCCCAGCCGGTGAAGGAGTCGCTGGCCACCAGGATGCGTCCGGCCGCGGAGTCGACGACGCCGGCCGCGCCGGCGCCGACGCCGGCGAGCTGCCCGGGGGTGCGCTCCAGCAGCGGGGCCAGGGCGCCGAGCGCCTTGGCGACCATGGCCCGGCCGCCGTCGGCCGCCGGGGTCGCCGTCCCGGCCCGGTCCAGCACGGTCAGGTCCTCGGCGCAGAGCACCACTTGTGTGGTGGTGCCGCCGATGTCGACCCCGGCGAAGAGGGGGCGGTCGTGGGGGGTCAAGCCGTCGCCTCCGTCCGGCCTGCCGCCAGGGTGGCCAGGCGATCGGCTCTGCGGCTGCGCTGCACCACCGGGTCCGGCACCGGCACGGCGGCCAGCAGTCTGCGCGTGTAGTCGGTCTCCGGCCGCAGCAGTGTCGTGCCGGTGTCGCCCTGCTCCTCGACACGGCCCGCCCGCATCACCACGACGCGCTGCGCGAAGTGCTGGACGACGGCGAGGTCGTGGGAGACGAAGAGGCAGGCGAAGCCCAGCTCGGTCTGGAGCTCGGAGATCACCTCGAGGACGGCCTCCTGGACGCTGACATCGAGCGCACTGGTGGGTTCGTCGGCGACCAGGAGGCGGGGCTCCAGCACCAGGGCGCGGGCGAGGCTGACGCGCTGGCGCTGGCCGCCGGACAGCTCCCGGGGGGCTCTCCGGGCGACCTCGCGCGGAAGCCTGACCCGGTCCAGGGCGGCGGCGACCCGCTCCTGGCGCTCCCGGGCAGAAAGAGCGCGGTGGTGCACCCTGAGGGGCTCGGCGACGCACTCGCCGACCGTCATCCTGGCGTCCAGCGACGCCACCGGGTCCTGCAGCACCACGCCGATGCCGGCCCGCAGCGCCCGGCGGGCCCGGGAACGGGTGCGGGCCAGGTCGGTGCCGAACAGTGAGACGGTGCCCTCGGTCGGCGGGATCAAGCCGAGCGCGACCCGGGAGGCGGTCGACTTGCCGGAGCCGGACTCGCCGACCAGGCCGAGGGTCTCGCCGTGGCGCACGGCGAGGGAGACACCGTCCAGGGCCCGTACTGCGCCCCTGCCGCGCCCGAAGACGACGGAGACGTCGTCCAGTTCGACGACCGGCTCGGCTTCGGCGGGGGGTGCGGCGGCCCGTGCCGCCTCCGGCGCGTCCTCGCCGGCGACCGAGAGGCGCGGCACCGCGGCCAGCAGTCGCCGGGTGTACTCGTGGGAGGGGCGCAGCAGCACGTCCTCGACGGGGCCGGTCTCCACGATCTCGCCGTTGTACATCACCGCGACCCGGTCGGCGAAGTCCGCGACCACGCCCATGTTGTGAGTGACCAGCAGCACGCCGGTACCGGTCTCGGCGGCGAGGCGGCGCAGCAGGTCGAGGATCTCGGCCTGCACTGTGACGTCCAGCGCGGTGGTCGGCTCGTCGGCGATCAGCAGGGCGGGCTCGTTGGCGATGGCCATGGCGATGACGACGCGCTGGCGCTGCCCACCGGAGAACTGGAAGGGGTAGGCGGACGCCCGCTTTTCGGGATCGGGGATGCCGACCCGGCGCAGGAGTTCCACGGCCTCGGCGGCCGCGTCCTTGGCGGAGACCTCGCGGTGGTTGCGGATGACCTCGGCGATCTGCTTTCCGACGCGGGTCAGCGGGTCCAGGGCTGTGGCCGGCTCCTGGAAGACCATCGACACGGTCCGGCCGCGCAGGCCCGCCAGTGCGGCCTCGCCCGCGCCGACCACCTCGGTGCCGGCGACGGCGGCGCTCCCGGTGGCACGGGCGTTGCCGGCGAGCAGGCCCATCGCGGCGAGCGCGACGGTGGACTTGCCGGAGCCGGACTCGCCGACGAGGGCGAGCGTCTCGCCGGGGTCGACCAGCAGGGACACGCCGCGGACGGCGGGCACCTCGCCGGATTGGGTGGTGAAGACGACGCCGAGGCCGTCGAGTTGGAGGATGGGCCCGGCCGCCGGTGCGGCGGGGCTCTGGGTGGCGGTCATCCGCGTCCCCTCACGTCGAATGCGTCGCGGAGCCCGTCCCCGATCGCGTTGAACGCCCACACCACCAGGATGATGGCGAGGCCCGGCGGCAGGATGAGCCACCAGTAGCCGGAGTAGGCGGCGGTGAGGCCGGTCGAGAGCATGCCGCCCCAGTCGGTGGACGGCGGTTGGACGCCCAGGCCCAGGTAGGAGACGTAGGCGACCAGCAGGATGGCGTCGGCGATCTGGAAGGTGGCCGCGACGATGATGGTGGAGACCGAGTTCGGCAGGATGTGCCGGGTGATGGCCCTGGCGTGGGTGCCGCCGATGGCGCGCAGCGTCAGGACGTAGTCGCGGTTCTTCAGGGTCAGGGTCTCGGCGCGGACCAGCCGCGAGGGCACCAGCCAGGAGACGAAGCCGAGGATGACGACGAGGCCGCCCAGGCCCGGCGTGGTGATGGCGGAGACCACCAGCAGGATGAAGAGCGCGGGGATGGCGATGCCGGCATCCACGATCCGCATCATGACCGCGTCGATCCAGCCGCCCGCGTAGCCGGCGGCGGCACCCCACAGGGTGCCGATGACCGTGGCCAGAATGCCGGCGGCGAGGCCGACGATCAGCGACACCTTGCCGCCGTACATCAGCCGGCCGAGCTCGTCGTGGCCGACGGCGTCGGTGCCCAGCCAGTGTGCGCCGCTGGGGGCCAGGTTGACCTGGTGGAGCAGGGTGTGGGTCTGGTCGGTGGAGTACACCAGCGGGCCGGCGAAGCAGAACAGGACGAAGAAGACCACGACGCCGAGGCCGACGACCGCGAGCCGGTTGCGCAGGAACCGGCGGACGGCGAGCCGGGTCCCCGACGCCGCGGCGGACTCCGAGGGAGTAGCCGTGCCAGGGGTCCGGCCCGGCTGTATGACAGTGCTCATGACCGGCCTGCCTTGACTCGGGGGTCGATGATCCGCTGGACGATGTCGGCGATCAGCGTGCCGGTCACCGTGGCGACCGCGATGATCAGCACGCAGCCCAGCAGCACCGGGTAGTCGGAGGACTGCGCGGCGGTCCAGAACAGCAGGCCCATCCCCGGGTAGTTGAAGAGCTGTTCGACGACGAGGGCGCCGCCGAACAGCACCGGCACGTAGTAGCCGAGCATGGCGACCACCGGGGTCAGCGAGTTGCGGAACACGTGCCGCCGCAGGATGGCGGGGGAACGGGAGCCGCCGGCCCGCGCCGTCCTGACGTAGTCCTCGGAGAGGTTCTCCAGGGTGGCGGCCCGCATGTAGCGGGTGAAGACCGCGACCATCGACGCGGCACCCGCGGCGACCGGCAACACCAGCCCCTGCGGGTCGGAGAGCACCTGCCCCAGCGTCTGCCCCTGCGGGGCCTGGGACGGGAACCATGGCAGCGCCTGGCTGAACACCAGCACCAGGATCAGTCCGAGGAAGTACACGGGCGTGGAGTAGGCGATGAAGCTCAGCGTGGTGATGATGTAGTCGACCGGCTTGTTGCGTCGCACGGCCTGCCACATGCCCAGCGGCACGGCCAGCAGCAGGCCGACGATCGCCGACAGGACGGTCAGCAGCAGGGTCTTCGGCAGGCGCTCGGTGATGAGCTGCGACACCGGCTCGTTGAGGGTGTACGAGGTGCCGAGGTCGCCGTGCGCCAGCTGCCCCAGGTAGTAGAGGTACTGCACGGGGAGGGGCTTGTCGAGGCCCTGCTCATGGTCGAAGGCGGCGATCTGCTGCGCGGTGGCCTGCGGGCCGAGGATCCCGCGGGCGGGTCCTCCGGGCAGGGCGTGCAGCAGGGCGAAGACGACGATCGTCACGATCAGGATGACCGCGACGGCCTGCAGGACCCGTCTGATCAGGTATGTGGGAGTGCTCATGTGTGTTCCGGTCGCTGTCAGTGGTGCGCGCGGCGCGGGGGACGGCCTACTTGGTCCACTGCCACATGGCGGGGTGGAAGTTGGCGAGTGAGTCCTGCGAGAAGCCGCCGAGGCCGTTCTTGACCACGGAGACCTGGTAGTCGGGCTCCGGCAGCCACACCACCGGCAGCTTCTCGGCGAGGGCGGCGCTGTACTTGCGCATGGCCTCTTCGGAGGAGGAGGTGGTGGTCTGGGCGATCAGCTTGTCCACGTCGGGGTCGGAGTAGTTGCCGAAGTTGGAGCCGCCGCCGGTGGCGAAGAGCGAGTCGCCGCTGGGGTAGGCGGGGAAGTACCAGCTGCCGGCGGTGCCGAAGAACGACAGCTGCCACTTGCAGCTCGGCTCGCTCGCCTTGCACTGGCCGGTCTGCGACAGGACGGAGTTGACCGGCGCGGTCTTGATGCGGAAGTCGATGCCGGTCTTGGCGAACGACGACTGCAGGGCGCTCATCATGTTGTCGGTCACGGTCGAGCCGGACTGGGAGAGCACCTGCATGGAGAACTTGGTGCCC
Source organism: Streptomyces sp. 3N207 (assembly GCF_052246355.1). Taxonomy (NCBI): domain Bacteria; kingdom Bacillati; phylum Actinomycetota; class Actinomycetes; order Kitasatosporales; family Streptomycetaceae; genus Streptomyces; species Streptomyces sp. 3N207. The sequence continues at coordinate 136,468 of NZ_JBQQBV010000013.1, read as the reverse complement.
TTGTCGACGCCCTTGCCGCAGTGGCCGTCGCCGCCGCCGGGTCTGGTGCACACCATGGTGCCGCCCTGCTTGGTCCAGCCGTGGTCCGTCAGCAGTTTCCGGGCCTTGGCGGTGGAGAACGGGTAAGGGTTGTCCTGCTGCTTCTGCGAGACGAAGGAAGACTTCTGGCCCTGTGGGATCGGGCCGAAGGTGGGCACCGCGGTGCCCTTGAAGACGACCTTTGACAGCGTCTTCTGGTCCACCGACATCTGGATGGCCTGGCGGGCGTAGAGCTGTTTGAACACCGGGCCCATGTCGGGGTTGCGGAAGTTGTAGGGCATGTAGGTGATGGCCCAGCCCGACCACGGCTGGATCCGGTAGCCCTTGGCCTTGAACGACTCCTTCTGGCCCAGGTCGGTGGGCTTGATGTAGCCGTAGTCGACCGTACCGGCCCGCAGCGCGTTCTCCTCGGCGTCGGTGGTGGTGAACGGCAGCAGGTTCACGTTCTTGATGTGGGCCTTGCCGCCGCCGTCGTACTTGGCGTTGGCGGTGAGCTGCACCTTGCCGGCCGTGGTGAACGACTTGAGGGTGTAGGGGCCGCTGACCGTCTTCCACAGCGGGTCGGTGGCGTAGCCGGAGATCTTCTTGGCGGCACCGTTGAGGTACTTCCAGACCCTCTTCGCCCCGGCGGCGGTGCGGTCCAGGTCGGAGACGGAGCCGGCGTCGCTGGTCTTGTCCCAGACGTGCTGCGGCATCGGGCGGATCATGCTCAGCTGGTTGGCGAGCATCCACTGCTGGTTGTAGGCCCGGTCGAAGGTGATCGTGAAGTGGGTGTCGTCGACGGCTTTCAAGGAGGTCCAGTTGTCCGGCGCCTTGTCGGGGCTGTAGCTGGCCCAGTCCGACTTGTTCGCCTTGATGAGGTTGAACCAGAACTCCACGTCGCGGGAGGTGATCGGCTTGCCGTCGCTCCAGTGCCGGTCGCCGAGGGTGATGGTGACGCTCTTGCTGTCGTCGGCGAAGTCCGCGGCGGTGGCCAGCGAGTTGTCCTTGTTCCAGCCGACCTTGCCCGTGGAACCGTCGTAGGCGATCAGTGGCTCCCACAGGGACTGGGATATGGAGGAGTTGTTGGTGTTCAGATGCGCGGCGGTGCCGATCGGGAGTATCCAGTTCGGCGTGAAGTTGGCCGGGAGCGCGTAGTTGATCGTGTCCGACGCGCCGGAGGCGGACGACGAGGCGCCGCCGGAGCAGCCCGCCAGCAGCACCCCGGTGGTGACGGCGGCGCCCGCGGCGAGGGCCCAGCGGCGGCCGGCGACCGTGTGAGCAAGGGACATGGCTCTCCTCATGAAGTAGGGCCCGCAGGGGGATCTCGGTGGACCGGGCCGGCGCCGTCGGACCGGCGCTGTGTTCACGACAGCTAACGCCGGACGCGCCGCACACACAAACAAAGTTCCGTAACAAGTAAGTATCTGCGGTTCTGAAAAAAGTCCCACCTACCCCACGGGCTCGCCCCGATGCGGGTATTTGGGGGGTATGGGACGGATTTTTCGCCCCGAAAAAGATCACCTGGAGCCGTTCCGCGACGCACCGGCCGGGCGTACTGTCTCCGTCACACCCACCCATCGCGGAAGTTACTTCGTCCATGACTGAAATAAATACAGGGGCACCAAGGGCGGCAAAGGGCGCCTCGGCCCTCGCCCCGCGGATCCTGGAGCTCGTGGCGTCGGGGCAGGCATCCTCGCGCGCCGAGCTCGCCGGGCTGCTCGGCGCCGCCGCCTCCACCGTGTCCCTCGCCGTGAGCCGGCTCGTCGAGCGCGGGCTCATCGCGGAGGAGGGCACCCAAGCGTCCACGGGCGGGCGGCCCCGCAAGGTGCTGCGGCTCGGCGGCGCCGACGAGTTCGCCGTCGCCGCCGACCTCGGCGGCCGGCACGCCCGCGTCGGCGTGGTGCTGCCCGGCGGCGGCCTCACCAACGTCTCGACCGTCCCGTTCGCCATCGCCGACGGTCCCGAGACGGCCCTGCCGCGGCTCGCCGAGACCCTGCAGGCACTGGCCGAAGAGCACGGCCCCGGCCGGCTGCGCGGCGTCGGGCTCTCGCTGCCGGGCCCGGTCGACGTCGCATCGGGTTCGGTCGTCATGCCGTCCCGGATGCCCGGCTGGAACCGCTTCCCGATCACCGCCTGGCTCCAGGAACGCTTCGGCGTCCCGGCCGCCGCCGACAACGACGCCAACTGCATGGCGGTCGGCGAGCACACCGTGCGGCCTGCCGAACACCGGCAGTCGATCATGGTGAAGATCGGCTCCGCGATCGGTGCCGGCGTCATCGCCGACGGCCGCCTCTTCCGGGGCGCCACCGGAGCCGCCGGCGAGATCACCCACATCCGCGTCGTCGGCGGCGACACTCCCTGCTCCTGCGGCAACACCGGCTGCCTGGAGACCGTGGCCTCCGGCGCCGCCCTCGTCCGGATCCTGCGCGAACGCGGCGCCCAGGTCAGCCGGCTGGAGGACGTGGTGCGGCTCGCAACCCATGGCGACCCGGAGGCCACCCGCGCCGTCCGCAAGGCCGGCGACTACCTGGGCCAGGTACTCGCCACCAACGTCAACTTCTTCAACCCCAACGCCGTCTACCTCGGCGGCATCGTCTCCACCCTGGAACCGTTCGTCGCCGCCGTGCGCAGCCAGCTCTACGAGAGCTGCCACCCACTGGTCACCGAGCACCTCACCATCGAACGCGTCAGCCTCAGCGCCGACGCCGGACTGGTGGGCGCCGGGCAGTTCGCCCTGCAGCGCGCCCTCGCCGACGCCCTGCGCGAGGTCGGCCGCACCGACCTGGCGTCCGACCGCCTCCCCGCCCCCGCCGCGCCAGGCCCCCGCTCCACCGTAGGAGAACAGCCGTGTCACGACCCCGCCCCGCCGACCGCCCGGTGATCGCGATAGCCGGACTCGGCATCGAGTCCTCCACCTTCTCGCCCGCCCGCACCCAGGCTTCCGCCTTCCACCCCTCGCGCGGGGACGAGGTCCTCGAGCGCTACCCCTTCCTCGCGCCCGGCCGGGAACTGCGCAAGGCCGCCGAGTGGCACGGCGCCCTCGTCGGCAAATCGCTGCCGGGCGGGACCGTCACGGCCGCCGCCTGGAAGGAGCTGACCGGTGAGCTGATCGAACGGCTCGCCGCCCTGCCAGAGCTGGACGGCCTCTGGTACGACATCCACGGCGCCATGACCGTCGAGGGCGTCGACGACGCCGAGGCAGTGCTGCTGGAACGCATCCGGGCCACGATCGGCCCCGACGTGATCGTCTCCACCTCCATGGACCTGCACGGCAACGTCTCCCGCGAACTCGCCCACCGCAGCGACCTGATCACCTGCTACCGGATGGCGCCCCACGAGGACCACATGGACACCAAGGAGCGGGCCGTCCGCAACCTGGTGGACCTGCTGGCCTCCGGCGCGCCCCGTCCGGTCAAGGCGTGGGTGCCGGTGCCGGTGCTGCTGGCCGGCGAGCAGACCTCCACACGTGTCGAACCCGCCAGGAGCGTGTACGCCGCCGTCGACGAGGTCGAGGCCGCCGACGGCGTCACCGACGCCGCGATCTGGGTCGGCTACGCCTGGGCCGACGAGCCCCGCAACCGCGCCGCCGTCGTCGTCACCGGCCCGGACGAGAACGCCGTCGCGGCCGGCGCCGAACGGCTCGCCCGCGGCTTCTGGGACGCCCGCCACGACTTCGACTTCGTCGCCCCCACCGGCACCTTCGACGGCATCCTGGACGAGGCGCTCGCCTCCGACCAGCGCCCCTACTTCGTCAGCGACACCGGTGACAACCCGACCGCCGGCGGCGCCGGCGACGTCACGTGGGGTCTGACCCGGCTGCTGGAGCGCCCGGAGTTCCACAAGAGCGACGGCCCGACGGTGATCTACGCCTCCGTGCCGGGGCCGGATGCAGTCGACACCGCCGTCGCGGCGGGCGTCGGCGCGACCGTCACCGTCACCGCCGGCGCCGAGGTCGACGCCCGCCACGCCGGCCCCGTCACCCTCACCGGCGTGGTGCACGCGGTTCGGCACGGCGACCGCGACGCCGGGACCGAGGTCGTCGTCCGGGTCGGCAGCGTCTACGCGATCCTCACACGGCTGCGCAAGCCTTACCACCACGAGCGGGACTTCACCGACCTCGGCCTCGACCCGCGCCGCGCCGACATCGTGATCGTGAAGATCGGCTACTTGGAGCCCGAACTCTCCGAGATGTCGGTCGGCTGGAAGATGGCGCTCACCCCCGGCGGCGTCGACCAGGACCTGGTGCGTCTGGGCCATCACCGCATCCGCCGCCCGATGTTCCCCTTCGACCGCGGCATGGCCGACCCCGACCTGACGGCCCGCCTCATCCCTGCCTCCGACCAGCCGCTGACGGGAAACGACGAGTGACCGCTCGCCCCGCCCTGGAGATCGCCGTCACCTCGCCGGCCGGCGCCCGCACCGCCCGCGAGCACGGCGCCGACCGTGTCGAGCTGTGCACCGGCCTGGAGCTGGGCGGCCTCACCCCGTCCGCGGCGCTGGTCGAGGCCGCCGCCGAAGCAGGGCCGCCGGTACAGGTGTTGGTCAGGTGCCGACCGGGCGACTTCGTGTACGACGCGGAGGAGGTCGCGCTGATGGCCGCCGAGGTGCGGTCCGCCATCGCCTCCGGGGCGGCCGGGGTAGTGATCGGTGCGCTCACCGCCGACGGCAGCCTCGACGTCCGCGCAAGCGCCGCACTCGCCGAGGCCGCCCACGCCGCGGGCCGACCGGTGGAGGTCACCCTGCACCGCGCCGTCGACCAAGCCGCCGACCCGGTCGCCGCCGCCGCGCTCCTCCCCGGGCTCGGCCTCACCCGGGTCCTCACCTCGGGCGGCGCCGCAACGGCGGCCGAGGGCGCCGGGCAGATCGCCGCGATGGCCGCCGCCGCTCCCGGCGTGGAGGTGATGGCCGGCGGCGGAGTGCGCCCCTCCACCATCGCGGAACTGGTCGCCGCAGGCGCTGCCGCCGTCCACCTCTCCGCCAAAACCCGGGCTGCGCCCCGGCGCGGCGGCGGCTGGGTACCGCTCGGAACCGGAGGCGCCTCGGCCGAGCAGGACACCCACTTCGTCACCGACCCCGCTGTCGTCGCCGAGGCCCGGCGGGTGCTGGACGCGGCGGGCTGACCCCGGCCCGCCGCGCACGGCGGCGGGTGCCCCACCGCCGTGGACGCCCGGACCGCCGGGCCGCCGGGCCGCCGGGCCGCCGGGCAGGACTGTGCCGTCTCCCCCGGCCGGGGGCGCGAGCCTGACGACTCGGCCGGCGATTGAGGTTGGGGGTGCTGGGTCGTGGGTTCGGCTGATGGGTGATCAGCAGGTGTCTAGTCCCGCGAGCACCAGTTCGGTGCTGTGCCCGGGTCGGGTGGTTCGCTGGGCGGGCGCGGTCGGAGACCAGGCCCGCGATGGCGCGGTGTGCGCCCGCACCGCGTCTCCGTACACCCTGTCCGGGCCCGCCTCAGCGGAGCCCTCGCCTTGAAACCTTGGCCGGTGCCTAATGGCCGTCGCCCGACGCTGAGGGCACAGCTAGACCGGGCGGCTTTGGCCGCGCATTACGTCGACCAGCCCGGGACCGATCATCCGGCCCCCGTACGCGATACCCCAGGCGATCAGGGACGTCGCTCCGATCAGGGGAGTCGCCGCCGCCTCCGGCAAGTCCAGAGTCAGAGCCCCGGCAGTGACGCCGACCACGGCCGTCGCCATGAACACTGCCCGGAGCCATTCCCGGCTCACCACCGGCTCGACGCCCTCGAGGTCTTCGAGATCCAGCAGCTCCAAGGTGCGGCCCTCCGCATATCGTTCGCTGATCTTCAGCAACATGGCGCTCGTGTCTTCGAGGACCTTCTTGGTGTCGGCGTCGCGGTCCTGCCTGCCTTCCATGGCTCGGAGGGCGCCGACCACCCGCCCGGCGTGCTCGGCAAGTTCATGCCGACGCGCAGACCTCACTCTCCCGTGCCGAGTTCGCCAAGCAGCATGCACCACGCGTTCCGCAGGCTTCAGACTGACTCGCGGCGCGTTCCGTACGTCGCTGGATTCCAGTTGTCTGTACGTCTGACCTACATTCCCGCAGACGGCCAGGAGCACCACCACTGGCCGCCAGCGACCCAGCTCACGGACCAGGTCGGTCCCGGCTCGGGACATGCGCGGTTCCTGAGCGTGGCGCCTTCGCTCCTCGGCGAAGTTGAAGTACCGGAGGGTGGGCACCAGCGCACAGGCGATCACGGTGAACATCACCAGCAGCACCATCGCCGCAGCTGTGGTGACGGTGCGCCCGGGGTGTGCCCACGGATCGGTCACCGCCGCGGCGACGGCCTTCCCTCCCCATACGACAGCGTCCCGCCCAGGGACCCACAACGCCGCAAGCGTGCCCTCTTCGGACCCGCAGTCTCTGTTGTGATCGTCTTTGGAACCCGTTTCCCAGCACTCCGGCACTGACCACGGGAATCTTCCCGAAGGGTGCGTGAGGGTGGTCACGATGGCGCCGACGTTGAACAGCAGTATCAAGAGAACTGTCAGCTTGACCATATGCCACAGGACCACCAAGGGGGCGTAGGTACACCAAGTCTTGACAGCCTCGACCACACGGTGCCATTCCCTTCCAGACCCGTCGGGAGCCTTGGAGCCCAGGTGTACCACGGCGTTCGCCACACGCCGCTCCGCCCGTCTGGTGGCCCATGCTCGCCAGCATCTGCTCACCGGCTCGAATTTCTCCCTTGCCCATCTACGTATCCGATGGCCGAAGAACCACCAGGCAGCGACACACAGGCCGAGGGCAAGCACCAAGATGAGCACCTGGACAGTTAACCCGGCCAGGGAAATGAGTAAGTATTTGAGTAGCTTCATTCGCAACATTTGAATAGCACGGACGACTTGAGTAGCACCGACACCAACGGCTCGGTCGGCGGTTGAGGTTGGGGGTGCTGGATTGTGGGTTCGGCTGATGGGTGATCAGCAGGTGTCTTGTCGGGCGAGCACCAGTTCTGCGCCCGGGCGGGGTGGTTCGCTGGGCGGGCGCGGTCAGAGACCAGGCCCGCGATGACGCGGTGTGCCTCAGCGTAGCTTCACGGCGTGCTGTATAGCGCTGAAGTCGCCGCCATTGGCGCATCTCGGCGTTAGCGCGCTCGACCTGACGCTGGCGCTGATCGAGGACGACCACGGGCCGACCCTCGCCCGCGCCGTCGCCCGCGAACTCGTCATTCATCTGCGCCGACCGGCCGGCCGACCAGGCGCAGATCTCCATGTTCCTGGCCGCTCCACCGCAGAGGACCGGCTGGTGCGGGACCTCGTGGGCCATCCTCGTGGGCCATATCGCCGGCCATCTTGCCGACGACCTCACGCCCGCTGCCTTGGCCGCCCGGGCAGGAGTCCGCCCTCGGCACTTGACCCGCCTGTTCACCGCGCACCTCGGCACCACGCCCGCCCGAGCCGTGCGCGTGGCGCGCACGGAAGCGGCGGCACACCCGGTGCGGTCCAGCGGACTGTCCATGACGGCGATCGCCCGCCGCTGCGGGTTCGGGTCGCGGAGACGCTCCTCAGCCTCCACGGTGGTACATCCGCATTACTCACGCATTCCCGGTGGCTTTCCCACACGATTCGCCTCACGCGGCCACGCGATGTGCTTTACGCGGTCCCACCTGATGAACGAGCCGGTCAAAATCACGTGTTTCCCATGAGGCACGTTTCCGGCCCGACTGATAGCTGAACGCAACAAGACCGGCTGCCGGACGCCTCGCCATGACGACGCACTACCCTGCGTGAGGACCAGCCGTTGCACCGATGACCTACGCACCTACGCACCTACGCACCTACGCAAGGAGCCCACATGTCCGTCCACGACGTGAAGATCGACGCGCTCACCGGCGGCCCGGCGAACCTCGCCCAGTACCGCGGCAAGGCCGTCCTCATCGTCAACGTCGCCTCGCGGTGCGGCCTGACCCCGCAGTACGCGGCCCTGGAGAAGCTCCACGAGCAGTACGCCCCGCGCGGGTTCACCGTCCTGGGCGTCCCGTGCAACCAGTTCATGGGCCAGGAACCGGGCACCGCCGAGGAGATCGCCGAGTTCTGCTCGACCACCTACGGGGTGACCTTTCCGCTGACCGAGAAGATCGACGTCAACGGCGAACACCGGCACCCCCTCTACACCGCGCTCGTCGACACCCCGGACGCGGAGGGCCACTCCGGCGATATCCGGTGGAACTTCGAGAAGTTCCTCATCGCTCCCGACGGCACCGTCGCCGCCCGGTTCGCCCCGCAGACGGAACCCGACGCGGCCGAAGTGACCACCGCCGTCGAAGCCGCACTGCCTGCCTGACGATGCTCCGGGGCGCTCCCTCTCGTCAGTGGTGAAAGCTGGTGGCCTGCTGCTCGGTGCGCATGAACGGTCCCGGCTGGCCGCACAGTTCGGGCAGCAGCCGACTGGCCGGAACACATGTACGCGGAGGGACAGGCTGTAGTCCAGTCACCTGACACGAATTGGGTTTGGTCAAGCATGAACATCCTGATACACGTGCTCCCGGGCATCGCCGTGCTCACCTGTTCGGCCGTATACGGAGCCGATCTGTTCGCGGCCATCGTTCTTCGGTCTGCGCTGTCCGAAGTCGATGATCGGACGCTCACCACCACGATGGGCCACGTTCACCGGTACGGCGACCAGCGGCTGCCTGTCCCATTCGTCCTCAGCGTCGTCACAAGCGTCCTCAGTGCGGGAGCGGCGCTGGTGGCCGGGCGCACGGCGGTCGCGTTGGCAAGCATGCTCGCGGTGGCGGCCCTCCTCTGCTGGATCAGCATCTACCTCCGAGTCAGCGCACCGATCAATCGTGCACTTATCGCCGCGGTCGCCGGGAAAGCGGCATTGCCCAACGCCCGTGCCCTGCAAAGGCGCTGGGACCGAGTGGTTCCGCTCCGCCTCTCCCTACAGGCGATCGCCGTTGCCTCGTTGTGCACCGCGCTCGCCCTGGCCTGAAGAACTCCTATCAAAATGACATGGTCGCCGGTAGGAGCGCCGGACGCGGAAAACGCGGCAGGCACGTCGAGGAATAGTTCGTCGTCCCCGGGCTGGGCCGACGGAGCCAGTAGAGGCGGCAGGAGGGCGGCGATGGCGTCCCAGTCGATGGTGAAGTTCTCACCCGCCTGGCGCTTGTCGTGCAAGTCCGGTGCGGCATTGCACAGTTCCCGAAGCTCGGCAAATGTTCGGATGACTCCGTCAGTACAACGGGTGCGGATGAGCGGGTTGAGGTCGAGGCCGTGCGTGAGTACCCCACGCTGAGCCACCCAGAGGCACACTTGCTCGCCAATACCAGTAGTTAGGTGCGTGCCGCCGTACTGGTCTTCCAGGGCGGCGCGGCTCTCGACTGGGTCAGCGGACAGATGGCCCATGTCGTAGGAGAGGAGTTTGGTGTCTCCTCGTAAACGAACTCGAACAGATAGTAGCTACGCGCCTGCGGATCAAGCTCCTCCCTCCAGGCTTCCGCAGAGCCGTTGGCGCCCAGTGCGTGATCGGGCGCGGGCACGGTGAGGTCGTCCGCCTTCTCCCGGCTCACTTCATTGTGTGGAGCGATCAACGCTGGTCTCCTATCCACCAGTGATCAGGAAACCGCGCATCCTAGACATCCTTAACTCAACGTGTTCCGAAGACGTCGCCAGCAGATCAGTGTGCATCCGAGGATGATTGGAGGCTTCGTGTATGTAGTCGCGTATCTCCCCAGCGGATCCGCAGACTGCGGAACCGCCTGAACGAGTGGGATCAGCTGGGTGACGTCGCTGCGGTTGCCGCCGGTCAGGGTGGCGGCGAGCGGGATGCCGGCGGCATCGGTGATCAGGTGATGCTTGCTGCCGGTTCTGCCCCCGTCAACTGGGCTTCGGCCGGTCTTGGAGCCACTATTAACGCCCAGATGTGGGAGCCGTCGACGGCCGCCGAGAGAAGTCCAGGGCGTTCGCGTTGCGGAGTTTGGCGAGCAGGACCTCATGCAGCCGGGGGCACACCCCGGCCTCGGTCCATTCGGCCAGCCGCCGCCCGCAGGTCGTGCCGGGCCCGACGCTCGGCCTTGGGCAGCAGTGGCTCGATCTCCGCCCACAACTCGTCTTCGCCGCGACGGGGAGTTCGACGTGGCCCCTCAGAGCTGACCACCGGTGAAGGGGTCCACGTTCGACGGCTCAGCCTGAAGCGCACAGCCGAGCCCCGACCTACACTCCGTCAGGGGCCGGGGCTCAGTGCTCTCTGGACTCGATCAGAACGGCACGCCGCAGCGCAGGGATCACGTTCGCGTACGGCGTGGCCTCCCCCGGTGCGCACCACCAGCCGGGCCCCCAGCACACGCTCCTTGAGTTCCTCGTGCGGTACCAGGTCCAGGCCCTGGAACCGTCCGGACAGGAACTCTGCGATACGCAGGTTCTCCCGCACCTCGCACGCGACCGACGCCCCTTCGATCTTCAGCTCACCCAGCAGTTCAGCTCACCCAGCAGCGCATCGACCACTGCCGTGAACCATGGTTCGCCAGCTACCAGCGGCACCGCCTTGGGCCTGCCGCACCCGTACGGGATCGGCAAACCCAAGTCGCACACGACACTTGATCGGTGTGCCCTCCCCAGCTCCTACGCGCGCCAGCGCAAGTGGGCTCCCGACTGCTTCATTTCGCCCCGATCTCTTCAGCGCGCCGTGTGCTAGTGCTTTGACCGGGAAGGTTCGCCGGGGCCGGACAGGCGGAACTTGGTGCGGACGCCGCTGCTGGCGGATAGCTTCATGGTCACGGTGAAGGGATTCGTGATCATGGCAGAACGTGCGGTTCCGTCCCGCGTGGTAGCCGCGGAGCGTGTCGCTGTCGAAGCGGGATTCACGAAGAGTTGCATCCCGGAAGTGGGCAGGCTGCTCGGCCTGGCCGCTGCCTCGAAGCCTCAAGGGGTCATCGCGGAGAGCGGCACCGGCTCGGGAGTGGGCACTGCCTGGCTGCACAGTGGCCTCGGCGCCGGTGCCCGCCTGGTCACCGTGGAGCCTGACCAGGAGCTGGCCCGTGGAGCGGCCGGTGTCTTCGCGGACGACGACCGTGTCAACGTCCTCACCGGGGACTGGCGGCTACTTGAGCAGCACGCCCCCTTCGACGTCTTCTTCTGCGATGGCGGAGGCAAGCGTGACGACCCCGAGGGGGTCGTCGAGCTGCTTGCTCCCGGTGGCCTTCTCATCCTGGACGACTTCACCCCCTCGCCCCATTGGCCGCCTCGTTTCGGCGGCGAAGTGGATGAGCTCCGCCTGTTCTACCTCACTCATCCATCCCTGGACGCCACCGAAGTACTCACAACACCAGCCAGCTCAGCAGTTGTTGCGGCACGCCGCCTCCACCCAGGAAGGCCGGACGTCACCGCCCATCCACCCGCCGCAACCGCCAACCCGGCGAACATTCCCCAGCACTAGCCATCCATGGAGTGATTCGGCTGGGGCAGTTCGCACTCGTCATTTCCGTGAACGTGGCGCCACGCCGAGCTTCGGATGCCACCTGATGGTGTATTGACCGTCTGCTCTTCCTCGTAGATCAGTTCTCATCGATGTTTGCGTGGCGAATGTCGCTGGGTGTCAGCATTGTTAGTGGAGAATCTCGCCGGGTGCATAGATGGAGTCGTCGGCTCTACGCCCGCGTGCAGGTGAAGTCTGTTCGGTTCCTCCCATCGCCATCGATATGGACGATGTGCAACGCACCCTTGGCGTACCGGACTCTCAGCTCGTCGATGTCGGGGGAGACGCCACCGTAGATCTTCCAGATAAGCCGCGACGACTCTGCTTCGACGATCTTTCCAGGAACATCCAGTGCGGCCCATTTCCTCATGACGCCCGGTTCACCAGGACGCCAGGGGCCCTTGAGGGTCAGCCTAGTGCCCTGGAGAGCCCACTGGCCGTTCCACTCCCGGGCGGCGTTCGGCCAGGCGCCATGCTCACCCGGCTCGACGGTCCAATTACTCGCTGTGATCTTGACCAGGAAAGTAGACGGAACCCCTCCGCGCCAAACAGCGTCGACCCGCCACTTGCCCCGGACAAAGGCGCTCACCGCCTGCCCGACAGGGCCGGTACTCCCCCCGGAATCAGAGCCGTTGCCACACGCGGCAAGAACCGAAGATCCCATGCCGACTGCTAAGTACCGCAACGCGGTACGCCGGCCCACAACCCGCGTCACGGCCCACGCCTGACGAAGACCCGCCATGCGGTTCACCACTACCCATCCCCCAACGTGTCGACGGCCATGCCCCAGGGGCCTCCCATCCGACCGCGTGGGCCAGGGCACCCGACCTCATCCGCAACGACGCGAGAATCTCACGAGCGCGCCCCAACGACAATCGCACTGAGCGCCAACCTCCTCGACGTTCTTGGGACGACCCACCCCGTCCTCAAGGCCGAAGCGTGCGTGCGCGCCCAGCATCATCGCTCCAGCGATCGCTTCAGGCGCCGATTGCGATAACGAACGTGGCACGAGGGCCCTGAGAGAGCCAGCCACCGCCCCGCACGCGCCCCTGCCCTCGCACCACGACCAGCAGCCGCCCCCAAGCGCACCCCGCGCTCCAGGCGGAGTCGGTAAGGCGCAGCATCGACCCCGCCGGTGCGCGATGCCCAGGCAGCACACCTGCGGTTTCAGAGCCGCACGTATCGCGAGATCGCCGACGAGTTGGTTCTGCTTGTGCGGCCCTGTCCACGACGCTGATACCCGCGCCCCGCACGCCGGGCAGTACCTGTCTGAAGCATTATCGGTAGGAATGGCTGTCATGGCCTGCGCGGTATACCGGTGGAACCCTCGACTTCGTCACGGAGACAAGCCAGGGCCAGGCGTATCACGGGTGGGCCAGTGCTTCGCCGGGATGGATGGTCAGGTATCCACGAGCGTGCGCGGTCGGCTCTGGCGGACGGCCTTGCCCGTCGGCCAGAGGGGCGGAATCCTGGCTTTCCGTCGGCACGGTCTCGATAGCGGCACGTGGGTACCCCCTCAAACACGGACGAGGAGTTGGCGTGTGTGGGGATTCAAACGCCTTGTGAAAAAAGGGCATTGGGGCGGAGGGCCCGTGCTGCTTCTGGCCGCAGTGCTCGCGGGCTGCGGAAACGGTGGCGTGCAGTCCGAAGGCTCGACCGGTTCGGCGTCCGGCGCGGCGACCACGGGTTCGGACAACGGCAAGGACCGGCCCGGCCCCACGAGTTCGACACAGGCGACTCAACCCCGCAAGTATGTCGCCATGGCCGTGGAAGGCAGGCTTTACGCCATGCTTGCATTCCAGGCCCACCCCGAGGGTGGTCAGGTGATCGGGAAGTACACGCTGGTGAGCTTCTCCGACTCGGGCAGTAAGTACATCCGGGAGAAGAAGGACTTCAACGGGCGTGGCTCGGACGGCACGTTCGAGTTCGACGGCCTGTCCGACTATGGGGTCGTCAGGGGTACCCTCTCCGGAGATCGAACCCGGCTGACGTTCGACAGCACCTTCAGCGTGAAGAAGCAGTGGACGATCATCTCCTCAACGGACGTGTTCGAGTCAACCGTCAAGAAGTACGCCAAGCGGTTCGACTCCTGTTCCAAGAAGCAGGAGTACAACCCCTGTGAGAACGTGGCTTGAAGGCCAACATCGGCCGGCCTCCACCCCCAGGGGCGGAGGCCGGTTCTTCTTTTGGATCAGCTAGTGCCGCGTCAGGCAACGTTTGCCCGGTCCTGCCGCCTGCGGGCGCGCGTGGCACCCGACTGAAGCGGACATCGGCGCGGGCAAAGGTGCGAGGGGGCCTCCACTCGCGCGTGGGGACTCACCCGTTACTACGCTGTTGGCGCATGGATCCGATCTTCCAGCTTCCGCCCACTTCCCCGCTGGCCACGGCTGTTACCGAGGATTGGGATCTGCTCCCGCTGCGCGTCCCAGCCGGTTGGAACGTCATCTACAACACCCTGGGGGCCCGACGTCTGCCGGATGGAAGGGTCAAGGCCTACGACTCCGAGGACCTGTATTGGGCACGTACCGCACCACAGCCGTGGCTGACCGCACAGGAGGTGGCGGAGGAAGGCGGCCTGCGGGCTCGGGAGATCAACATAGACGCCGGCTGGTACGACGGCGCCGGTTTCCGCGTCGTCGTCCTCGACCCTGACTGGGACCATGAGCGGGCCTCCTACACCACTCCCGACCTCGACGAGTTCGTCGGCACCCTGGAGGGGTGGATGCGGATGATCACTCAGGAAGGGAAGCTCCCCAAGTCGTGAACCTGTCCTCGGAGGAATCTCCTGGCGCCGCGTCCCGCCGCGTTTCGCTACTCCAGATCGTGCGGCGGTGCGGTTTTGACCTCAGGGCCGGTCGCACCAGGAGACCGCAGCGATCCGCCAGCCATCCGGGGTGAGTACGAACTGCATCGTCTTCGTCCCGCCGCCCTCGAAGGGCACGCTGTCGAGGATCCCGGATTTCCGGTATTCGCTGAACCGCGATGCGATGGCGCCGACGGTCTCGGTGCGCTCCGCAGCCTCCCACTCGTTGAAGTTCACCAGTCGGCCCCCGGCCAGCAGTTGTTGGCGTGGCTCGATGAATTCCTCCACTGTGTACACCGTGAACTCCGGCCCTGCCTTGATGAGGACGCCCCCAGGCACTACCAGTCGGCGAACCCGATCCACATCTGCGGCCTTGCCGCCCCTGTTGTCGAACGCACTGAAGAACTCGGCGGCGACGCCGTCGATCTCGGCCTTGGACATGCTGGGACCGTAGCACCGGCACCTGTTCACCCTTGCGCGATGTGTGCGGCTCTCCTGAGTGACGGTCGTATTCAGGCGGTCAGGTCGTATTCGGCCTGGTCCGGGGGCGGGGTGGAGGCATTCGTGTTCGCGGGCGAGGTGGTGGGCACCCGCTCCCGCTTCCACGACGTGACCACCGGCTCGATCAACGCCCACTGCTCATCCGCTGAGTCGCTCGGGTAGGGGCTTCGCTGCTCCATGCCTCGCATCTCGGCATGAATACTGATCAGTTGGGCCGTACGACGGCCAGTATCACGAAGCGAGCGATCACGGAACCGAGAGGGAGGGGACGGAACGCCCTTTCAGAGGGGTGTTGCGGCGCGGAAGGCGCTGGGGCTCACGCCCCGATGGCGTTTGAAGGCGGCGCTGAAGCCGAAGGCATCGGCGTAGCCGACGGACTTGGCGATCTGGGCGATGGAGGAGTCGGTGTCGGACAGGAGTGCCTCGGCCTCGTCCATACGGCATTCGGTGAGGTAGGTCAGCGGCGGGCGGCCCATCACCTCGGTGAAGCGTTTGGCGAACAGGGCTCGGGAGACGCCGGATTCGGTGGCGAGCGCCTCGACCGTCCAACCCTTGGAGGGCCGGGCGTGGAAGGCTTCGAGTGCGGGGGCGAGGATCGGGTCTGCCAGGCCGCGATACCACTCGGGGGCTTCCGAGCCCGCCCGGTCGAACCAGGTACGCAGCGTGCACACCAGGGCCCAGTCCAGCAGTCGGTCCATCAGAGCCTGGGAGCCGGCCGAGCGCAGGGCGGCGTCGGCGGCGGCCGTCTCCAGCCAGGCGCAGACCTCTGTGCCCTCGTTGATCACGAGTACGGGCGGCAACGCGCGGAGCAGTCGTTCATGGCGATGGCCCGAGGCACGGTAGGCGCCCACGATCAGTGCGGTTGCTCCGTTCGGTTCGTTGCCCCAGCGGATGCCGCCGAGGTCTTTGGCAGTGCATTCGGCATCCGCTGTGAAGCACGCGATTTCGTACTCGACGTGTGGGCGGTCGAGGGTGGCCGGCTGGTCCACCAGGTGAAAGATGTCGGGGCAGCGCACGATGGCCGTGTCACCGACGCCGACCGCCTGTTCGGTTCCGTCGGGCAGCAGCAGGATGCCACCGCCCCGCAGCACGCTGACCATCGTGAGCGGGGCGCCGTCGGCGAAGCGGATGGTCCAGGGCGCTTCCAGTACGGCGTGGCTGACGACCGAGCCCTCGGCCCGGATGCCACTGAGCAGCGCACTCAAAGGGTCCACGGATGCCATCGTAGACGAACTCCTATGCAGCGGAGCGTTTCCTCCATGGATCATCTAATTGATCAGGGGTGTACTGGACTGGTCGAACTGACCGAGACCAGCCAGGAGAAACCGTGTCGCACCGCAGCAGCGCTGCCAGGACCGCCCTTGTGGTCACCGCACACCATCGGGCCGATTCCCTCACCGCGCACACCGCCCGCCGTACCGCCGCGCGACTCGAGACCGCCGGATACCGCGTCGACCTGCTCGACCTGCACGCCGAAGGGTTCGACCCGCGGATGAACGTGGCGGACCAGCCGGACTGGGGCAACCGGGAGAAGCCGTACTCGGACGAAGTCCAGGCCCATATGCAGCGTGTTCTCGACGCCGACGTCGTCGTTGCCGTGTTCCCCGTGTACTGGCAGAGCGTGCCCGCCCTTCTCAAGGGCTGGATCGATCGCGTTTGGAACTACGGATTCGCCTACGGCCGCAGCAAGCCCCGCCTGGCGGGCAAGCGCATGCTGTGGCTGGGGCTGGCCGGCGCCACGTCCGACGACCCCATCACAGAGGGAATGCAGGCCGTGCTGGAGACCAACCTGAGCGAGGGCATCGCCTATTACTGCGGATTTTCCTACTCCTCCGTCGCCCTGCTCCCCGACGCCGAGGAGCGCCCGCAGCGCATCGATGCCGAGGGCAATCTACTGGTCGGCGACGCGGTTGCGGGAGCCGAGCGCGAGGCGCACTATGCCGAGTTCGACCGCCGCGCGCGAAAGGCCGTGGAAGGGTTCCTTACGGCGGAACTGGTGGCA
Organism: Streptomyces sp. 3N207; assembly: GCF_052246355.1. NCBI lineage: Bacteria > Bacillati > Actinomycetota > Actinomycetes > Kitasatosporales > Streptomycetaceae > Streptomyces > Streptomyces sp. 3N207. Next base: position 119,708 of record NZ_JBQQBV010000013.1, on the reverse strand, counting down.
GCCTGAGGAACGACGGCAGGCTCCCGCACTCCTCCCGCACTGCCAGGTGCTGCTCAGATCCAACGTGATCGACACGACGGCCCGCATCGACGAAGCGGTGATGCGGGCCGGACGGGGCTCTCTACCAGAAACGGACTCAACGGCCTCTGAACCCCGACGAGCTGGTAAATGTCGATCCCGAACAGAGCCTTCCGGTGCACAGCACAGCCGGGCCCGCGACCAGGCCCAACTCGCTGCCGAGACACGAACGTTCTTCCTCCACCGCCAACGCCAGCAACACCTCGTCCGCGGCTACTTCGGCGGACCACACGTCCGCTACATCCTCGAACCGAACCCTTTGAGTTTCGGATCAATAGCGGGTTCCGAAGCGTGCAGCCCCTGTCCGGCCGACCGCGTCCTCGACCGCAAAGCTGGCCGCCGCCCACCGCCGCGCCACACGGTGCGCACGGACTGGGTGCCCCGCCCTGAACGCCCTTCGGCCGGGGTCCCTCTCTACCCCGCCCTGCACCGGCTGGCGCCCCGGCACACGACGACGACCGAGCATCTGGGACGCGCCATGATCGCCGCCGTAGGACTCGACGGCCGCGGCCCCCACATCCTCCACAGCCCAGACATCAACCGCCTCGGCACCCCTACCTCCACGGGCGCAGCCCCTGAGGGGTGACGTTCTGCCGATCTTCGACGACCTCATACACCCGGCGCCGGTGCGGCCATCAACACCCTCAGCGGGGTCACCCCGCACGACTAGGTTCACTGTCATAGAAGCCGCTCACAGGTCAGGACATCCGGTAGCCCAGTTTCTGACCGGTCACGGATGCAGCGATGAGTTTTCGCGGTCTGGAAAGTCTCACCACCATGTCGACAACAGAGGAGGAGCACGTGGCTCAGCTGCTGAGAGTCCAGAACTTCAACGTCTCGAGTGACGGCATCGGTGCCGGTGAGGACCAGAGCCTTGAGAGCCCGTTCGGTCACGCCGTCGACCCGGCGAGGCTGTTCGCCTGGGCCGGTGCCACGGCGAGTTGGCCCATGCGCACCGATCCCGGGGGGAGCCGGGGCCTCGACGACTACTTCACGCGGGACTACGCGCACAACATCGGTGCCGAGATCATGGGCCGCAACAAGTTCGGGCCCCAGCGCGGGCCCTGGAATGACCACGAGTGGCGCGGCTGGTGGGGTGACGAGCCTCCGTTCCGGACCCCGGTGTTCGTCATGACTCACCACAAGCGTCCTTCATTCACCCTCTCCGACACCCCGTTCCACTTCGTCGACGACGACCCGGCCACGGTCCTGGAGCAGGCGCGGGAGGCGGCGCACGGCAAGGACGTCCGGCTCGGCGGCGGGGTCACCACCATCCGGGAGTTCTTGGACGCCGACCTCGTCGACACCATGCACGTGGCGGTCTCGCCGGTGCAGCTCGGGTCCGGACTACGGCTCTGGAAGTCACCCGATGAGCTGCTCGACCGGTTCCACCTGGAGGTCGTGCCCAGCCCGAGTGGCGTGACGCACCACCTGTTCTGGCGAAAGTGACCGGTCCTCTGGACTGACCCCGGCTGGTTGTTGTGCCTCCCGGGGCTGCCCTGAGGCGGGCCATCGAGTACGCCTCGGGCGGTCAGCCAGCCTTGGAGGGTTCCTCTGCTCGTGCCCGGGTGGTGGCGAGCCGGAAGGAGTCGGTGCCGGTCTCGATGATCCCCGCCAGGCCCCGGCCCAGGCCGCCGAGGAGCAGGTAGGTATCGCCAGGGAGCAGTTTCGGCGTTCTGCGGCCAGCCAGTGGCACCCGCGCCCACCTGCGCAGACGCGGCATCAAGGCCGTCGTCCCGCAGAAGAAGGGTTCCCAGGGTGGGCGGCCCGTCAGCCACGACGCCGAGCTCTACAAGGAAAGGATCAGCGTCGAGCGTCTGATCATCGAGCTCAAGGCTGGCGCGGCATCGCCACCCGCTATGACAAGGCCCCCCGACAGCTACCTCGCCGGGCTCTACCTCCGTGCCTCGATGCTCTGGACCAAGGACCTCGCCCGGGCGGCTCAAGGATCAGGACTCGGCTGTTACTCCGCCGGTGACCAGGGAGCGGAGCGCAAGTGCTCGACGCTGCGCCGGTCACGGCCCTCCGGAGGTCCACCAGCCGCCTTGCCCACCGCGACCATGGAGACGATCACCCAGCCCGGGTTCGGGTCCAGCTCCTTGGTGAGCCCTTCCAGGTCGAAGGCCCGGAATTGGTGCGCGGCCAGCCCCATGGCCTGAGCCTGAACAGTCATATGGGCGATGGCCTGGCCGAGGTCGTAGTCCGCAAACTCGGAGTAGAGCAACTGCGTGTCATCGACGTGCCGGCGCGTCAGCGTGACCACGAGCAGGCCCGCATCCGTCGCCCAGCGAGCCGAGCTCGGTGCAAGGTGAGGGAGCACCCGGTCACGCTCCGGCTCACCGGGCCTGCCGATGAAAAAGCCCCACGGCTGGGAGTTCCCCGCTGACGGTGCCCACCGCGCGGCTTCCAGCAGCAGCCCGAGGGCGTGGTCGTCGACAACCGCCGACGGATCGAACCGGTAGGGGCTGAAGCGCCCGGCAAGCAGTGGGTGTATGCCGCTGGGCGGCTCCTGAGGATGGTGCACGTTCCGCTGCAACCGGCGACCGCGAGTGCGTATTCCGGCCGGTGAGAGCGCAGGCACCGTCCACGCTGGACGATCTACCAGAACGAAGACCAACGAGGAGGAAACCCACACACTGATCACGCCTACACACTGATCACGCCTCGAAACGCGCCCTGGCCGGGCCCGCTCGGACCGCTCGAAGGCGACGGCTCACTGTAGGTCAGGAACCTGGCACTGAGGCAGGAGAGGGGTGGCCCGCTCTGTTGTCCAGGGGCCGCAGCTCCGTGGCACGTGACGGTTCATCAGGTAACCCTGCGTGGATGACCTCAAGGCGCCCGGTGATCTTCCCGGTGTCGTCGAGGACGGCGAAGCAAAAGCCCAGCCCCCGACTGCCGCCGCGCAAGGTCCGGGAGAAGACGGGAACGATGAAGCGGTCCTCGGCCAACGGTACGGGGCGGCCCAGCATGGAGTGGTGCCACAACGGACCGGAGGCGCCGATCGGCGTGGAGAGGAAGTTCACTCAGCGACGGCCGCGGCCGGTGGTCCAACCCCACCGGCGCTCCCCGGTAGGCCACGTGCGGCCGCAGGTCGACGTCGGTCTGGTGTTCCGGGGCGGCTTCGAGTGCGGCGATCGCTTCGAGGGTGGGCTTGTCATCGGCGCTGAGCGGTCCGTCCGCGACGGAGACGATGTTCTCGATGCTGCTGCCGTAGCGCTGCACGCCGTACTCGGTGGTCACGCACAGCAGCCGTCCCTCCGGCGTGACGCTGATCGACGTAGCGAACGGATCGCCCGGTCCGTGTCCTCAAATGCACGTCACCCGGGCATGGCGTAGCGAGCGACGATGCGGGACAGGTCCGGGGCGATGAGTGTGGTGCAGTCCGGCTTCGCGCTGACGGCGAGTGCGCCGTCGGGGAGCACGGCCAGGGTCAGGTCTTCCTCCCCGGCGATCGACGGGCCGGAGGTGGTCGGCCAGGCGGTGCAGTAGGCCGTCGACTGCGGCTGTCCGTCAGGTGTGTAGCGGGTGAGGATCCGATAGGCGAAGTTCGCCTCCGTCGGGTCGCGCACGTTCTCCTCGTCGTGGCGGGGGTAGTAGCGGCGCACCTCATACAGGGCGTATATCTCCCCGGTCGGCGCGGCGTTGACGTCATGCGTGGTGAGTGCCCAGCCGTCACTGGCGGCAAGGTCGATGCGGTGGTGGTCGACGAGCGTGGCGGGCATTGGCAGTACCAGGGTGCTGAGCATGCTGCACATTGTCGCGGTGGCCACTGACATGGCCCGGTGCTGTCAAAGCTCGCGAACGTTGCCCGACGGCGGTTCGGGGTGCCTCCCAAACTCAGGTTCTGGCTCAGCTTCTGTGATGCAGCCACGCTGAGTGACCGGGTCGGCTCGGGAGTGACCAATCCCGGTGTCGAGAACGAACCGCTCGCCTTGGCGCTCCGTGAGCATGGTCGCGAAGGTCTGGATGTGCTTGGTGAGGGCATCGATCTCGGGGTAGTTGGCCCGGACGTTCTTCAGGTGGAGGTGTTCGGTTTCGGTGAGGGTTTCCGGGCGGCGAAGGATCCATCTGGCGACACCCGGGGCGAGGGCGGCCGCGCCATCACGGGCCGCGGCGAGGTGCACTTCCGGCGGAGGTAGGCGCGAACGCGCTGGTAGCTGCCCTGATAGCCGAGCGGGACGATCTCTTCCCACAGTTTCCAGGCATTCGTGCCACCCTCATTCCAGCGGTCATCGAGGGAGGTCTTGTACTCGTCGAGGACCGAGGCTCGGGCCTGCCGCTGACCGGTGAAGAGGTCTTCCGGCTTGGCGGCGTCCGCGTAGCGTTTGACTGTTCGGCTCGTCACTCCAGAAGAGCCGCACCCAGCTCCTTTCCTTCCGCACCTTGCTCATTGGCGGTCCAACCCGCGCGCAGTTCGCGGGCCACACGGTCGCCGGGTACCGGCGAAAGGCGGGCACGTGATCCGGCAGGATGGCCGCATGCCCCACACCCCGATACGCCCCGCACAGCCCTTCGACGAGAAGTGGATCACCCAGGCCCTCAGCGGTTTCATCGAAGGTGCCGGACACTGGATGCCTGGCACGCTCGCCGCGTTCACCGAGGTCGGCGGCTACTTGACTGGGAGCGGCGAGGAGGCGCCCGCGCGGTACCGGGGTTGGAACTGGTACCGGTTCATCGGCCGGTGCGGCGCCGTGGCCCTGCGGGCGAGCTCCTTCCACGTGCAGGACCATCTGCGCGCGGTCCAGCTGGCGATGCTGGACGTATGGGCAGAAACTCCCTTTGCCGACCCGGAGGTTCGCGCCCGGATGCGTACGGGCGTCCTCGAACTCGCCGACAAGGACACGCATGCCGCTCGGACCCACGACGGTGCGGTGGTCGCTCTGCACGGGATCGGCGCCGGCCGGGACGGGCAGCGTTTCGTCGAGTTGCGCACCGGCTCCGCGCAGCCGCCGGCACCCGGTCGGATCACGGCCACCGAGCCGGTGCCTGCAGCCGGTTGGGACACACCTGGCCGGCTGCGGCGCCTCGTGCACCTCGTACGAGAGAAGGGGCCCGCGCCCTGGGACCGCGCGGCGGCCGCGGTGCTCGCCGAGCGGACCGGGCTGAGCCGGGCCGGTGCCGCGCTGCTGCTCGCCGGAATGCCCGATGTGAAGTACGGGTACCGGGGCCTCAATGCCGAGGCGCGCAAGGTGATGGGGCTCAAGCAGTCCGAAGCCGAGGCCGGTGAGCGGGAGTTGGGGAGCCTGCGGGTGGCCGAGCGCCTCGATCTGCTGGCCGACGTGCTGCCCGCGGACCCCGGGCAGCTGTGGCAGGAGGGCGGGCAGCTGGCGCTCGCCGAGCGGGTCGCCGAAGCCTGGCGCAGGCAACAGGGCGTACGCCCCGCCGTGCCGGAGTCGACGCTCGCCGTCGCCGCCGAGCACATCGATGTGCGGATGGCCCCGGCAGCCGTGTGCGCCGTGTTCGCCGATCCCGCGCGCGAGCCGCGGCTGACCCGCGACCCGGACACCCGGCTGCGGGTGAACAGCATCAGCGGCGGCGGCTGGGAGGGCGACGAGGGTTTCCTTTTCAGGGAGCTGCTCGCCGTGGTCTGCGACGCCGTCGACTGGGTGTACGCCGAGCTTCCCGAAGGAGATCCCGTACGCCAAGGTGTCCCCGCGACCGTACGGCTGCTGCGGGAACGCCTGGCCCACCCGGGGTTGCTGCTCTCCGCCCGCGGCCGCAGCCTGCGCGGCCGAACCGTGGCGGAACTGCTGCCGGACTTCCCCGGCGCCCTGCCCTACTTGGACGCCGCAGAGCCGCTTGACCATCCCACACTCGACGACGGCCTGGTCGTCGTGTCCGAGGCAGGGTTCGACCGGCGCGGTGAGCGCGAGGCGCCCGGTGTGTACTTCCGGCCCGGCCGCTACGGGGCCGACGAGCGCTCGCGGCGCTTGGAGGCCGTGGTCGACGAGGAGGACTCGCATCTGGCGCTGGTCCGCCGACTGCGCGGTCCCGAGTTCGAGCGGATCGTGCAGCGCATCACCGAGGGGTCGCTGCCGCCGGGCGGCTACGAGACCGATCCGCGGCTGTCCGCACCAAAGGTGCTCGAGGAGGCGGTCGCCGCCACCGGTCTGGATACGGACGCCGCCACGTTGTATCTGCAGCTGCTGGCCCTGCCCGTGCCCACCGACCGCCGTATCCGCCGCTTCAACCAGTGGACTCTCGGGCACCACAAGGCCGTTGCGGCCGGACTCGTCGAGGCCGGTCTGGTGGTCGCCGACCGCAGGGCCCGGGCCGGGCGGGGGGTGTTCCTGCCCGGCGACTGGGCGGGCGGGGACAAGTTCTACCCTCCGATGGAGACCTGGAAGGCCGGGCTGCTCGGGGTCCGGGTCATCGGGCGCAAGGTCTACTCCCGGCCCGTCGCCGGGCCCCTTCCCGAACTCTTCGCCCGGGCCTGGCGGACGCGTCCCCACTGAGCGTGGCGGCACGTTCCGCAGGTTGCGCCGGGTTCTGGATCAGTTTCTGTGGTCGATCACGCTCTGTGCTCGCATCACGCCAGAAGCACGCGTTTCCGGAGGAGCGCGAAACCAGCTCGCCCGTACACCTGACGCTTGATCATTTTGATTCGGTTGACATGACCTTCGACGATCCCCGAGTTCCAGGGCAGGGTGAGGCCCGCGATGACGGCGTCGAGATCACGTTCGAGGCCGTTGATGAAGGTGTGCATGCTGGGCAAGTCGTCGGCGTGAACCGCCGCCATCCATTCGATGAGTCGGTCACCCTGGAGCTGAGTGAGCATCTGGGCGAAGGAACGGACGTGGCTGGTCAGGGCGTCTAGTTCAGGGCAGTGCACCAGGACGGACTTGAGTTTGAGCCGGTCGGTCTCCGGGAGGGCATCGGGGTGAGTGAGGATCCACCTGGCGACCGTCCGTGGTGTGGGCGGGCGAGTGTCCGCCGACGCGGACCTGCGCAAAGGGAGAAGGCACGCGCGCACGGTTCCGTATCCGCCGGCGTATCCGTGAGCCTTGATCTCCTCCCAGAGCGTCCATGCGTTCGTGCAGCCCTCGGCCCACCGTTCATGCAGGTAGGGCTTGAAGTCGTCGAGCTTCGTAGCCCGGTTCTGCCACTGCCCTTGAAAGAGGTCTTCCGGGGCGGCGGCGTCAGCGAGACGTTTGACCGTCCGGTGGGTCATGTGGAGCTGGCGGCCGATGGCTCGCCTGCTGTGCCCCTCGGCCAGCAGCGCGTGGACGACTGCATGTTTCTCACGTGTGCGGTCGGCGAACCGGTGCCCTGTTGGCCACGGTGACCTGCCCGTCCCGTCGGCTGGCTGAGGAGCCTTGGCGGCCTCCTGACGTGGCAGGGTGAACGGTGACCGCAGGCAGGTCCGATGCCGCGACACGCATCGTTCGGCGGCTTCGCTGAGGTTGTGCCATAGGTGAAAGCGATCGGCGACCTGGGGAGCCGTCGGCGCCCCAGTGCGGGCTTCTTCGGCGAAGAACGGGGCCCGGTCGCGGCAGATCACCTCAATGCCCGGACGTTCGCTGAGCCACGCTGCGAGCGTTGGCGCTTCGCGGTCCGGCAGCAGATCCACGGGACGGCCGGTCTCGACGTCGACCAGCACCGTCCCATAGCCCCTGCCCTTGCGCATCGTGTACTCATCGACGCCAACTACCCGCGGAGCCCGTGGCGGCGGCTCCGGGAGGCCGTCAACCAGCCGCAGCACCGTGCTGCGGCTGCCCGAGATTCCGAAGACGTCCGCGATGCGGGCGCCAGCCCGGCCGGCGAGAGCCAGGCCCACCTCAGCCAGGGCCGACCGCAGTTGTTCCGTCCACCGGCTGTGCCGACGTGTCAGCCCCGGGACCTGCTCGGCGAACGTCCGCCGGTCGCACGAAGCGTCCGCGCAGGCGAACCGACGGACACGCAGGCACAGCACCACACGGCGCCCCGCGCTCGGTAGATCAGCAGGAAACCGCTGGTAGGAGCCGTGCACCCGGCTTGACCAGGCACCGCAGCCCGGACACAGGGCCCCGGCCGTCCGGCATCTGACTCCAATCCGAATCACCTCGCCGTCTTCATCCGCCGACACCACGGCAACCTCTGGCGCCGACAGGAACAGCAACTCCTCCAGGCGGAGCAGGATCTCGTTCACGGCGCAGAACTGTCAGCCACGACAGAGCTGCCCACGACTGTTTTCGGGCGACATCATGAGAGCCAGAACCAAGATCAATCATCACGCAGAGTTGTCGCACCACAGAAACTGATCCAGAACCCAAACTCGTGAACAACTGACGTCACGACTCGGTTCTGGCTCAACTTCCCTGGACGCAACCTCATCTCCCGAGCGATCCGCGCGGACATCGCCACAGCGTTCCGGTCCGGCGGGGGGCTTGCTTGCCAGGGATACATGGTGCGCATGGTCGGGCGGTTGGCGGCGGTTCACCTGGCGGGCGGACGGGGGCCGATGGGTACCGGATTTCCGTGTCGTCGATCAGCATTCTCGAACTGCTCGCCATGGTTCGGGAATTCCGAACCCCCGATCCGGGTGCGTGCTCCATCGCGGGGCTGACCTACGGTTCCGTAACGTCATGGGCGTCGTGAACGTGGGCTCCCAGTGCGGCTCGGCAAGCCGCGGCGCCCCGCCAAGCCAGCATCCAGGCTCGGGCGGAACCAGCCCGCGTCGCCCGAGCCGGTCTCGCCGACAGCGTCCACCGCCGGGCGAGGCGGGACATCACCAAGTCCGATCGAAAGGACATACTGAATGGAGGAGTTTGATGTTCAAACTGCTGTTCAGCTGCTCAAAGACCGTCCAACACCAGGTCAACAAAACGGGGAGGAACTCGATTCCGGCTGATGAGCTGCGCACAACGAGGCCGGAAACACGCTCGATCCGTGAGGAACCGGGGGTTCACTACATGCGTTTCACCAAGCGGATGACTGACGCCATTACACCCAGGCAGGAGAAGAGGGAGAGGACCTTGGCAGGCAAGTTGCCGCGAGCAATGGTTACTGCGGGGCTGGCCGGCCTGCTGAGCATCGGTCTCACAGCTGGCGCCCAGGCCTCAAACAGCCCGGACTCGCCTTCTAGCGCAGTGGCTCGCGCCAAAGCGTCGTGCCCCGCAGAGCATGTCTGTTTCTATCCAGACACGGATTACCGGGGGACGCCAATTAACGTCGACCCGTGGAATATGCCGACGTGTGGGGCTACGCCTCTTGTTGCCGCGTCGGTCTACAACCACACTCGTGACGTCTACACGTTCTACCCGAAATCTGACTGCGGGGGACGCGGGGCAACGCTGAACCCCGATACGGGTGCGCTCAATTTCAGCGAAATCGGCGAATCCCGCGTCGCCAGTTGGCGGTGACGGGGCGCACCAGGCCAACTGAAAGGCACCCGGCACGCTGATCTTCTCCCGGCCCTCACTTACTGCTCGGGCCGGGAGAAGACCTCGTAGGCTGGACCGGTGGAGACGCGAAAGGCGGTGGCCCGGGCCGCGTCGGCGGGCGGGCGGCGTCTATCGTGAAGGCCGAAACCCTGCCGCCGCAACTCGCTCAGGCTCACGTTCTGGCCCGCGTAGGCAGCACAGCGGACGACGGCCCGGGCCTCGCCCTCCACCTGGCGGAAAGCCAAGCCCCGGTGTTGGGCAGGGTGCCTCCGTATGCGGTGCCGGGCCCATTCTCCTGAGGCAGCCTCGACGCCCCCTCCAACCACCGCTCCCCCATCTCCCAACACGACGCGTTCCCAGGGCAGTTCAGGAGAGGAGCTGCTGGAATGTTTGGGCATACGGGGCTTCGCACGGCGGTCCCTGGAGAGGGGGACCCCATGCACACGGGGCAGCTGTCATGGTCGGCTCGGGTCGTCGTGGTGGCGCTGGCCATGCTGGCCGGACCCGTGCCGGTCGCCTCGGCCGCCCGGGCACAGGCCCCGGCAGGGGACTGCGCGACGACGCTGCGCTGCGAGTTGGCCGAGCTGGAGCGTATGTCCATGGCAGACCGCGTGGAACTGGTCCGCACCCTGCAACGGGAGCACGGCCCGGCCTTCGACCCGGACGACGAGAACGAGTACCTGGACGACCTGTACGGCGACCGGACACCGGAGTGTCGTCCTGCTACTCGTGCGGAGGCCACGCCGGTTCACCGACACCCTGGGCGAGGGACAGCCGCCCTCCGGCGAGGCGGAGCAGGCTCACCAGGAGCTGCACCACCGCATCGCCGAGCACGGGGTGAGCGAGTGGGACGTGAAGGGCACTGTCGCATTCGGCGAAGTCGAACTGTTCCTCGGCGACGGCGCCCAAGCCCTCGTGGAAAGGGCGGGACACCACCGTGTGGCTTCGGGCCGCGTGCGGCTGCGCCGCCCGACCTGTGCCGCGTAGTGGTCTCCAACGGCTGGTGGCGACGAACCAGTGAGGCGGAGAGCTCTCACCTTCCGCGTGATCCAGCGGGTGGTGACGTGAGCGGGGAGGGTTCAGGTGACCGGCGAGAGCGTATCGAGCCGGACGCGCAGCCGGAGCACGAGCTCCTGGTCCAGGGACTCGGCGGCCGGGGCGGGAACTTCGGTGAGCCGCCCCGCGCGAACCCGCGGCGGGAGATGGCGCAGTGAAGCGCGGAAGACCGCTCTGTCCCACGGGCTCCGGGCCAGGTCCTCGGCGAGAACCGCTCGGCCGGCTCCGGCGCCCATGGTCCGATCTCGAACGATGCCACGAACGTGGTCGTGGGAGGTGAACCTGGCCGTCGTCCGATCCTGTGCCCCGACCAACGACCTGCGCTGAAGCCGACGCTCGCTGACCAGCGTGCACGAACGTCCACCCCACGGATAAGCGAACGACGGCAGATGCGCGTGGGCCGGGCTCTCCGAAGTGGTCGGACAGGTGCGTCGATGCCTGTCCGCTGAAGCGTGACACGGCGAGAGAAGGGCTCCTACCGGAACCTCACGGGACCTCCGACCCTTGGGCACGACGCTCGGCCCACCGGTCAATCGCGGCCGGCGTCGAGCCAGCCTGCTCAGCGGCCTCCCCGGTGAAGGTGACGACACCCTTGCCATCCCACGCCCAGCAGCCAGGGCCGCAGCCGGGACCTGGCACGACATCGTGAGCTGGTCCAAGGTTCCCCGTCCTCGGGCCGGGGCCGTTGCGTCCGGACAGGCACACGGTAAGAGGCTGCACGCGAGGCTCCCCGGTGAGGGGCCCACATCGCTTCGGCACCACCTGCGCTCGGACTCAGCTTGCTTTTTAAGTCCAAGCCGGAAGGAGGCTTGGGCCTGTCTACTCGTCAGGTGTCCAAATCGTCACTGCTCGATCAGCGGGTGCCGCCCAGTCACGGTCGAAGAACCATACGAGCCCGTCACTGGCTTCAGCGAGTGAGAATGCCAGCAGCCCACTGAGTGCCGCGCCCAGATGCTGTGCATCCTCAATGCCCATCTCAAGGTTCACAACCTGTCGGGCCTGGCCTACGTGGTCGCGCACACGTGCCAGGCCCGGACAAGTAGCTGGCGGCAGGTGCTCCGCCAGCGTCTCGGCGATCTGATCCTGAGCTTCCGGGCCAGTCAAGCTCTTGATCTGGATCGGTCTTCCCTCGGGCTTCCAGCGCACTTGGATCGCCCCGTCTTCCCCGGTGGGATCGACCCTCAGGTGGCACAGCGCTGACTCGGCCGCCGCGTCAACTTCGTCCTCGGACAAACCGAGCATCTCTGCCTCCGTCCACAGGTCGGCAGTATCCAGGTCGCGGCGCATCGCCTCTGCGTTGAGCCCTACTGGGTGGAGGCCATAGACACTGATCCACTCTGCCATCAGCACACGATAGCGAGGCATGGGGGAAACAGGTCGTCACCCTGTGCTTGTCGTTGAGGCCATGACGCGCCGGGGCTTGGTGCCCTTCTTGTGGTGAGTCGGGCGGGTGTATGTCTCGCCGGTGGCGAGGATTCGTCCCACGTCGTGGCGTCGTGGCGTCGTGACGGATGTTGGTTCTTCGAACCGGGTGGGCAGCCGGGGCCGGGCCGGGAAGGTTTTGGTGCACGCGCTGGTGACGGCGCCTTCGCGCACAGGTTCCTGAACCCCGCTGGACCGGGCCGGGGTGAGCTTGTTCGATGGGGCTGGCTTCCCTCCCCAGGGCCAACGCAGGTCGGCAACCAGTGGCCGGACGAGGCGGAGCTGAGTGTGGGCGGCGATCAACAGCCACGTCCACCAGTCCGCCGCCGAGGAATCACGAAGCCGCGGCTTCGTCCAGCCCAGGGTCTGCTTGAGCAGGCGGAACGTGTGCTCGATGTCGAATTTTCGGAGGAACGACTGCCAGCATCGGTCCATGTCCTCAGCGGTGCCGCCGGTTCCGGACCACCACAGCCAGACCGGCTTGTTCACGCCTCCGCTGGGCAACTTCTCCACTCGAAGCCGGATAACGGTACGTTCGATGATGGGCAGCGGCCCCTCGTGGTCGATCCACGCCGCCCGGCGCGTCGGCCGCGGGTGCAGCCGGTCCCACGCCTGCGCGGTCGCCTTCCATAGAGCCGGGTGTCGGTGGCCGTCCCTGTCTGCCCGGTGACCGTGACCCGAAACCGGTCTGGCTGTGGTGCTCGGCCACCGCCGCCGCACCGGCGGTCATGGATCGCTGATGGCAGTCCTTCCTCCGCCGCTTCGACCTGGAGCACACCTTCCGGCTGATGAAACAGACCCTGGGGTGGACCGCCCCGAGGTCAGGAATCCCGACATGGCCGACCTGTGGACCTGGCTGATCATCGCCGCCCACACCCAGGCTCACAGGGCCGGGGCGTCAGCCCTGTGGGGGGCTTCTCGTCACGTCCGGGGCCACATGGTGGCTGTTAGAGTTCTGCGCTTGATGCTTCCTGTGCTGCGCATACTCTTCCGGTCGGTGGTGGCCGTGACGGTGCTCGCCTCGTTTTTGGGGGCTGCGCTCTCGTACTACCGGCTCACGGCCGACACCGCGTTCGTACTCATACTGATCAGCCTCGGCAGCGGCGGGGTTACTGTCATCCTCGGCCCCATCGTGAGCCGCAAGACATCACGCGAGCGCAGAGCGCGATATGAGCGCGCGTACCCAACCCGCGACGCCCTGCTACAAGCTCTGGACAGCACGGCGATCCGTACCGTCCGGGACACCAAGGGCCGCATCCAGGCCGTCCGCATGCTGCGCAAGCAGGTGCCCGACGTGCCACTCGCCGACGCGGTAGCAGTGGTCGAGAACCTTTAGCCCCCGGACAGACTGCCGGGCAACCGAGCCCCGCCAACCGGGCGCCTGTTCCAGGCGGCACACCCGCCGCAGCACATGCGCAGCGGCCCATGCGACGGACCGCGGGACAAGGTGCCTGGCAGCGGAGACCGATCCGGCGTCAGTCGTCACTCACCGTGTGCGCTTCGCTGAGCTTGCTTTTCAACCTTTGGTGGGTTGACTTGCCGCGCGGAGTGTCTGGTCGCAGTTCCGCGCCTGCCGATGTTTTACGACTGCTACACCGATGCGCTGCCGCATCGCATGCGCGATGAACTCCTCGACCACGTAGCCGCCCGTACGGTGGCGGACCCCGAGCCCGACACCGCCTCGTCAGGCATCGTCCTGCGTACTGCGGCCCAGTGCACCCACACCTGACCCCAGGCTGGCCGTCGGTGACACTGTGCAAGCCGAGTGCCGACGAGCGCACCGAGGGGACTGGGCAACTGGACGCCTTCGACGCTCTTACACCGGACCAGCGTCTTCTGCGTGTGCTCCTGGAGGATGACCAGTCGGCCTTCGAACGGGCCTTGGAACTGCGTCTCATCCAGCACCGGGAGAGCGCACCCGCCGATGCGGCGCCGCGCAGCCTCCTGTCGCACAAGACCATCGCTCTGGCCGCACCAGTAGTCCAAGTACACGGCTGGGACCTGCGCATTCGCTCGGCCTACCTGCCACAGAATTTGCTGAGCGCCCCGGAAGGCGCGGCGCCGGTCAAAGCCTGACCCGGCCCCCGCAATGCACTGTCTACGGGCGCTGCCTCAGCTTGAGTCCTGACTGCTGGCCAGCCGACTCGCCCCGTGTGCGCGGCCCTCGGTTCGACTCGATCTGGGAGACGACAAGACGTTAGGGAACCATCAGCTTGTTCTGTCCGAGGTCGAATTGAGCCTCGAACTAGGCCGCTCACCTGGGCGTTCGCCGGACGCTGGAGCGGCCTTCGTCTGATCATGTGCTCCGACCAAGGTGCACCGATCGAGACGAAGGCCGTGAAGTGAGTCTGCTGCCTGACGCCGGTCCCGGGGAAGCGTTCGCGCAAGCGTCACGCTTCCGGAGCCACGCTGCGCGTACGTACCGCAGTCGCTGCCACAGTCCTGGCAGCCGCAGCCGACTTGGTCGGCACCGGTCCCGCCCTCGCGGGACCGCCGCCCGGGGCTGAGTCCATCCGGGACGTGGCCGCATTCGACAAGATCGCGGACAAGCTCAGGTCCCAGAACGACACCTCCTCCATGACCGGCATCAGTGCCGATTAGAGCTGCCGGTCAGAACCGGCACGCCGTGGCTGCCGGTTTCCGCACGCTGAGGCAGTCGTCAACATGGCGGTCATCCGCTCCTGACCCGCGGGCTCCTCCACCCCACCGTCGGCAGCGCCCCGGCACAACGGCCGGGACACCACGGATGCAGAGCTACGCTGGCTAAGCCTGCGGGGCCTGTAGCAGGACTGGAGGTTGGTGACGCCTTCCTGGAGCCTTGACGCAGGTGGTCGGCCACCGACACCGCCCCGCCGTGTGGTCGGTGGTAGTTGTGGTGGGAGTTCCATACCGCGATCGTGGTGGCCCGGGCGTCCTCGTTGGTGAACTCGTGGGCGTAGAGCAGTTCCTCGGCCAGGATGCGGTTGTGCCTCTCAGCGTTCCCGTTGTGCGCGGGGTGGACCGCTTGGTCCTCCGGTGCCGGGTGTGGTTGCCAACGATGTGCGCGAAGTCGCCTGATCGGTAGCAGGCACCGTTTTCCGTGATCGTCACTCTCGGCCTCCCGGACGGAGATCACCACTGATCACCCACAGGTGTCCGAAGGGGTCCTGGACCCTGCCTTGTCGCTTGCCGTACGGACGGTTCTCGATCGGGATCACCAGTTCGGCTCCCAGCTGCACCATGCGAGCTGCTGTCGAATCCGGATCGGGCACATTGGCTGTGATGAGGACGGGCGAGCCGCCCACGGAGTCGGGGTCGTTCCACCCCCACTCTTTGACGCTCTGTGCCAAGGCGAGAGTCGCTGATCCAACAGTGAGCTCGGCGTGGTTCACCACGCCTTGCTCATCCGCCACTCGAAGGTCCAACGTCGCGTCCAGGGCCTTGGTATAGAAGTCGATCGCTGCCTCGGCATCGGACACGAGCAGCTTGGGGTGAAGTTCACTGGTCATAGCCCGATGGTCACGGGGACGGACGGCGCCAGCCTTGTAGATTTCGGCGTTCCTCCGCCAACCAAGCGGACGGCGTCGTCTGCATGAGGTCGTTGAAGTCACGCACGAGGTGACTCTGATCGTGGTAGCCACTCTCGGCTGCAATCCGGGCCCAAGAGTCGGCCCCATCGCCGGCCCGACTCACCGCGGCGGCCAAGCGTGCAACGCGTGAGGCGAATTTCGGCCCGATACCGAGCGCACGCCGCATCACGTACCGCAGGTGACGCGGACTCAGGTGCGCATGTCGAGCCAACTCCTCAACAGACACCCGCCCGCCGCTTGCCGCAATGATCTTCAGCGGTTCGAGGGCGTCCTGGGGAACGGTGGTCTGGTTGGCTCGCTCCAGGCGTTCAAGGAGACGAACTCGCATGAGCCACTCTCGTTGCTCGGCCGGGTGAGTCGCCAGTTCCTCATTCAACCGACTCACCCACGGCAAGAGGGCATCGACGTCGATACCCCCGGCATCCAGCTCACCGAGGGGCATTTCAGTGAGACGGTGCATGGCCAGAGGGGACAGTTCCACGTATACCGTCGGCTGGTTCGACCGAAGGGTGAGGGAAGGGGTGACAGCCCCAGGTCGCATCAGCCCGGCAACAACTGCCTGCATGTGGCGGGCGTGTCCGTCGTATTGGACCTCGATGGGAGCACCCAGGCTGACGACCAGTCGAGCGGACAGAGCCGGTACGGCCCTGTGCAAACGAGGCGGACCGACATGTTCGCTGGCGGCAACCACACCAATGCCAGCCTCACGACATGCCTGGAACAGTTCCACTCTTGCATTCTCGCATCGCCTGACGAACCTGAAGACTGTCTGGTCGTAGAAGCCGACCCGCGCAGGCGCGTCATTGACGTGCTGTCCCGCAACAACTGTGGGGTCTCCGAGGGGTTGTGTGACCGGCTCATGCCCGAGTCGTTCGGACCGGAGTGGGGCGATCTCTCGGACAAGGAATGGGCGCGGTTGGAGCCGAGCTGCCGAGGAACATCGGTCGGGGTGGGCGGTGGAAGTGTCATCGCAAGGTGATCAACGGCATCTTGATCGGTAGCGGACGGATATCCCGTGGAGGGACCTGCCGACTCGGTTCGGGAAGTGGAAGACGTGCCATGACAGGCATCGAAGGTGGTCGGCAGATGACACCTGGGAGAAGGCCATGCGGGCCGTCCAGGCCGATGCTGACGCGGAGGGCCGGATCGACCGCACGCAGGAACGAAGTCGAGCGCAACGTGAACGCTCTCAAGGGCTTCCGCGGCATCGCGACACGCGCGGAGCCAAGGGGCGTAGCTCAGCGGCCAGAGCTGCGGTCTCCAAAACCGTAGAGGTGACAACACCTTCGTGGGGTTCAAATCCCACCGCCTCCGCACTGGGAGAGAAGGCGCGCGTCAGAAGGGGCGCCCGGTCGACGGACGCCCCTTCTGTGTGATCGCGTGTGCCAGTGTGTCCCACTCAGTTCCAGCGTTGACCAGCCTGTGTGGTCGAGCGAGAAGGCCGTGGGTGTCCTGTTGGCCCCGGCTACTCGTCGCTGGCGTTCAGCTCGAGGTCCACGAGGGCGTTCGCCTGTTTCTATTGCCCTCGAAAACGCTGCGCGTAGCAGCGCCACCGGACTGGAAGGCTGTGACCTGCGCGGCCTCCGACTTCGGTGCCGCACCGGCAGGTGTGAACCAGGTCGGTATGCGCGGCCACGAGGCGGAGAGCGGACGCTTCGGCGTCGCTCAGCCTGCCGTCTTCTTGGCCGATGGCAGGCCGCCGAACTCCCGGGCAGCACGCGCCCGGAATGCGGGAATCTGTGCGTGACGTTCGATCAGCGACCGATGCGACGTTCGCCTGTTACATCGCTTCCTTGGCGCACTTCTTGGAGCTGTCGTCGGTGTCCTTGCCGTCCTCGGCCTTCACGTCGTCGATCTTTATCTCGCCGTCGACGTACTTCTGAAGGTCGTCCTGGTCCGCGTCCTCCATCATGACGTCCGTCAGGCAGTCGGTCATCTTGTCCTGCTTGGCCTGCGGGACCCCCTTCATAACCTTGCCGATGTCCTTCTTCAACGCATCACGCACGTCCGACTCGCTGGGCCCGCCGCAGGCAGACAGCGTGAGAGCGAGAACGGCGACGCCGCCGACGGCGAGGGTCCGGGTTCCCAAAAAATTCTTTCGCACAGTTCAGTACCTTATGAGTCTTCAGTAGTGCATTACGGTCCCATGTGCTCGGACATAAAGACGCTTTGCATCTCGCGAGCAGGGGGAGGTTAGTGTCCCAGTACAGCACCGCCGAAGTCCAGGCGGATAAGCAACTATTCCCCTGAACATCACCATTAATCCACGGATGAGTACGAGATTCTCTGTCCGTTTTCTGACACAAATTCATGGCATGCGCGGTCATCGAGTGATCCGATTCGGCGAATCGGCCGGCGCGTCACGCCCCCCAGCCCCGCAGACTCCCAAGCGCCCCGGAGCGCCCCCTCAGGGCCCCAACTCCCCCGTATCCGAAAGGCCGGTTCGCGACCGTAGGGTTACTCGGCCTCGAACCATTGAGCGAAGCGAGGCCCACGAGCGCATCAGCGCGGAGCCGCGGTTGATCTCGGGGGCCTGGCTGCCGCTCTCCTCCAGCCGGAACAGGCACCTGGCCCCACCGCCGCCTCCAACGCCTCGGCAGTTGAACCGGGGTGACACATCCGCCGCTGCGGGGAGAATTTCCACGAAGTACTGCACCAGGTTCTCGCCCGCTTCGCCCGGCCGTGATCCGCACGATGCTGGGCACGCACCGGGGACTCCGCTGCTCGACGGCAAGTTCGTCGACGCGAACGAGCTGGTAGCCGTCGCCGTACGGCTGAAGAGCACACCGAAGCACGCTCGGGCGGATCAAGATACAGGCCGACCACGTCGTGGACCTTGTCGACGAAGTACGGGTCCGTCGACAGCTTGAAGGTTCGGCGCCGTGCTGTCTCCGAGCGGTGAGGCTGCAGGCCGAAGGCCCGCCTGATCCGTGACACGGTCGACTGCGACAGGCCCATCTCCTTGGCCATCGCCCGGGTCGACCAGTGTGTGGCGTTCTTCGGCGTGGCCTCCGGCGTCTTGTGCACCACGGCGGCGACCGCTCGTCGGTGACCGTCCGGGGCCCGCCCGAGCGCGGCATGCCGCCCAGGCCGGCAATCCGGTGCTCGGCGAACCGAGCCCGCCAGCGCCCACCGCATACGGTGTCGAACCGAGTTGCGGTTCTCGTAGGTCTCGGCAACCACATCATCACTGGCGCGGTGCCTGCACAGCTTCCCGATCCCAGGACAAGATGCATGAACCGGACCGATCCGTTTCATGCAATGCACCGGAGTTTCTTCATCACCAGCCGAGACTTGCCCGCCCATTTGGCGCCAGCTGACGCACGGTGTCGTGTCGTCGCTCCTCCGCAGCGAACGTCAGCGGTAGTCCCGGACCGGCATGGCCCGAAAGGCACGGCCTAAGGTGGCGAAATGCCTCTGCCTGCCGACCGGACCGCCCTTGACCTGCTCGATGCGCATCTGGAGGCGCTCTGGGACGGAACGGACCTCCCGCTCGCGCACGGGCCGGTCCGCCTTGCGGCGGAGGGAGGGGGCGAGCTCGTTCGCTGGGCCCTCGACCAGCTTTGGCGCATACCCAGCGAGCCGAAGGACGCGTTTGGCCGCCAAGTGGGCAGTCTGTTGTGGGAGTTCCGCTACCGTCGCTGTCCCTGGAACGCGGCGGCGCTGCGGCTGCTGGACGACACGTACACGTTCGCGGCTACCGGCCCTCGGCGGTGCGAGGACTGGGCGCACGACGTCCGCGCCGTGCTGCACCGGTCGGTCTCTGATCCCCGGGGCTGGGTTCGGCTGGACTGGGACCGCACCAACGCTGCCCGCCGCACGGTGCCCGCGTACCCCTTCGATCCCCCGGAATCATCAGAGTTGCCCGGCCGCCTGTATCCCCTGGAAGCGGAGGCGGCGGTTGCCGCGCTCGCCATCATGGCCGAGGAATGGCAGTCGGAGCCCGCCCCTGTCCGCTCCCGTCCGGACCGGGAGGCAGTGCTGGCGGATGCCCGAACCCTGCTCGACCGGTACGGGCCCACCGCGCGCTACTGGACCAACGCGACGACCGCCGCCTCTGATCCGGCTCCGGACTTCCTCGCAGCGGGCCTCCAGGGCACTGAATCCCATGGCTTCCTCACCTCCGAGTACCTCAATGGCCTCGATCTTTTCGATGACCTTGGCCTGATCGCGGTGACCGACGAGGAGGTGGGTGTTTTCTGGTCGTTCGGGGCGTACTGACGACGTTCACAGTTCTCGGAAACCGGAAACCGGAAACCGGAAACCGGAAAGCAGAAGGAGGAGTTACGGAGAAGCGACACCGACCGATACGGGCGGATCATGCATCGGGTCGGGAACGTGTCCGGTTTCGGGCGCTCTGGCATCGCTCGCGCCCCGCCTTGGTCGTGGTGCCAGGCAGACAAGGAAGCGGCCGTTTATCTCGCCCTGAGGCACATGGTGCACGACTCATGCCCGAAGTTCAGCACTCGTCAACGTCGCCGGGGGCCAGTACACCGTCATCAGTCAGAATCGACGTGTTCGTATCGATATACCCGTCGCCGCCATTGAAGTCGATTTTGTACGTGTCCCCGTACCCCATCCCATTCACGTCCACGTGGCCGCGCGAGATGCACTTGACCTTCACCTTGGACTGCGTTGTGAGCTGGCCGATGGGTTGGCGGCCCCTGGGGTCTGCGGCCGGCCAGACACTTACGGTGTCGTAGTCCTGGATCGTTCCTTCGATTCCGCAGCCGATCAACGTCACTGCCGAGATCGCGGTTACTGCGCATGCCGCCACTGAGCGCTTGATGGACCCCAAGACAGATCCCCCGTGTGGGTGCCGATTCAGATGTATGTCATCGGCACTATCCCCTCTTGGCCGACCCCCGACAAGGGTGCCGAACTCGCCATGCCTGCAGCCCTTCCACTGGTCCGAACTGACCCTCGGTGGGCAGCGCGACGCCGGCGTCGACTTCCTGCAGGCTCCAGTCGGCGACATCGAGCAGCAGGCCATCCAGCGGGCCACCGACCAGCTCACGGTAGGTGGGGCCGGGGGGCGGGCGTAGGGGTGTCATCGCCGTTCGCTGCCACGATGTTGCCGTGTGCGGCCTCAGCGGCTGTCGCGCTCGCTTCGCTCGCTTCGTTCGAGGTGGATGCCGGTGAAGACGGCGACCAATGCCCGCAGGACCCAGGGATCGAAGGGTTTGGCGAGTTAGTCGACGGCGCCGTCGGCGTAGCCGCGTGCGGAGGCGTCGGTGCTGCGTCGGTGCCCGTGGCGGTGAGGAAGATGAGGGGAAGTCGAAGAGCGGACCGCCTCAGGCAGACGTGCCCATCAGAACATCCCGAGCAGGTAAGCGACCGCGAGGGCGATCAGGACGCCCAACGCCACCGCCCCGCCGGCGACCCCGGCCCACAGAGCACCCGTCACGCTCGCCGGCCGCTGTTCCTGCCACCCCAACCCTTCGGCGATACCCCGGATCAGGCGGTGCCCATCGGCCGACGAGAAGCTGCACTCGGTTCCGTCCGCCGCTCGGTATCTGACCTTGTACAGGCTGCGCCCGACGGACGTCTCCGTTCGCTTCCGCACTCCCCCCGGCCCGTACTCAACTGTGCGCACCACGTCCGTCAACGTGAAGACTTTTTCCTCCGCACGCAACTCGACACGATAAGTCCACAGTTTGTCGGTCCGCCGCGGCTCGTGGACGTCCACCGTCAGATCGAACCCTCGCTCTGTTCGGACCATCCGGTACGGCGTCCCCGCAACTGCGTCCAGCACCCGCCCGTACAGTTCCTCAGCTACCCCCATCGCTCCCATGGTGCCAAACGTTAACGATCAAGCAGGGCCCTGTCACTGCCCAGGGGCGAACCGCAGCCTGACTCCACTCCCCCATATGCTTTCCGGCAAAGTGACTGTGTCCCCGTGCGCCTGCTCCCTTGGGATCTGAGGTGAAGCAGCCAGGTATGGCTGGCACGCGCGCCCGGCCCTGCACGGCGGCCGTAGGAGACAACCCACGCTCACGACATCCAATGCGGCCAGTGGCCGAGTAGGGGAAGAGTATACGGAGTGAGGACTCACTCATTGACAGAGTGAGTCCTCACTCCGTACTCTCGCCGTCATGACAGCACCAAAGGAGAACCAGGCCACCCGCCGCCGCGCCCCTGGCATGTCGCCGGAGCAGCGGCGCGCGATGATCATCCAGACCGCCATTCCGCTGATCGCCGAGTACGGCGCCGCGGTGACCACCGCGAAGATCGCCCGCGCCGCGGGCATCGGCGAAGGCACGATCTTCCGGGTCTTCGCCGACAAGGACGAGCTGCTGCAAGCCTGCCTGGCCGAGGCGCTTTCCCCCGAGCACGCGGTCCGCGAGCTCGGCGCGATCGAGGTGTCCCAGCCGCTGCCCGACCGGCTCGCGGAGGCGGCCCAGGCGCTGCAGGCGCACCTGTCCCGGATGGGCGCGATCGCCGGCTCGCTGCACGCCTCCGGGCACCGCGGCGGCAAGCACCCCGGCACGGTGCGCGGCGCGGGCCGCGAAGAGTCGACGACCCGCATCCGCGCGGCCCTCGCGGATCTGCTGGAGCCGGACAAGGCCGCGCTGCGCCGGCCGCCGGAGCAGATCGCGGCCCTCTTCTTCGGGCTGCTCTTCACCCAGCCGCATCTGGAGGACGAGCCGGAGCTGACCACGCAGGAGCTGGTGGAGGTCTTCTTGCACGGCGCGCTCGCGGGCGGCGCCAAGTGAGCGCGCGCAGACGGCGCTTGGGGGCTTCGGGCCTCGCGGTCCCGGCGCCTGTCCTGGTGTGGCTGGTCGCGGACCCGGTGCTGGGGCACCGGCTACGGATTGTCGACGGCGAGCAGACGCTCGACATCGGCGCGGTGCCGGTGGTGTTGGTCGCGCTGCTGGCGGCCCTCGCCGGCTGGGGGCTGCTGGCCGCCCTGGAGCGGTTCGGGGTACGGCGCGCCCGGGCCGTCTGGACCGGGGTGGCCGTCGCCGTACTGGCCCTGTCCTTCCTGCCGTTGACCGGCGACGGCATGGACGGCGGCACCCGGGCCGCGCTGGCCCTGATGCACCTGGCTGTGGCGGCGGTACTGATCCCGGGCCTGCTCACCAAGGACGCCGCCGCGGCGACACCGCGAGTGCCAAGTACGCCGTGAACAGGACGAGATGGAGGCAGCCCCGCCAGAGCGTCGCGTAGCCGGGGATGACCGTCCAAGTGCCCACCACGATCGAGCTGAAGAGCGGTACCTGGTGGGTCGGGCCGAGGCCCAGCAGGAGCGGACCCTCGTGCCAGATCGCTGCGATGGCCACCGCCGGGATGGTCAGGCCGATGCCGGCGATGTCGGAGCTGTAGGCGAGGTCCCGGGGAGGTCCGCGGTTGGGTCGGAGACAGGTACGGCCACCGCTGATCATCGGTGTGTGAAGACTGAAGATCAGGCGGTGGCCGCTGGTCACAGCGTAGATCCGGGCCGCCTGGGGCACGATCGAAAATCCGCCGGTGGCGGTCTACCTGGTGTATGCCACCGAGCGTGGACACGAGGTGGTCCGTGTCGGCCTGGGGACCGGCTCAGAGGGTGGCTACTTCGGCGGGTGGAGCTTGCGGAAGTACGTCCAACTGGTCTCGTTCGGCTCGCTCCACTTGTCCGGTGCGTGGGCGAACTCCGGGTGATGGTCAGCGATGTAGGCACGGGTCCGTTCGGGGACCTGGGCGTAGGAGTCGAGCTTGCGGCCCCGGCAGTGGAAGGTGAGGCCGCCCGGCCGCCGGCCACGAGACATCCACGGGAGCCACGGAGACATCCGCATCCACGACATGGAGGCCGGGACGCTGGACGCCGGGCCGGACAGGTCGGCGCGGTCGGCGAAGAACTGGAAGCACTCCAGGGCCTGGTACGTATCGCCTGCCGAGTGGTCGGGGTATTCGGCCACCGGCAGCGGCGAGGGGTAGGAAAGCGGGATCTCCAAGCTGAAGCAGACCTGTCCGCCGAGATCGGTCGTCGGGATCGGGAAGGGGCGCCACTTCTGGTTCGCCGGGTCGTTCCAGATGTGCACCACCGGCAGGTCCTGCCACGTCTCCAGGATCTCGCGGCCGACAGGGTCCAGGAAGAAGGCGGCCTCGCGGGTGAGCAGTTGGTAGGCGTCCCGGCCGGCTTCGGCATCCTGGACGAGGCGGGCGACGTTGAGCCCTTCGAAGCCGAACATACGCTGGTAGGGCTCGTCGGGAGCCCAGGGGTACACGTTTCCGGACCACCAGTACGTGACCTCCTCACCGTCCAGCGAGGCGCGGGTGCGGGCGAAGGAACGGAGCAGTTCTGCGGGGGTCGTCATAGGGACCACCCTGCACGGCCCGCCGCCCCCGGCCGAGCAGACCAGGCCGAGGAGGCGCCTTTCCGCCAACGGCAGCCGCCAGGAACGGCCACGCTGGACGTCACCGCTGCGACGCCGCACCAGTGCCACCAGCCTGGCGACAGGTGGTGGCGCCGTGCGTTTGCAATGCCCGGATACAGCGTGGCCGCTGATCTGATCGTGCTTGGACCCAAGCAGAACGGAGTTCTTCATCAACTTGCTGGTGCAGGCCGCGGGGATGGATGCCTGGGGCGGCGTTCGACAATCCGTGGCCCGGTGATTCGGCCGCGGACGGACGTTTGCGTCGGGCCGCAGAGACGAACTCGACCCCGTACTGGGCGTGTTGATGCCCGAGTCGGAGGCCGCGGGTACGGTCGTGGTCTCCGCCGTCGCCGGTCTTGCCGGGATGGCAAGACACCCGGTACGTCCTGCTTACCCCTCGACAGAGGCCGTCGGCGAGATGGCGTGAGTCGACTGATGGGGTGTCCTGGCGGGGACAAGTGTCAACGCGAAGGACAGCCCCATGAGCACCGCGGCTGCTACGGGCACGTACTGGATACCGCCTGTGCTGATCACCACGCCGCCGATGGCTCCGGCCAGTCCGGTCCCCAGGTACAGCCCGGAGATGTTCAGCGCCATGGCCGTCATTCCGGAGGCCGGGCCGGCCGCCGCCAGGACGCTGCCTTGAACAGGAGGGGTGAGCCCCAACCGCTTGGGACCTGGCGGTGGGCAGCGGCACCCGTGCCCTGCTCAACGGGCTCACGCCCGCCACGGTGGAACGCATGCGCGCGCCCACTTCACAGCCGCGCTGGAGGCGGCCGCGGTGACGGACTTGGACGTACGGATCCTGACCGGGACGGCCGAGGCTTGAGCCGGAGGCCGCATCACAACGCCGCCCGACAGGCCGCCGAGGGCTTCACGGCCGCCACCGACGGGTAGACCGTGCGGCCCGTGGGGCCCTCCTTCTCCCGGACGTGGTCGAGTAGCAGACTTACATCGGTTCAGTGCTGTGGATGCCAGGGCAAACGGCCGTGGCTTCAGGGGTGGTAGAGCGTCCGAGCACGGGCGGAATCGGCAGGGTGGTCTTCAGGAATGTCCAGGAAGTAGTTGACCTGCCATGCCTGCGTGCTGCGGGCCTGGCGGGCGGTCGTGGTCACCCAGGGCGGATAGACACGGAAGGCGCGCTTCCCGCCGACACCGCCTCGCGAGAGGATGCCCCGTTCGCACAGCACGTCCCGTGGAAAAACGAACTGTCCGAAGTGGTGACCGTCACGGCAGCTGACGACGATGAGGTCGATGGGATCTCCGGCGTCGAACGGCTGGATCGGTCCCTGCGCGAATCTCTTCCACACGGTCACGAACTGGCCGACCTTGGTGGGGGTGGTCTTGGCAGCACGAAACCGCACCGACAGACCGTTCACCGTCAGTTCATGGGCCCCGTACTCGGCGCCTTCGGCTTCGGCCACCGCCTGCGAGCATATGAACCCGTTCGGGTCGTAGACCAGTTTCTTCGCGGCAAGAAGGTCAGCGTGGACCGGGCCCAGGCCAAGCGAAGGCTCGATTTCCGGGACCGGCGAGTTCGAACAACCATCGTGTTTCGACATCATTTGCCCCATCCTGACACCCCTTCTGGCCGGACCCGACAGTGGCCCACCGACCATGACCCGGGGCACGACCCAGGGGTGCCGGATGGTCGGTCATCAGCGACGTTCGGCGACGCGGGCGAGCTGGACCGCACCCAGTAGGCCATCGACGCGAGCTGCGGGAACGACGTCGGGAACGAGTACGCCCCGAGGGGCAGGAGACTGTGGCCGCACGCGCGCCGGCCGCGGTCAGTCGTCGCCCGAATCAGCGACGCGCTGGATCGATGCGAAGAAGACGTCCATCCCCGGAGCGAGCCAGGTCAGCCGGGAGCTGCCAGGGCGGC
This sequence comes from Streptomyces sp. 3N207, assembly GCF_052246355.1. Lineage (NCBI taxonomy): Bacteria > Bacillati > Actinomycetota > Actinomycetes > Kitasatosporales > Streptomycetaceae > Streptomyces > Streptomyces sp. 3N207. The sequence goes on along the minus strand of NZ_JBQQBV010000013.1, from coordinate 93,979 downwards.
CTACCACGACCCGGAAGACGTCACCCGACGCCCCGTCCACCGCCAGAGCTCTGTCGGGTGCACCAGCGTTGCCGAAGCGGCACAACCCGTGGATGGCGAAGTCCCTGTCGTACATCGAGGACTCAGACCCGCCTCGATGCCGCTGCCAGGCGATCAGACGCGGTACTTTGCGGGTCACCGAACGCACGAAGTCGACCCCCGTGACCCGAGTCGGCATGCCGACCTCGCACAACAAGCGCCGCAGCACAGGTTCGGTCACGTCGCTGTCCAGGGCGTCGGGGGTGAGCGGGCAGGGCTGGAAGCCGGCGTCCGCGCAGAGGTTGGCGAACGCCTCCACTCGGGCGTCCGCCGACCCGAGCTCCGGTGTCACCGCGGGTCGTGCGGCCTCCCGCACGCGCCGGTGCCGGTCGCGCTGCGCCGCGAGGGCAACTGCGGGCAACCGCTGGAAGCGGAGTTCGGCGCCCAGACCGCTCCCGGCGAAACGGCGCAGCACGCGGTCAATTTCGGACGGCGTGTGACTCACGAGGTCCTCCAGCGCATCGAGGGTCCCTTCATGCTCCCCGGCGCTCAGACGGGCGGTGACCAGCTGTCGCAGCAGCGGCAGCTGGTCAGGGTGTCGGCCGGCGCCCTCGGCGAGTACTCGCGCCGCGTCCGCCGACCGGCCGGTGTCCAGCAAGGCGCTCCCCAATGCTTGCCAGGACCCGGGATCGGACGGAGTGGCACGGTCCTCTTCGACGGCGGCCCGGAGTGTGGTCAATGCACCCTCCGGGTCGCCGAGGTGATCGAGCTGGATTTCTGCCCGCAGTCGCCACGTCCCTGGCGCCCCCGCCTCTTCCGCCCGCTCCAACTCGACCAGCGCGCCGTTCGGATCAGTGCGGTGCCGGAACCAGGCGAGCATCAGCTGTGTCTCGCCGTCATCCCCCTCCAGGGCCAGCGCCTGCCGGTACGCGGCTACTGCCAGGTGAGCACGCCGGTCGCCTGCCGCCCGGCCCCCCATTGCTCGCCAGTGCGCTGCGCTGCGGGGCTGCGCTCGTAGGGCTGCCACACACTCATCCCAGGTTCCGGCACTCGTCGAGGGACCGGGATCCATCGAAGGACGCGAGGTTGAGCGCAGATACCCACTGAAATGGCGGGCCGGATGGTTGGGTCGTCCGAGGTCCACCACGGTTGTGGTGAGGGTGAGGTCGTCGACCAACTGCGCGTACGTCGCGGGGGATTCCGGCACCCGTTCGGTGAGCAGCCGCAGCACACTGCCCAGCCGGGCGTCGCCGCGTCCACCGAGCGCATCGGCTCCCGGCACGCCGCCGGCGGGGGCGGCGAACGGGAGGTCAGGGTCATTCTCCCCTGTGACGTCCAGCAGGAGTTCCGCCCTTACCCGGTCATCGTCCGCGCTGCCTGGCGGCGCAGGCAGATCACAGTGCCACCACAGTGCCTCGGGCAGACGGGGGTCCCCCGTCAGCACGTAGGCACAGCGGTGGCTGCCACCGCGCGGATCCCGGTACGAAAACGCGGCGATTATCCGCCGCCCATGCCTGCGCCTGGCAGAGCGCCCTGTGGTGTCCCGCCATCCCGCTGCTTTCAGCACAGTGCGCGTACGGTCCGCCCGGGATATCGCCCCGGGCAGCGGATCTCCCGCGAGTTCCTCCCAGAAGTTGTCGATCCGTACGGTGGTGGCCTCGTCAGGGGCGGGCACCACGGTGGATCTCCGCTGCGCACCTCGCGCCTTCACCACTGGCAACCAAGGGCCGTCGTCCTGCCGTGCCCACATCGGGAGCTCGCCGTGCGCCTCCCACCACTGTCGTGCGGCTCCTGCGTGCACAAGGGCGGGTGCCGCCAGGGCGACCGAAACGATACGTCGGCGGTGCTGCTCACCGGACAGTCCCCCCGGCTGGGACATTACGGGAATCGCGAAGGCACACCGCGGACGGGCCGCAGAAGCGCACTCCAGCAGGATCACCCAGCGGTCAGGGGCGACACCATCGCTTTCGCGTACGAAACGCACCCGTGCCCCGTTCGGGCCGTGGAACGATCCGGTCGGCTCACTGTCCGCCGCCGTCCAGCCGGCCCTCAGCGCCGACTCCTCCAGTATCTCCTCCACTGTGACAGCATGAGCCGCCCTGTTCCCTGGTCCCCTCATACCGCTGGGTGACGATGTCGACTGCCCCACTGGTTCCGGAGTGCGTTGCTGCCTCGCCTGCTCCTGGCCCGTACGACCAGGCGGACTCGCTCACTGCTGGGCCCAGCGTCAATGCGCAGAGATCGAGCCGGGGCCGGGGGGCACGCCCGGAGTTGTGGTGCGCACTGACTCCGCAGCGTGCCGTGTCGCCATACGTCGACGGAGACGGTGGAACGAGGTGGGCTGGTGGTACATCAGGTCGTAGAAGCAGTCGAGGAGCGCTCCAGGCCGGCCCCGACCACGAACGCAGCCAGTATCCGGCCCGGGGCGGGCACGGTCGACGGGCGAGGGTCCCACCACACCGCATCAACTCGTCCCATTGTCCATTCGTACAACAGGAGATGCATGAAGAACCGTCCAGTGCGGAAGGAACGCGACCATGTGGTTGCTGTGGCTGTTTCTACTGTCAGGTCCCGTCATCATCGGGATCGGCATCCGCGAGGCGGCGCTCCAACGCCGCCTCCTACGCGAAGGGATTCGCACCGATGGGCTGGTGGTCCGCCACCGCATCAAGCGAAGCCAAGGAAAGCCCGTCTACTTCGCGGTGGTCAATTTTCGTTGATGCACAGGGCAATCAGCACGAGTTCGAGTCCAATCTTTCCGGAGTCAATGGCCTCCCCGTGAGCAGTCGGGCCCCAGTGCTCTACCTCCCCGGCGCCCCGAAGAGCGCACGACTCGACCTGTCCTCGAAACGCATCGGGGGCATCGTGCTTGTGTTGGCGATCGGCATCGTGTGGACGGCCCTCCCGATCTGGTTGCTCTCCGGCGGCCGTTGAGCTTGTTCCTTAAGACCGTTGTCCTATGTGGTGAGGCGGACGTTGGTCTGTGGCATGGGGCGGGCCGGGAACGGGGAGTTGGATTGTTCCGGACGGGTTGTGGGAGATCGCGAAGCCGCTGATCCCGCCGTCGAAGGAACGGCCGCAGGGTGGCGGAACACAGGACACGCCTGATGAGACGGGGTTCGTTGCTCGACCGTCGCCGCATCGGGTGCTGAGCAAGGGGGAACGAGGACTGCCGGACCGGACCTGCTTGTCGCTTCATCGCCCAGGCGTGCGAGCTGATCGCAACAGCCGGCCCTGAAGGCGGAGCCGTGGCCGCGAAGTTCGGCCCCCCCTCGCCCGCGTCGACATCACGGGCCAGCACGGTGGGTGCGATCGGGTCGTCGGCCGGGAGTAGTGCAGGCAGGCGTATGCAGCAGGCGGAAAGTGCCTTCCTGTAGGGGGACTTGGCGGTGGAGGCCCTACTCTCCTTTGCCATACTGGATGATCTCCTTGCGGGCAGCCGCATGCTTGCGACCGCTGCAAGGTTCGACGCGGTGTCCTCCGATCAGGACGCCGGTTCACCGACCGGGAGGAACTGATGACCTGCATTCCGGTGCCGCCGCCCCACCTTGGCGGGTACGGGTGTTCTCCCCTGTAGAGCCCTGCAACGCCTGCGATACCCCAAGCAGATGCATGACGAGTGGCTTCAGGGCACTGAGCGGGTCCGACCGTGCTGCGCTGGCGTACCCTCGCCGGACCCCACCCCCGGCCGAACTCCTTGAACGCACCGGCTTCGCCCACGCAGAGGCCCGGTTCATCCCGCGCCCGGAACGCACCGACTGAGAGAAGAACTGCCATGACGAACGAACCACGGCCTCGCCGCAGGATAGACACCACGGTCCCGCACTCGGCCCGGATCTGGAACTACTGGACAGGAGGCAAGGACTACTACGAAGTCGACCGCATCGCCGGTGACCGCTACATCGACAACTACCCACCGATGCGCCTCTTCCCGCCGGAGAGCAGGGACTGGCTGCGGCGTGCCGTGACCTTTCTGGCGCGGGATGAGAGGGCCAGGCAGTTCCTGGATCTCGGTTCCGGCCTTCCTACCAGCAACAACACCCACGAGATCGCACAACGCATCGCCCCGGAGTGCCGAGTGGTCTACGTCGACCACGACCCGCTGGTCATTACTCACGTTGAGGCACTCCTCACCAGCACGGAGGAAGGCGCTACGGCCTACGTCGAGGAGGACATGGAAAACACCGACCTCGTGCTTCAAGGCGCCGGCAAGACGTTGGATCTGTCAAAGCCCGTCGCCGTGGTCATCAGTGACGTGCTGGGGCACATCGTGGACTGGGACGAGGCTGTCGGGCTGGTGCGGCGCGTGATGGACAGGCTTCCGTCAGGCAGTTGGCTGGCCATGAGCCACTCCACCGCAGCCGACGAGGAACACCGAGAGGTCCAGGAGGAGTACAACCGGAGCGGTGCGATCCCTTACATCTTCCGTGAACCTTCCAAGACAGTGCAGCTCTTCGACGGCCTTGAGCTGATCGACCCCCCTGGGTACACCTCTTGGCCCCGTTGGATGCCCGAACCGGACACTGGGACAGCCACCGACCGGGCGGGCTGGGGCGGAGTCGCGCGCAAGCCATGACGAACGGCACACGCCCCGGCCACAACATGGCCGAGGCCGCTCGCCGGGACAGGACGAGTACGCAGGCGCGCTCCTCGTGATGTAAGGCTCACGCAGACAGCTCATGCAGACAGTGGCCTACTCGGCCACCACGCCAGGGTGGAACGCCGCCGCGGCGACGGCCGCGGCGACGCCCCGTGCGTGGCGGTGCTCTCCTCGTCCACCGATGTGATCCCGATGAGAGACTCGCCCAACGCCCGGCCCGTCACCCGGTGAGGATGCCACGCAGTCGGCACGCCTCCTTCACCAGGCGGGACTTCGGCGGCCGTGACGCCACCTCCGCAAGACCGGGTATCTCCCCGCGCGCCCCGGCGCGAGTGGCGAGGTCCGTCGCCAGCGCCAGCAGATCGCTGAGGCCGTGGATGCGCGCACCGGACGGCAGCAGTTGCGGCAGCAGGCCGGACAGCACTGGCCACACCGCCCGTGCCCCCACCGCCGCCGAGGCGTCCCTCAGCCCGGACGCGAGGCGGGAGGCCACCGGCACCGTCAGTTCTCCGAGAGCCGCGGCCAGCAGCGCCGAGTCCAGTTCTCCGCGCGAGACCATGACGATCAGCGCGTCCACCGCGGCCGCCCGGTCCTCGCGGCGGCCGTCGTTCAATCCCTCGGCCAATGCGCGGTGCATCGCCTCGCCCTTGACGCCGGGCAGCGCCGCAAGCCGCTCCAGGGTCCGGCAGTCCATACGTGCGCCACTGCGGCGCGTGACGTACCACGCCCAGTCGGCCTGGAGGTCCGGATTGCACGGGAGGTCCTCCGGGCGGCAGGGGAACACCGAACGGGTGTGGACGGGGCTGCGTCCCTTGGTAGGTCCGGGTCCGGACAGGAGGGTGGCGAACGGCTCGGGGTAGGCGGCCGGATCCGTGTCCCGTCCGCCGGTCCGGAGCCGGTCCGCGAGGCGGCTTCCCGCGGAAGAGGCAAGCGCGTTGGCGGCTGCCCGCACGTCCGGATCGTCCTCCGGCCTGACCCGCAGCAGTGCCTGCGCCAGGTCCACCGGCCCGGGCTCGGTCTCCAGTCTCTCGTACTCGGCGATCCGTGCGACGAGTTCGGCCGCCTCCACCGTGCCGTTGTCGTGTGTGGCGGTGGCCAGCGGGAACGGCGTCGTGACACCGCTCTGGAGCCGAGCGATCAGCTCCCGGCCCCGCAGTTCCACCATGGTGTCGAACATCGACGCGCCACCCGGATACGGCACCCCGCACACTGCCGCCGCCACCCCGAGGGGGTTCCACGGTTCGTGCCCGGCATGAGAGAACCAGTCGAGGTGATCGGCGATCTCCGCCCGCAGCGCCGCCGCGAGCCCCTCGCGGTCCCGGTGGGCGTGGCGGATCAGGCGGTCCAGCAGGGCGTCCTCGAACGGGCCGTCGTCCTGGTGGCGGCGCCACCAGATGCGGAGGGCCGCGGCGACATCCTCCGGGGTGTCGTCCTCCTGGCCGTCCAGGCGGGCCGCCTCCGGCGGCGGGGGCGGAGCGATGTCGGGCTCGCACTCCGGCGTCGCGGACGGCGTCTCGACGCTCAGCGGCGAATGACGGGCGATCAGCCGCTCGACCCGCTCCCGCAGCGCGGCGTCCTCCAGCGCGTCCCGTGCCTCCACCAGTACCGCGACCGCGGCCCCCGCAGTCGCGGGCTCCTGCCGGACAGCCCGGTCCAGCCAGGTCAGTTGGGCCCGGACCAGCTTCTTCTCCGGGCGGAGCAGCGCATCGCGCGACACCTCGACGACCCTGGCGGGCGCCAGCACTCCGCTCAGCACCTGTTGTGCGTGGGCGGCGACGGTGGACGGGCCGTCCAGCAGCAGGCGGACGTAGTCGTCCTCGTACTTCGCGCGCTCTTCCGTCGAGGGCGCGAGCTTCTCGAGCGTCCACAGCCGGAACCGGACGTCCGCGGCCGCTCCGGTGCCGCGGACCAACGAAGCGAGTACGGCGTCGTGGAGGCGGCCGGCGTCGAGCGTACCGTCGTCGGCGAGCGCCGCGAGCGCGGCAGGCCAGGAGTAGTCCGGGTCGTCGCGGGAGTACGTGCTCAGATTCGTGTAGCCCGGCACCCCGTCGATCTCGAAGAGGCGGTACGCGAGGGGCTGAAGGAACGGGCTGTCCGCGAGGATGACGGCGAGCGGGCGCTCGTCCCAGGTCGGCGGGGTGGTGTCGATGTTGTAGCGGCCGGCCGACTCCCGGGCCCAGGTGAGGACGAACGCGTCGGTGGTCGGGACGGGGCAGCCGGAGCGCCGGATCAGTTCGAGGGCCAGGCGGTAGTAGGGCAGTTCGCCCTCGTCGAGGCGGCTCGCGGCGATCCGGCGGACGAGCTCGGCCTGGAAGTCGGTGTCGCGGGTGTCGGGCCCGTCGGCGAACAGACAGGCGATCAGCGATGCGTCGGGCCGCCAGCCCGGTATGGAGGTGACCCGGGTCTTGCCCTTGAGCAGCCACTCGGCGACGGCTGGGGCGGTGGTGAGGCACCCTGCGCCGGCGAGCTGGACCGCGATGCGGCGCGGGTCGTCGTAGGTCCACAGGGTGACCCTGCTGAGCGACGCGCGGGCGGCTTTCAGCTCGGGGACGGCGGCGCGGCGCTCGTCCACCGTCATGGCGGCCAGGGCATCGGGGACGGCACGGTAGTCGCCGGTGTCGATGAGCGTGAACAGCGGGTGGTCGGACATGTGGGGCGGCACTCCCGTGCGGTGGTTCGGTCGGTGTGCGGTGCGTATCGATGCGGTGCAGTGGGGATCGAGGGCGGTGCGGTGCGGATCCAGGGCAGTGCGGTGCGGATCAAGGGCAGTGCGGTGCGGATCAAGGCCATGCGGTGTGGTGTGGTGCGCGCCGGGCGTGCTGCTCGGGTGCGTCGGATGGTCAGCGGCCGTGGACTGCTCCGGTGTTGCCAGGGGTGGTCGTCGCGGTCCCCGCGCCGTCTGCCGCGATGCGTACGGCGAGGGCGTGGCTGCAGGGCCCGCGGCGGCCCTGGTGCTCGGTCCACCACTGGCACGTACACGCCGACGCCCCACGGGTGGTTCCGGCGCCACCCCGCACCCGGTGCGTGCGCCCGTCGGTCGCCGTGACCTGCGCGAGGCCCGGGCCCAGGCTGCGCACGCCGCCCGCGGCGACGATTGCGCGCGCGGCCCGCAGCCGCGGGTTGTGGTCCTCGGCCCGGCCGGGGACGAACGGCAGCTCGCGGTGGAAGTACGCAGCCGCGGCGGGGTCGTAGCCCACCCGGCCGTCAGCCCCGAGCCGGGTGAGCGCGGCGCGGGTGCGTTCGACCGTCAGCCCCGCCTCGGCGGCGAGCTCGGCCGTGTCGATCCGGGAGTCCCAGGCGAGCAGGACGGACAGCAGCTCGGCATCGGCTTCGACGTCCGGACCGGCGAGATCGTCGAGCACCGCCCCCTCCCCGGAGAACCCCCGTCCCGTCTCTGGTGACAGCGTGAGCGTCAGCCGGAGGCCGGCCGGGAGGGCTATCTCCCACGCCGCGGATTGCGTCGCGCTGCGGGCGGTCACCGGCGGCCCGTAGAGGCGGAGTCCGCGGGCGTGGCGCAGCACCCGGCGCAGCGCGGTGAGGCGCTGCGGCCCCGGCAGGCATACGGCCCCCGGCACGGGCCGGGACGTGGTGCGCAGTCGCCCGTTGTTGGCGACGACCCACTCCGCGCCGCGCGAGGCGTTGCCGGAACCGGCCCGCGGGAGGGTGCGCAGGAAGCGGAGCGCCTCGGCGGCAGGCAACTCGGCGCGGAGGTCGAACCGGGAGGAGATGACCGCTGTCTCGGCGAAGCCGCGTATCCAGCGGTCGGGCAGCGGGACCTTCTTCTCGACGATCCGGTCGCCGCCCGTTTGGACGGCGAGTTCGTCGGGCCCGACGCTGAGGGCCAGCGGCTCACGGGCAGTCAGCCGCCCGAGGGCGTCCCGCAGCGGGAGGTTGACGTCGACGTTTGTGGTGCCGCGGCCGACCTCCCCGCCGTCCAGCCCGGCTGGGGGCACATCCAGCCGGGCGTGCACCCCACAGCAGCCGGAGAACGACTCGAACCGCAGCCGCCCGCCCCCGGCCGTGACCACGGGATCGAGGCTCGCAGCCCCGGTCAGCCGGGGATCGTAGTACCGGGAGGCCGCCACATCGGCGACTGCAAGCAACGCCGCGGCGGACGCCTCGGGTTCGGTAAGAGCCCCGTTGAAGAAGCGGGGATTCGCGGCGGCCCCGGCAGGCGTGCGTCCCCCGCTGGTCTGCAGGGCAAGGGCGTGCCCGGCTGCGTCGAAGGCGGACGGTGCGCGATAGGTGTACGTCGTGGTGGCTGCGGACATGTGACGGAACCTAACCCCTGGGTCTGACACTCCCGTTGCTCGCGGCTGCCGTCTCATGCCCGGCGTCACTGCACTGCCCGGCGCACCAGATTGCCGCCCAGCAGCCGAATCCCGGTGGTGGTCACCTGCGTGAGGGCCGGCCCCAGAACTGCCACCCCTCCCATATCCGTCAGAGAAGGGTGAACACCTGTGGGCGAGGTGATCCACCGGAGTGAGGGACAGCGATGTGACGACGTGAAAAGGCAGCCCTGATACCAGCATTCCTGCGACTTCTCAGTTCCCGCACACCCCGTGAGGCCGGCCCCTGCCCTGATCCGATTCCCGTGTCCGACTGGTGGCCTGTGCCCGGACGGCAGCAGGAGAGCGTGCCGGTGGCATTCGCTTGTGCTTTCAACACGTTCAACACACCTGCACCGACGTTGGGTTGCTCCCCCCCTCCGTCCAGTGAGACAGGTGGAAGGGGACGGCCTTGCTGTGCCGATGCCGGAGCGGGGCGCGGCGGCGCGCGGGCGGACACGCGGAGCGTTGTTGGAGGGCCGATGACCTATACGACAGCGGCAGTCCCTGGGGCTCTCCCGGTGATCGGCCATGGCTGGCCGATGATGCGCCGCCCCCTGCAGTTCGCGGGGTCTTTGTCCGGCCATGGTGATCTGGTGGAGGTGCGCCTGGGTCCGGTGCGCGCCTACGTTCCCTGCCATCCTGACCTGCTGTGGCGGGTGTTGACGGACGACCGTACGTTCGACAAGGGCGGTCCGTTCTTCGACCGGGTGCGCAGCACGATCGGCAACGGGGTCGGCAGCTGCCCGTACCACGAGCACCGCAGACAGCGCCGGCTCATCCAGCCCTCCTTCCACCCCGAGCGGCTGGAGCGGTACGCGACGGTGATGGAGCAGGAGGCTGCCTCGCTGACGGACGACTGGGAGGACGGGCAGGTCGTCGACGTCTACCGGTCGTTGTACGGCGCCGCCCTGCGGACAGTACTGCGCAGCCTGTTCGCCACCCGGCTCGACGCCGAGGCGGTGGACCGGTTCCGGGAGCCGGTGGAGACGGTGCTCAACCAGCTCACCGCCCGGATGTTCCTGCCACGGTCGCTGCAGCGTCTGCCGCTGCCGGGGAACCGCAGGTTCGACCGCGCCGTGGCCGGCCTGCGGCGCGGCATCGAGAGCCTGGTCGCCGAGTACCGGTGCGGCGGTACGGACCGCGGAGATCTGCTCTCCGCCCTTGTCGCCGCGCGCGACGAGGCGGCACGCGACGACGCTGCGCCCGGCGGCGGCAGCCTGGACGACACCGAGATCCACGACCAGGTCCTGACCATGCTGGCCGCCGGTTCCGACAGTGTCGCCGCGGCCGTGTCCTGGTCGCTGCACCTGCTGGACCGCAGCCCCGAAGCGCTGGCCCGGCTCCACCGGGAGGTCGACACAGTCCTCGGCGGCAGGCCGGCGAGCGGCGGGGATGTGCCCGGTCTGCCGTACACAGCGAGGGTGGTCACGGAGGCGCTGCGCCTGTATCCGCCGGGCTGGCTGTTCACGCGTGTCACCACTGAGCGGACGGAACTGGGCGGCCACCAGCTGCCGCCCGGCACCACCGTGGCGTTCTGCGCCCCGGCGGTGCACCGGTGCCCAAGGCTGTATGACCGCCCAGACGCCTTCGACCCCGACCGGTGGCTGCCCGAGCGCGCCCGCGCCCTGCCCAAAGGGGCCTTCGCCGCCTTCGGCGGCGGTGCCCGCAAGTGCGCCGGCGACGCTTTCGGCCTCACCGAGAGCACGCTGTTGCTCGCTGCCATCGTCGGCCGGTGGCAGTTGCGGCGCGCTGACGGCAGCGATGTCCGCCCGGTGGCCCTGTCCACCGCCTTGCGTCCCCGCCGTCTGCTGATGGAGATCTCCGCCCGGGACGCGCATCCAGCGGAGGACGGGCAGTCGTGAACGCCACAGCACCCCACACGTGCCCAGGCAGCAGCCCGGGCACCGTCCTACAGGCTCCGGCCCGACGGCCCGGTGGCCCGGTGGCCCGGTGGCCGATGGCCCGATGGCCCTCTTCGGTCCCGCCCCCGCTTCACTCAGCCCCTCCGGGAGGCACCATGCGAACCACCGACACGCTTTTGGTCGAACTCCCGCCCCGCTACTGCCCGCTGCCCACCGTCCGGCACCCCGACGAGGCCGTCCTGGCCCGGCACACCGCCGACTGGATCAGCCAGTTCGCACCAGCGCTGACACCCGGACAAAAGGCCCGCGCGCGCGGCAACGACTGCCCCGGCTTCTACGGGCGGATCACGCCCCGCGCCCCGGCCGACCGGCTGCAACTGGCGGTGGACTGGTGCACCTTGATGTTCCACCTCGACGACGTGCACGACGAAGGACCCGCCGCCCATCACGCGGGCGCTTTCGCGGACCTCGCCACCAGGCTCGTACGGGTACTGGAGGCTCCCGACGCGCGGGTGGACAGGCCCGAGGACACGTTTATGCCGCCGACGCGGGACCTGGCGCTGCGAGCCCACCGGTGGGCCACCCCCACCCAGATACGGCGCTGCGCCGAAGCACACCGAGCCTGGTTCCTCGCCATGCTGTGGGAGTTCGGCCACCGCGCCGCACAGAGCACACCGGCGCTCAACGACTACGCCCACTTACGCCGGCACACCGCGGCGGGCGCCGCCACGCTGGCCTGGGCGGAGATCATCGACGGGGAAGAGATACCCGAACGGGAGCTGTCTTCCCCCCTTGTGCAAGCGCTGACCGAACTCGCCTTCACCACTGCGGCGTTCGACGACGACCTCTTCTCCTACGGCAAGGAACTGTGGGTGGCCCGCAGCGAAGGCGCTCCGCCATCGGGACTCGGCCTCGTGGAGATCCTGCGCCGCGAGCGCAGCTGCTCCCAGCAGGAAGCACTACAGGCGGCAACGGAGCTGTGCAACCGGCTCACCCACCGCTACATCGAGCTCCGCGAGCGGGCCGCCCCACGTGCAAGCGGTCCGCTGCACGCCTACCTGGACCACCTGGACCACCTGCTGCCCGGAAACCTCGCATGGGGCCTGAGCGCCGACCGCTACCGCAACCCCGACGGCCGCTCACCCGGCGCCGTCACCACCACCGGCACCCGGACCCGGACCCCACCCGCCGACACCTCCCCGCCGCCGATCCCCTCCATCACCTGGTGGTGGGGCCCCCTCGACCAGTGAACCGGCCCATGCACCTGAACCGAGACCGACACCCGAGCCGGTGCCTGGCCGGACACCCAGCCGACCAGCAGCGAGAGACCGAGGAGGCCACATGACCCCCGGCACGGCGGCCGACGTCTTCCTCACCGAGACCCGCAGTCACATCGAGACGCTGCTGAGCGGCTTTCTGGCCCGCAAAGCGCGCACTGCCGCCACCGCCCATCAGGCAGAACTCGCCGAACTGCTCGAGGAGTTCCTCCGCGGAGGCAAGCGTCTGCGCCCATTGCTGTGCGTGACCGGCTGGTACGCCGCCACCGGGGAAGGAGACCTCACCCCGGTCACGCGCCTGGCCGCCTCCCTGGAGCTCTTCCACGCCTTCGCTCTCATCCACGACGACGTCATGGACGCCTCCGACGTCCGCCGCGGACGTCCCACCGTCCACCGCACCCTGGCCGCACGCTCGCCCAGCACCCGGGGCGGCGACGCGGCCGAACGGTTCGGAACCAACGCCGCCATCCTCCTCGGCGACCTGGCCTTGACCTGGTCCGACGAACTCCTGCACACCACCGACCTGTCCGAACCCCAGCGCGGCGCCGTCCTGCAGTGCCTGGACACCATGCGCACCGAGGTCATGACCGGCCAGTACCTGGACCTGCTCACCACCGGCGGCGCCGTTGCGGACATCGATACGGCCCTGTCCGTCGCCCGGAAGAAAACAGCCGCCTATACCGTCGAACGCCCCCTGCACCTCGGAGCCCTGCTCGCCGATCCCCCGCAGTCCGTACTGGAGGTGTGCACCGCCTACGGCATTCCCCTCGGTGAGGGATACCAGCTGCGCGATGACCTCCTCGGCGTCTTCGCCGACCCAGGCAGCACCGGCAAGCCCTGCCTCGACGACCTGCGCGACGGCAAGAACACCGTCCTGCTCTCCCTCGCCTTCGCCCACGCCACTCCTGCGCAAGCCGACCGCCTGCGCGCCCTGGTCGGCCGACCCGGCCTCACCGAGGAGACAGCCGAGGAGATCCGCGCCATTCTCACCACCACCGGAGCCCGCGCCGCCGTCGAGGACATGATCACGGCCAGACACCGCCAGGCCCTCGCAGCCCTCGACTCCGCCCCCTTCCCACCCGCCGCCACCCAGGTCCTCACCCAACTCGCCGACAAAGCCGTGCCCCCAGCTCCCTGACCGCGCCGCACCAACGTGCCCTGGACGCACCGGCGTACCTGCGCCGGCACGACGCCCTCGCGCCGCATGGGGGGTTGCACGCTCTCGCGAACCGCTCCGGTGGAGGTTGGGGCGGTGACGACATGTTCCAGACAGATCGGTGGGCCGGCGGCCGGGACTACTGCCGCCCGGCGCTCCCCTTCAACGCGCCGCTACCGGGCAGGGTGAGCAGGACCCTCTCCAGCATCTGTCGCAGAGCCGCCCGGTCGGTGGTGTCCGGGCCGGGCCGGGTCACCCCGTCGTAGGTGAGCCCCTCGGCGAAGGCGACAACGATCCGCCCGTCCTGTTGCGGATCCGGGCTGCCGAGCGTCGCTGCCAGCAGCTGTGCCTGGCTGACGAAGCTCTCCCGGACGCGGAGCAGTTCGGTGCCCAGCTCCCCTTGGGGGTGGCGGCCCGTCAGGAGAATGATTTCCAGGCGGGCGCGGGTGCGGTCGCGCTGAGGGCCGAGCCAGCGGGCCAGTCGCCGGCGAAGCGGTCGGCCACCTGTCGTAGCGGCGACGCCTCGGCCAGCTGTTCGGAGACGGTCGCTGCTTCTATGTCCGCCATTTTCCTGTTCGGCGGTGATCGCCGTGCCCGCCGGAGCGGACGAGGGATTCGGCGCACAGACCGGCACTGCTCTCACGGAAATGAGGCGGCGCCGGAGCGGCGCCGCCTCGACGGTTGGCACGCCATCGGTGCGACGACCTGCCAGGTGGCATACGTGGACCGGTCAGCGCCCCTGCTGTCCGGACACAGCCGCCCCGGCTTCCGGGAAGCATGGCTCCGAGCGGTCCGAGGGGTTTGCCTCCGCGGCCGGTGCTCGTCCTGTGGCGAGGGCGACGGCTTCTCGGAGCAGGCGCGCGAGGCGTTCGTCGACGTCTGGCGCACGCAGCAGCACCCGCAGAGCATGTTCGAGGTGGTGCCGTCCGGGGCCGCGCCACCACAGTGCATCAAGGCGCCGGACCACCGGAGTGGGACCGGCCTGACCGACCCTCAGGGCCCGGCGTCTGCACAGCGTCCGGCGCACATGCAATGTCCACGCGTGGGGGCGGACTCGTTGGGCCTCCCGCAGGACCTCTGCGATCACCATCGGTGCGAAGTCACGCGCACAGGGATACGCCCGAGCCAGGTCGGCGACGAGCGGCCACAGTCCGTGACGGGTGGAGTCGTCGACGGTGTCGTTCACCACGCGGGCCAGGGCAGCCAGCGTCGGGTGCGTGGTGCGAGGGCTGTCGGTGAAGCCGCCCGTCAGGAGGGAGGCGGCTTCCATCAGGCAGGCCCCGTCCTGCGGGGAGAGATGACCGAAGGGGCGCGGTGTCGGCAGACCGTCGGGGGTGGTGAGGTCAGGTGGTGTGCGGTGTGCGGACATGACCGTCTCCGAGGGGAAGATGCGGCTCAGATTCCGAGGAGGTGGTGCAAGATCCAGAAGACTGCTGCGGCGGCAAGACCCGCCCCGGGCAGGGTCGAACCCCAGGCGATCACGATATTGCGGGCGACGCCCCAGCGCACGGCGGAGAAGCGCCGGGTGGCCCCCGCGCCCATCACGGCTGAGGTGATGGTCTGCGTGGTGGAGATGGGTACCTTCCAGATGAACGCGGTGGCATACAGGACCGTCGAGGCGGTCGCCTCTGCGGCGAAGCCTCGGGGAGGATCGAGCTGCACGATGCGCCTCCCAAGAGTGCGGATGATCCGCCAACCTCCACTGTAGGTACCCAGCGCCATCGCAGCAGCTACGGAGAAGATCACCCATTCGGGCACCTCGAACCCGCTCTGGTATCCCGCGGTGACCAGGGCCAGCACAATCACACCCATCGTCTTCTGGGCATCCTGCAGGCCGTGTCCCAGGCCCATCGCGGCGGCCGAAAGTGTCTGCAGGAAGCGGAACCGTCTTCCGGCCTTGCGCGGGTTCGCACGTCGGCACAGCCACAGGATCCCCACCATCACCACATAGCTGAGGAGGAAGCCCAGGAGCGGGGAGAGCAGCATCGGCACAGCGACCTTTTCCAGGACGCCCATCCATTGCACCCCGCTGACGGCGGCCAGTGCGGCACCGATGAGGCCGCCGATGAGCGCGTGCGAGGAGGAGGTGGGCAGCCCGAGTCTCCAGGTGAGCAAATTCCAGCCGATCGCCCCCACCAGGGCGGAGGCGACGATGGTGAGACCACCGCTGCCGGTGGGCGTCTCGATGATCCCGCTGCCCACTGTCTTGGCCACGCCCGTGCCCATGTGGGCCCCGATGAGATTCATGACCGCCGCCATCGCCAGGGCGACCCGGGGAGTCAGTGCCCTGGTGGAGACGGAGGTGGCGATCGCATTCGCCGCATCGTGGAAACCGTTGGTGAAGTCGAAGATCAACGCGACGACGATGATCGCAATGACCCCAGCAAGTTCCATGGGTACGGCCACGCCTTTCTGTCCGGCACCCTCTCTGCCTACCGAACCATGGCCGATACGGCAGACCGGGGAACGGCGACTCGCCAGTCGGGCATCGACCCGAGCGCGAAGGCATGCCCGTTTGGCGGTGGGACGGCTTGCTGTGAGCGGATGCCTCGTATGGCCGCAGGTAGCCGGGGTGGTGCCGGCCCGTGACTGTGGGCCCGGCACCGGTGGAGCTGAGGGCTTCAGGGACGAATGAGGGTGCCGGACCGGTGCTGGGCTTGCGGTGGCGTGGCCAGCAGGGCCTGTTTCGGAAGCGTGTTTCGGAAGTGAATCAAGTGAATCAGGGTTGTGAGTTAACCATCACCGTGTGTATGTGCGGATGCGGTAGCGCAGCCCGGACGTCGAGGATTGCCAGCCCTTGTCCTCGGCGACTTTCCACGTCGGGTCCGGTGTCGGGGCGTAGATATCGCCGTCGGCCGTCGAGTCGACTTCAGTCACCGAAAGCGTCGTGGCGTATCCCAGGGCGGCACGGTAAATTTCACCGCCGCCGATCACCCATGCCGCGGTTGGGGCGGGCGGCTCCAACGGCTCGGCTGCGAGTTCCAGAGCCTTGGCGATGGACCCGGCACGTTCCGCGCCTTCGGCCACCCATTGTGGATCGCGAGTCACCACGATGTTGCGCCTGCCGGACAGCGGGCGGAATCGCGGAGGCAGCGAATCCCATGTCTTGCGCCCCATCACCACTGGGTGCCCGAGGGTGGTTGCCTTGAAATGCACCATGTCCTCAGGAAGTCGCCACGGAATCGCGTTGTTCGCGCCGATCACGCCATCGGGGGTCTGCGCCCAGATGAGCCCGACGTTCACACCGCGACCGGAGCTTTGATGGCCGGGTGGTGCTGGTAGTCGAGCACCATCACATCGTCGTGGGCGTAGTCGAAAAGCGAGTCGGCTTTGTGCAGGCGCAACCTGGGAAACTCGAACGGGGTGCGCGAGAGCTGCTCGGTCACCTGCTCGACGTGATTGTCGTAGATGTGGCAGTCGCCGCCGGTCCAGATGAAGTCGCCCGGTTTGAGGCCGGCTTGCTGCGCCACCATGTGCGTGAGCAGGGCGTAGCCGGCGATGTTGAACGGGACGCCGAGGAACAGGTCCGCGCTGCGCTGGTACAGCTGGCAGGAAAGTTTGCCGTCGGCGGCGTAGAACTGGAAGAAGGCGTGACACGGCGCGAGTGCCATCTTGTCCAGCTCCGCGACGTTCCAGGCGGAGACGATCATCCGGCGGGAGTCCGGGTCGCGGCGCAGGGTGTCGAGAACCTCGCTGATCTGGTCGACGTGCCTGCCGTCGGGGGTGGGCCAGGAGCGCCATTGCGCGCCGTACACCGGGCCGAGTTCGCCGTTCGCGTCGGCCCATTCATCCCAGATGGTGACGCCGTGCTCATGCAGCCAGCCGACGTTCGAGTCGCCACGCAGGAACCACAGCAGCTCGTACACGATGGACCTGAGATGCACCTTTTTGGTGGTGACCAGCGGGAACCCCTGCGAGAGGTCGTAGCGTAGTTGGTGCCCGAAGATACTCCGGGTTCCGGTGCCCGTCCGGTCGGCTTTGGCCGTCCCGGACGTGAGCACCAGCCGCAACAGGTCTTCGTACTGGGTGTCCGCCACAGCCGTCGAGTCTACTGGCCACCTGAACGCGGACTCGACGGCCCGCAGCTGGAGCAGAGTCTCCGGGAGTACTGGCAAGTCTGAATTCGCGGATCGGTCGGCGCTGGTTCACAATTCGGAGCAGCAGCCGTGGAGCCCGTGACGCACCTCGGGCCGGCTGGCTGTAGAAATCCGGTAGTTGCGGCCGAACGGGGCTGCCGGGCGGCGGTGCCCTTGGGGTCAGCCTTCGGTGCCGCCTTCGTCAGCGGGAGGCACCGCCGTCTGTCCGGGTGTTTTTCGGCAGCGTCAACTGAGCCGTCCGGATTCTCAGTCGGTGCCCGCTGTTGTCGTCAGTTGGCTGTTTTGCCGCGGTTGAAGGCGGTGGCCATCTCGTCGTCGAAGTTGTCCAGCCGACCGCCTTGCTGCGGGGCGACGATCTTCCACAGCTGTTGAGATCCGTCACATCCTGTTGTGACTGGATCTGAATCTGCCCGTTCGCTCCCGGATATTGTTCCTTCTCGTAGTCGCTCGTCTTCCCCTCGTCGCCGTACTCGGTCGACCCGGCGTTGATGACGTTGGCCGCCGCTGCCGCCGACTCCTTCGGGTGGCCGGTCCGGTCCATGGTGGCTGCAGTGATGACGGCGGCCGGCCACTTGGCGTCGTCGAGCGGCTGGGGGCCTGGCGTCTGCCACTTGTTGTCGACCAGCGTTTTGGCGTGCCGGGAACCATCGGGCCCGGTCAGGAGTTGACGTGACGCGTCGCCGTTCTCGCTGATGCGCTGCAGGAGAGCGATCGACGGGTCGTTGGCGTTGGTGCAGTCGGCGGTCCGCACCAGTGAGGTGACCCCATGGCAGGGGTAGCCGGTGGGCGTGACCAACTGCGCGCGGCCGTCGAGGCCCGTACGCCAACGGCGCACCCGGGCCCCGGTCAGCCGCGGCGTCCGCCAGTGACGGTCACCGGGTGATCCTGACGGAGCTGCCGGAACAGTCGGGCGGAGCGTTCGGCGTCCCAGCGGATGACGTTGCCCTTGGACGTGGGGAGTCCCACCGCGTCCACCGGCACGGTGACCCGCTGCGGTTTGCTGCCACCCGCGCCCTGCACCGAACGGAACATCTCGACCAGCCGCCGCAGATCCATGTCCTGGTCCACCACAAGCGTCTCCAGGCCCGCGTGAAGTGCCGGGTAGAGCTGCGACGGGTCAAGGACGGTGCCCGGCCTGGCGGCCTTGTGCGCCAGTGCCGAGAGGAAACGCTGCTGATTGCGGGAGCGGCCGAGGTCGCCCTCGGCTTCCTGGTGGCGCTGCCGGACGAAGGCGAGCGCCTCCCGGCCGTGCAGCGTCTGGCAGCCGCGTCTCAGGTCGGCTCCGGACTTCTCGTCCTTGATGTCCCGGTCGAGACAGAGCCGGACCCCGCCGACCGCGTCGACGATCTTCACGAAGCCGGCGAAGCCGATCTCCGCGTAGTGGTCGATCCGCAGGCCGGTGTTGTGTTCGACCGTGCGGGCCAGCAGTTCCGGACCGCCGTACGCGAACGCGGCGTTCAGCTTGTTCTTGGCAGGTGGGACCTGCTTGCCGGTGACCGGGTTGTGGAAGCCGGGGATGGTGACCCACGAGTCGCGCGGCAGGCTGACCATCACCGTGCCGTGCGCACCCTTGTGCAGGACGATCATCGAGTCCGTCCGGCGGCCTCCGCCGCCGCCCGCGTGCAGATCCCGCACGTCGGTGTCGGAGAGGCCCTCGCGGCTGTCGGAGCCGACGATCAGGTAGTTGGTCCCCTCCCCCGCCGGGTGGCGCCCGCCGAAGGCGCCGAGGTTCACCTCCCGGTTCAGCTCGGTCTCCGCCCAGGTGTAGGTGCCGCAGGCGGTGGCCAGCATGGCGACCAGCAGCGCGAGCGCCGGCCGCAGCACCCGGTGGCGACGCCGCGGACGGGCGTGTCTCTGCGCGGGCGTGCGCATGCGCACCAGCGCGGTGCCCCGCCAGCCGTACACCTCGCGTCGGGCGCCGAGCACGGGCGGGGCGGGACGGCCGGACGCGACGGCCGCGGCCCTCGGCTCACTCTCGATCTCGACGGGCGGGTTGGGGGCGTCGGGCTCGTCGGGGGCACCAAGGGCGTCAGGCACATCGGGGACACCGGGGACACCGGGGACGTCGAGCGGGTGGGTCATGGTAGTTCTCCCCTCGGTCCTTGGGGCAGCAGGCCGCGCTCGGCCGCCGCTGCCTCCATCTGGTACGGATCGGCGGTGCCGGTGCGTTGTATGCGGTGCCACTTGAGGCGCGAGCCGAGCAAGGCCGTCATCACCGAATGGATGACGACCAGGTACAGCAACTGCCGGTAGACGAACAGCTGGAGCGGGAGCGACCACAGGGCACGCTGCCGCTCCCCGTCCAGCCACAGCGCGTATCCGGCGGTGGCCATCTGCACGGCGAGGAATCCCAGCCAGACGGCGATTGCCTCTGTCGGGTCGCGGAAGCACACGCCGTACAGCGCGAAAACGTCGACGACCGGGGCGAACAGTGGCAGTACGACCTGGAAGAGCGCCAGATAGCTCAGCCCGCGGCGGCCGAACCGGCCGGCCGGCCCGACCTCGCGTACGGCGTGCCGGTGCTTCCACATCGACTGGAGGGTGCCGTAGCACCAGCGGTAACGCTGCCGCCACAACTGTCGCAGGTTGTCCGGGACTTCCGTCCACGCGACGGCGGACTCCTCGTAGACGACGCGCCACCCGGCCCGCCACAGCGCCATCGTCAGATCGGTGTCCTCGGCGAGGGTGGCCTCGCTGACGCCGCCGACGCCCATCAGCGCGTCGCGCCGGAAAGCGCCGATGGCGCCGGGGACGGTCGGCATGCACTCCAGCACCTCGAACATGCGCCGGTCCAGGTTGAAGCCCAGCACATACTCCAGGTGCTGCCATTTGCCCAGCAGGTGGCGGCGGTTGCCGACCTTCGTGTTCCCGCTGACGGCTCCGATGGCGGGGTGGGCGAGCGGCTGGACGAGACGGTGGAGCGCGTCCGGTTCGAAGACGGTGTCGGCGTCGACCATCACCACGATGTCGTGCCGCGCGTGCGCCAGCCCGGTGTTGAGCGCACCCGGCTTGCCGGTGTTGGGCCGGCGCACGAGGGTGACGCGTGGGTCGGTGATGCCGTCCACGACCGTTGCCGTGCTGTCCGTCGAGCCGTCGTCGATGACGATGATCTGCAGCTCCTGGTAGGTGGAGGCGAGCAGCGAGTGCACGGTGGCGCCGATGCCCGCCTCCTCGTTGTGCGCGGGGACGAGCACGGTCACCGGGCCGGTCACCTCGCGCAACCGCGGTGCGCCGGGTCGCCACCGGCCGCGGCGGCGGACGTGGAGGCGGGCGAACCAGGCCAGCATCGCCAGCCGCAGCAGCCCGAGCACGCCCGCCACGACCAGTGCCCAGGCCATCGCCCGGGAGAAGATCCGGCCGAGTTGCTGGGCACGGATCAGGCCCTCTCCCTTCATCCGTTCGGGGAGCGGCGCGGGCGTGGTGAAAGAGAGCTGCCCGAGCCCGGCCGAGACGGTGGTGAACCTCTCCACGTGCCGGTCGCGCAGCAGCGCCCGCGCCTCGCGGTAGCCGAGGTCGGTGTGGCTGAACTGGCGTACGACGCCGTCGCCGGGCTTGCGGCTCTTCCGGTCTGCGGCGACGACCAGATAGCCCTGCTTGGCGGCGCGCCGGGCCGCGGACCATTCCGGGCCGCACAGCGTGTCCGCCGCGGTGGTGTGCGGGAGCCGCAGCAGCCGGGTGCGCACACCCGCCGTGCCGGCCAGCGCTGTCTGCGTCAACGACAGCTCCATGCGGGCCCGTAACGGCGACGCGGCACCCAGGTCGCCGCCGGTGTAGGTGTACGAGCCGATCTCGTGTCCGTCCGCACGGATCCGCCGCATCAGTTCCGGGTGCCGGGCGGCCTGTTTGCCGTAGACGAAGAAGGTGGCGCGGGCGCGGTGTGCGGCCAGCAGATCGAGCAGCCGCGGGGTCCGGACGGGGTCCGGACCGCCGTTGAAGGTGAGGGCCGCCGTATGCGCGGGCATGGCGGCCGTCTCCACGCCGTCCCCGGTGAATCTCAGGACCGGCTGCCCGGTGTCGGCTCTGCGCGGTATGGGCTCGGCGCAGGGACGTTTGGTGCGGGCGGCGTCGACTTCGTGCGTGGTCCAGCCTTCGAAGAGGAGAGTGACGATGACGACCGTGAGGACGAGCAGTAACAGCACCCAGTGCCCGCGTGGGGGACGGCGCAGTGCGTGCCGGGCGCTCATCCGCGGAGGGCCGGCTGCGGCGACTCGACGGGGGACGGGGTACGGAAGGGCGGCCGGGAGCCGGACTCGCGCCGTTCGGCCCCGGCGCCGGTGTCCCGCCGAGGGTCGTCCGCACGGTCGGTGCCGTGCCGCGCGGCGGCGCCCCGTTCGGTGTCGCTGAGATCGGTGCCGCTGCGCGGGGCACTCCCCTGCTGTGCGGGGCCGGTGGGGACGGCCTCGCCGGTGCGGGGAGGCTGCTGCTGCCCGGCGGGCTGCCAGATCCCGGCGAGGACAACCGCGACGAACATCAAATACGCGCCGCAGGCAGTTCCGAGTGCCACGGCAATAGGCCGGAGCACCCTCCTGCGTTTACCTGAATGTTCAATGAATATCGGGCAGTTGCCCTGCTTGTTCTGCGTCGTACCGTGGGGGGTGTGCTGCATGAAGGCTGAGTTTAACCAGACCTATTCGCCCCTGAGCAAGAGCGCATCACCGCGCGTAGACGCGGTTGACATGACCGGCGGCGAGATGGGGCACCGGCGATCACCTTCCCGCGAAGTCGGGTTCTCCCTGTTCACCCGATTCCACCCAAGTAGCCTGCGGCGGGCGGGATTTTCGCAGGTCAGCAGGGTCGTACCAGCATGGAGCGGAGTTCGTCCGCCCGTCGCACCGTCGACACGGAACCGCTTCGGTCCCGCCTCCGTCCCATTCCGGGCCTCGGTAACGCGGTACGGCGGGAACGTGGTGCGCGGGAACGGCACTACGGCGGGAACAGCACTACGGCCAGTACGACAGGAAAGGAGACGGAAATACAGCGGACATGGCTACTTCATCGGCGGTCGATATCCCGATCTTGCATTCGGCCTCGGCCGCGCGAATAGCATGCCCTCAGCAGAGTTCAGCTGCCATTCCCGGAGAAGCTGTCGACGTTATCCGCCAGGCGGCAGATGGGCAGTTGGGACATCCAGTCCAGCCCGTGCCGGCCGCCTGTGGGGCGACGGCCGACATGCGGGGCGGCCAGCGTGACTGCCGCGGTTCCGCTGCGGCGGTCGTACTCGTCCCACGTCTCCTCGGCGGCCTCACACACCTCCGCGACACCGGACAGTGTGCGCATTGCCCCCTCCCGGCGCCCTGTCCCCCGCGCGCCCAGGCGCGCCATCCCGGCCTGTGAGGGGGTGGGACACGCCAGGGGCGGGCGGGTCAGCCGGGTTGTGCGGACAGTACCTCTTCGGGGGTCAGCGCGCTGCCGCACCGGTACGCGGTCCGGTAGGCGTCCTCGTCCAGGTGCTGCCGTATCGCCTTCGTGATCCGGTCGACATCGCCTCGTTCGGCCGGGGGAAGCGGCATGCCCACGGAGTCCCTCGCCGCGTGCGCGGCGCCGAGGAGCACGGCGGCGTGTGTGTGGCGCCCCGCGAGGGTGTGGGCGCCTGCCAGGCCCTCCAGGGCCAGTGCCATCGCCCGGGGGTCTCCCGTGTTGCGGGCCGAGGTCCAGCCGTCCTGGTGCAGGCGCAATGCCTGGTCCGCGTCGCCGCGCTGTTCGGCGATGAAGCCGAGCTCTGCCAGGGCGAGCGCGCGGCCGGGTTCGAAGGACATCGTGGTCTGCCACCGCAGCACGTGGCGCATGTGGGCCTCGGCGGACTCGAGCCGTCCTTCGCGGCGAGCACCGAGGCCGAGGCCGACCTCGGCGTGGATCTCTCCCGGCTTGAAGCTGTGCTCGGCGGCGAGACGCTGCGCCCGCTGATGGAACTCCCGTGCCCTGGCGTGGTCACCGGTGAGCATGGCGGTGCTGCCCACGCTGGTCAGCCGGTCTGCGGCCTCCGGCCACAATCCGAGGTCCTCGGCCAGGCGCAGCCCCTCTTGATGGAGTTTCGCCGCGCGTGCGTAGTCACCGGCCATCTCGGCCAGCGAGGCGAGCGGTTCGATGGTCTGCAACTGCCCCCAGCTGTCGGCCAGTTCGGAGAAGAGCTGCGCGCTGCGCTGTCCGTCGTGCGCGAGCCGGGTGAGATCGCCGCGCACATGTGCCTGGTTGGCCCGTACGCTCAGCGCCGCAGCGGTTCCCCAGGTGTCGCCGAGGGCCTGGAACTCTTCGAGCGCCTGTTCGATGAGTTCCTCGCTGGCGGCCTGGTCGCCGACGCCGAACAGGGCGAAGCCGAGGAACCACTGTGCTCCGGCCCGCTCGCGCCGGTCCGTCACTTCCCGGGACAGCTCCACGGCGACGCGGCTGTACTGCGTCCGCTCGGTGCCGTCGCCGACGAGGACGGCGAACCCCGCGCGCCACGCCCGGGCCTGGGCCCACAGGGACGCAGCGGCCTTCGGGTTCCGGGCGGTCTCGGTGCGTTCTGCCGCGGCGAGCGCCGCCTCCAGTGACCTTCCCGCCTCCCGGAGTCGGCCACGCAGGAACCAGTACCAGGTCAGAGCGTTGACCAGCCGCAGAGCGTCCTCGACGGCACCGTGCTGTACCGCGTGGTCGAGCGCCCGGCGGACATTGGCGGTCTCCGCGTCCAAGAGGCGCAGTTGGTGTCGCTGGTCGGGGCCGTGCATCAGCGGGGCTGTGCGCTCGGCGAGTTCGGTGTAGTACCGGCGGTGGCGCCGCAGTACCTCCTCGCTCTCGCCGGCCTCGTCCAGGCGGGCGAGGCCGTAGTCCGCGACGGATTCGAGGAGCCGGTAGCGGGGTTCGTCGCCGCTGTCGTCCATGACGACCAGCGAACGGTCCACCAGGCGGGCGAGCAGATCGAGAACGTCGTGAGGGTCCACACCTCCCGCGGCGCAGACAGCCTCCGCCGCCTGAAGGGTGCATCCCTCGGCATGGGCGGCGAGGCGGCGCAGCACGGCACGCTCGGGACAGGTCAGCAGGTCCCAGCTCCAGTCGATCATGGCTCGGAGTGTCTGCTGGCGGGGCGGGGCGCCCCGGTAGCCGGTAGCGAGGAGCCGGAAGCGGTCGTCGAGGCGGTGGACCAACTCTCGTACGCCGAGCGCGCGCACCCGGGTGGCGGCCAGTTCGAGCGCCAGGGGAATTCCGTCGAGCCGACGGCAGATCACCGCCACGTCCCGGGCGTTGCCGGCGTCGAGCGCGAAGCCGGGTGCCGCGGCGGCTGCCCGCGCGACGAACAGCTCGACGGCGCTGGAGCGTGCCACCTCGTCGAGTCCCGACTCGCGGGCCGGGTCGGGCAGCGCCAGCGGGGGCACCGCCCGGACCACCTCGCCGGGAATGCCGAACGGTTCCTGGCTGGTGGCCAGGAGGCGCAGGCCCGGGGAGCGCTTCAGCAGCAGCGCCGCCAGTTCGGCGACCGCGTCGACGATGTGCTCGCAGTTGTCGAGGAGCAGCAGTAGCCGCTTGCCGCCGAGCGCCCCGGCGAGACGCTCGGCGGGTGAGGAGGGCCTGTTCGTGCCGGGGGCCGCGGACCGCGGTTCCTCCCGGATGCCGAGCGCCGTCATGACGGCTTCCGCCACCGGGTCCACCGCTTTCGCGCTGCCGGTACGGCCCAGCGCCGCGAGCTCCACCAGCCAGGCGCCGTCGGGGAAGTCAGCGGCGAGCTGGGTTGCGGTCTCCAGTGCGAGCCTGGTCTTGCCGACGCCGCCGGAGCCGGTGAGCGTCACGTGCCGCGCGGTGGCGAGCAGGCCCTTCACCTCGGCCACCGCCTCTTGGCGGCCGACCAACTCGGTCAGTGGAGCGGGCAGGTTCGAGACAGTGCGGCGCAGCGGGGCCGCGTCGCCGGTGGGTGTTCTCAGCTGCGTGTCCTGCTCCAGCATCGCCTGGTGCAGAGCGGTGAGTTCGGGGCCGGGGTCGAGGCCCAGTTCGTCGGCGAACCGGGTCCGCAGCTCCTGGTAGCCGGCCAGTGCTTCGCCCACCCGGCCGGCGGCGTACAGAGCGCGCATATGGAGGGCCCGCAACCGCTCGCGCAGCGGGTGGCGCACGACGAGCTCGTGCAGTTCTCCCGCCACGTCGAGGTGTTCGCCCAGTCCGATCCGGGTCTCGGCGAGTGCTTCGAGGGCGGCGAGGCGGGCTTCTTCGAGGCGGGTGATGACCGGGCGGGCAAATGCGGCGTCCTCGAAGCCGGAGAACGCCGTGCCCCGCCACAGTGCCAGGCCGTCCGACAGGAGCGCTGCGCGGGTGCGCGGCGCTTCGGCAGCCCGGGCCCGCGCCGTAAGGGCTGCGAACCGATCCATGTCGACGCTCTCGGGTTCCGTACGCAGCAGATAGCCGTCGTCGCGCAGCATCAGCAGCTCACGGCCGCCCGCTTCCGCCTCCTCGAACACCTTCCGCAACTGCCAGACCTTGGTCTGCAGGGCTGCGGAAGGATTTCCCGGCAGCTCTCCCTCCTCCCACAGCTGGTCTGCGAGCCGGTCCGCGGACACCGGGCGCCCCTCGTACGACAGCAGTGCGGCCAGCAGCGCCCGGGTTTTGAGTCCTGGCACGGTGACCGGGCTGCCGTCCGCCCCCCAGACGGCCAGTGGCCCCAGCACGCCGAATCGCATGGGCGCAACGGTAATGCAGCCCCCGTGGGGTACCGGGAGTCGGCCGTGAGCCGGTGGTGAGCCGGTGGTGAGCCGGTGGTGAGTGCCCCGACGCAAGCTGGGACCTGTGCACCACCGTGCCCTCATCCCCGTTCCCCCTGCCCCGAACCACCAAGGGCGCAGACGGTTCACGAACCATGGAGAGTTCACATGACGACAGAAGCTCAGGCCCCCGCGGATCTGCGGGCCGGGCCCCGGGAGTGGCTCGGGCTCTTCGTGCTCACGCTCCCCACGATCCTGCTGGCCCTCGATGCAACCGTGCTGAACCTTGCGGTCCCACACATCAGCGCGGACCTCAAGCCCACCAGCACCGAACTGCTGTGGACGGTCGACATCTACGGATTCATGATCGCCGGATTCCTGGTGACCATGGGCACGCTGGGCGACCGCATCGGCCGTCGAAGGCTGCTGATGATCGGGGCGCTCGGCTTCGGCCTGGCCTCGGTCCTCGCCGCGAAGTCCACCAGCCCGGAGATGCTGATCGCGGCCCGCTCGCTGCTCGGCATCACCGGCGCGACGTTGATGCCCTCGACGCTGGCCCTGATCAGCAACATGTTCAACAACCCCCGGCAGCGCGGGGTCGCGATCAGCGTGTGGGTGACCTGCTTCTCCGTCGGTATCGCCGTCGGCCCAGTCCTGGGCGGTGCGCTGCTGCAGTGGTTCTGGTGGGGTTCGGTCTTCCTGCTCGCCGTACCGGTGATGGTGGTGCTTGTGGTGGCGACGCCGTTGCTGATCCCCGAGTACAAGGACACGCAGGCCGGCCGTATCGACACGACCAGCGTGGTGCTGTCCCTGGTGACGGTGCTGCCGGTGATCTACGGCATCAAGCGCTTGGCCGAGCACGGCGTTGACGCCCAGGCTGTCGTCATACTGCTGATCGGCGCGGTCTTCGGCGTGCTGTTCGTCCTGCGCCAGCGCAAGCTGGCCGATCCGCTGCTGGATCTGCGGCTGTTCTCGAACCGGGCGTTCACCACCGCGCTGCTGGTGCTGCTGCTCGGTCTCGGCCTGATGGGCGGGCTGTATCTGTTCATCACGCAGTACCTCCAGTTGGTGGAGGGCCTCTCACCGATCACGGCGGGGCTGTGGCTGCTGCCCGCAGCCGCGGCACTGATCGTGGCCTCCTCGCTGACGCCCGTGATCGCCGGCAAGGTGCGCCCCGGGTACGTCGTCGGCGGCGCGCTGTTCCTCTCGGTGTCGGGCTACGCCTTGATCAGCCTGGTCGACAGCACCGACGGACTGCCGCTGTTGGTGACCGGCTTCGTACTCGTCTACACCGGCATCAGCCCGATGATGGTCCTCGGCACGGACCTGGTCGTCGGCTCGGCGCCACCGCAAAAAGCCGGTTCCGCCGCGGCGATTTCGGAGACGGCGATGGAGTTCGGCATCGCGCTGGGCATCGCCGGCCTCGGCAGTCTCGTCACCGCCGTGTACCAGGACGGGATCGGCGAAGCTCTGCCGCCGGGCCTCCCGGAGTCGGCCGCCCACCCGGCACGCGACACGCTCGCCGGTGCCGACGCCATGTCCGACTCGCTGGGCACCCACGTCCTGGAGCAGGCCAGGGAGGCGTTCACCAACGGGCTGAACCTCGCAGCCGGCACCGCGGGCGCAATCGTGGCCGTGATCGCTGTCGCCGCCATGGTGCTGCTACGACACGTGCCGGTGGGCGGTACCGAGGACGAGGAGGCCGGTGAGGTCGGTGACACCGGTGACGCTGGTGAGCCCGATGGCACCGGTGAGCCCGATGGCACCGGTGAGGCCGCGCCGACGGCGGAACCGGTGACTGCCGGGGACAACCGCTGAGGCGTGGCGCAACCTGAACATCACCCGCCCACAAGGGAGCGGCGGATCGGTGCGGGCGCCAGCCGTCGGACAGGCCCATGATCGGCTGGACAAGCTCCAGTGAGGCGATGCGCTCCCCCTGGGCGAGCTCCGCCGGGCCGCGTTCGTCGGTGGCCGGGCCGCAATGTGGTGCGACCGGGATCCTTTGCCGGAGCAGTCGTGGTGCTGAGAGACAAGGCCGCATCGGGCAAGGGACGGGGCGCCCGGGATCGGCCCCCCCCCCGGGGCGTATGGCGCGTTCAGCTGTTCTCCCGACTCGACGTGCGCCCTGGGCAGTTCGGGGAGGAGCTGCTGGAATGGCATACGGGGCTTCACACGGCGGTCCCTGGAGAGGGGGCCCCATGCACACGGGTCAGCTGTCATGGTCGGCTCGGGTCGTCGTGGTGGCGCTGGCGTTGCTGGCCATGCTGGCCGGACCCGTGCCGGTCGCCTCGGCCGCCCAGGCACAGGCCCCGGCAGGGGACTGCGCGACGACGCTGCGCTGCGACCTGGCCGAGCTGGAGCGTATGTCCATGGCAGACCGCGTGGAACTGGTCCGCGCCCTGCAACGGGAGCACGGCCCGGCCTTCGAGCCGGGCTTCCGGCGCTGGGCCGCGATCGCGGGAGTGATGTCAGCGGCGCGGGACCGAGGGCTCGGCGATCCGGGGACGTGGATGTCAGTGACGAACGCGGGCCTGCTGGAGGCGATGGAACGGGGCCTCGCACATGGGCTCGACCCCGAAGCAGACGTGTACGGCAACCCCGGTGCCCTGCGCTGGTCCACCTACCTGACGAACCTGGCGGCCGGGCGCCTCGACTCACGTCCCCGGCACGACGAGGAATGGAGCAAGGCAGAGCAGACCTCGCTGGATCACGGGGACGAGATCGCCCGTACGGAGTTCGGCCTGCAGCCCACCCCCTCCGAACAGCGCTTCAAGCAACTGACCGACCTCTACCGCTGGGCCATGCAGAACGAGGACGAGCTTCCAGCTCAACTGGGCACGCTCGCCCCGGTGCTGTGGTGGTTCACGGATGTCCGCAACGAGGACTCCTACCGGATCAGCGCCGAGATCGCCATGACAGCCTCCTTCGGCCCGCCAGGTATCGAGAGCCTCACCCGGCTGCTCCGCCAGATCCAGCACAAATGCCCCACATGCACCACCCCGCTGCCGGCCTCCCTTCACATCGGAGCTCGCTGAGCAAGCACATCCGAGGGAAGCGAGGAGGATGGACAGCAAAGCTGATGGCGGCTCCAACCCCCGTACCCGGTCCGGCGGTCCCCGGCCTGAGCAGTCGCCCAAGCACCAGCTGTCGATAACCTGACCGAGTGATGACCGACCTGATCCTCCTGTCGCGCGTGGCCTACCGCGGCCGGGAGATCACCGCGCCCCGGCTGCGCGGGCTGCTCGCGCTGCTCGCAGGCGAGCTGCGTTCCGGTTGCAGCACCGCGCGGCTGGTGGACGGGCTGTGGCAGGGCGAGCTGCCGGCCAACCCGGCCAACGCGCTGCGGATCCTGGTGTCCCGGGCCCGCTCGCAGCTCGGGGCCGACGTCGTCGTCAGCACCCCGACGGGCTACCGGCTGGCGCTGGGTGAGGAGCAGGTCGACAGTTCGGCGGTGGTGCGGTGTGCCGAGGCGAGCACCCGGCACGCCCGGGCGGGGGATCATGCTGCCGCCCTGGCGAGTGCGGAGGAGGGCCTCGCCTTCTGGGATGCGGTCCCGGACGCCGACGCCGCGCCGGGCGACCCGGTGGCGGAGCTGCGGGCCGAGCGGGCGCCGCTCCACGGCTCCCTCGTACGCTCCCGTGCGCTCGCCCTCGCGCGGCTGGGGCGACGGGGCGAGGCCATGGCGCCGCTGACCGAGGTCTTCGCCGGGGCCCCGCGCGACGAGGAAGTACTGGCCGAGTTGCTGCGCGCCGAGGCGGCAACGGCCGGGCCATCGACGGCGCTTGCCCGCTACGACGCGTACCGGCGCGAGCTGCGCGACGACCTCGGCACCGACCCGGGCGCCGGGCTCAAGGCCGTACATCAGGAGCTGCTGCACGACGAGGCGCCCGAGGTCCGGTACGGGGTGTCGCACGATCCGAATCCGCTGCTGGGGCGGGATGAGGATCTCGCGGCGGTGGCGGGGCTGCTGCACTCCTCGCGGTTGGTCTCGATCGTCGGCCCCGGCGGTCTTGGCAAGACGCGGCTCGCGCACGCCGTCAGCCGACAGGCGGGGCAGCGAGTGGTGCACTTCATCTCGCTGGCCGGAGTCCGTACGGACGAGGACGTGGCCGGCGAGGTGGCGTCGGCGCTCGGCGGCGGGGAGGCGCCACGCGGTGGCGTCGGGGCGTACGGCGGCGGCGCGGATGTGCCCGCCGGGATCGTCGCCTCCCTCGGCGCAGGAGCTGCGCTGCTGGTGCTGGACAACTGCGAGCAGGTCGTCCGGGGCGCCGCCGACCTGGTGCGGGAGCTGGTGGCGCTGTCCAAGGACCTGCGGGTGCTGGTCACCAGCAGGGCGCCGCTGGGGCTGAGCTCGGAAGCGGTGTACCAGCTGCCGCAGTTGAGCCTGGCCACCTCGATCGAGCTGTTCGAGCAGCGGGCCCGGGCCGCGCGCCACCGTGTCGAGTTGCCGCGCGACGCGGTGGCGGAGCTGTGCCGGCAGCTGGACGGGCTGCCGCTCGCTGTGGAGTTGGCGGCGGCGCGGGTGCGGGTGTTGTCGGTACCGGAGATCGCCCGCCGTCTCGGCGACCGGTTCGCGCTGCTGCGCGGCGGGACCCGGGACGCGCCCGAGCGGCACCGCACCCTGCACGCGGTCGTGGAATGGAGCTGGAATCTGCTGGAGGAAGACGCTCGGGCGGCGCTGCGGGCGCTGTCGGTCTTCCCGGGCGGCTTCACCGAGGAGGCGGCGGAGCACCTGCTGGGTGACGGCGGCGACGCGCTGTTCCTGCTGGAGCAGCTGGCGGATCAGTCGCTGCTGAAGGTCGCCGACACCGCGGCCGGGATCCGCTTCCATATGCTGGAGACGGTACGGGAGTTCAGCGCCGCCCGGCGGGCTGCGGCCGGCGAGGAGGAGGCGGTCGTCGACCGGTTCCTGGGCTGGGCACGGGACTTCGGGCTGGCCAACCACGACGCGTTGTTCGGCCGTGAGCCGCTGCGGCACTGGGCGCGGCTGCGCGCGGAGCAGGACAATCTCGTGCTCGCCCTGCGGTTCGCCCTCGCCCGCGAGGACCACGCCACGACCGCGGCGGCCGGCGCGGTGCTGGCCGGCGTCTGGACCACCGACTCGGCCAGCTTCCACCGGGTCTTCACCCTGGCCGCCGACACCGCGGCGCCGCTGTCGCACTACCGCCCCGACGCCCGGCACACCGAGGTCACCCGCGCCCTCTGTGCCGCCTGCATCGTCGCCCCGTTCGTGGGGTACGGCTCGCCCCGGCTGCGCCATCTCGTCACCCTGCGCCGGCTGCCGCCCGCGGAGCCGGACACGCTGCTGCGGGCGCTCGCCGTCGTGCTGTGCGCCGTTCCGGACATGCGCCCGCCCGGCTACGAGGCGCTGCAGGAACTGTGCGCGAGCGACGCGCCCTTGCTGGCGGGCGTCGCCGAGTGCGTGGCCAGCTACCTCTGGGAGCACGAGCAGGAGCCGGAGCGTGCGCTGTCCTCCGCCCGCCGGATGCTCGCCATGGTCGACGCCGTGCCCAACCCGTCGCTCAGGCTGCTCGGCCACTCCCGCAACAGCGAGCTGTGCGCGGACGCCGGTCTCGGCGAGGAGGCGTACCGGCATCTGCTGGCGGCGCTGGACGCTTTGGAGCACCTGAGCGACCAGTCGCCCACGACGGGCCTGCGCCGGGGGCTGGCACTGGCCTGCCTGCAGCGCGGCGAACCGGACGAGGCCGAGGAGTGGCTGCGTCGGGTGGAGCAGAGCCAGTTGGCGGAGCAGATCTCGGCCTTCACGACCGACCTGGCCGCATCGGCCGAGATCGCGCTGGCCCGCGGGCTGACCGAGCTGGGCCTCAAGCGGTGGCGGACGGCCGTGGAGCGGGTACGCGCGAGCGACTCGCCGCCCGCCGACCCCACCATGGTTGCGTGGGCCCGGGCGATCGAAGCCTACGCGGTGGCGGCGCACGCGTACGCGGGGCGGCTGGAGCCGGTCGCCGGGCTGGTGGCCGAGTTGGAGGGCCGGCTGCGTACGCTGCTCGCCGACGACTCCCGCCCGCCCGGGGAGATCCCGGTGTCCGGCACCGACGTGCTGGCCCTCGGCCTGGTCCGGCTCGCCGCGGGCGACGACGTGTCGGCGGTGCGGCTGCTGGCGCTGGCGGAGCGGATGCATGTGCCGCAGACGTTCCCCACGATGTCCGCCGACCGTGCCCGGCGGGCCGCCGAGGAGGCCGACGGGGCGGCGTACGCCGACGCGGTGTCGGAGTACGCCGCCCTGGGGCGGGACGAGCTGCGGGAGGCGGCCCGCGTGCTCATGTCGGCTACTTCGGGTCGCGGTTGAACGACGCCTTGGACCAGCGGTAGCCGAGCACGGTCAGGCCCAGGCACCAGGCGATCGCCAGCCACCCGTTGTGGCCGATCTCGGTGCCGAGCAGCAGGCCACGCAGGGTCTCGATGGCCGGGGTGAACGGCTGGTACTCGGCGATCGGCTGGAACCAGCCCGGCATCGCGTCGATGGGGACGAAGGTGCTGGAGATGAGCGGCAGGAAGATCAGCGGCATCGCGGTGTTGCTGGCCGCCTCGGCGTTCGGGCTGACCAGGCCCATCCCGACCGCGATCCAGGTGAGCGCCAGGGAGAACAGCACGAGCAGCCCGAACGCGGCGATCCACTCCAGGGCGGTGGCATCCGTGGAGCGGAAGCCGATGGCCACTGCGATGGCCCCGACGAACACCACACTCAGCACGCACTGCAGCACACTGCCGACGACGTGCCCGATGAGCACGGAACCGCGGTGGATCGCCATGGTGCGGAAGCGGGCGATGATGCCCTCGCTCATATCCATGGCCACGGACACCGCGGCGCCGATCGTGGTGCTGCCGATGGTCATCAGCAACAGGCCCGGCACGAGGTAGGCGATGTACTCGGAGCGGTCCGCGCCGCCGCCCCCGATGCCGGCGCTCATGGTGTCGCCGAAGATGTAGACGAACAACAACAGCAGCATGACCGGCGTGAGCAGCAGGTTCAGCGTCCCGGACGGGTAGCGCCGCGCGCGCAGCAGGTTCCGCTGCAGCATCGTGGACGAGTCGCGCACGGCGAGGGAGATCCGGGTCGGGCGGGCTGGAGCCAGGGGGGAGCTCATCGAACGTTCTCCTTGGGCTGGTTGGGCTGGTTGGGCTGCTTCGGGACGTTGGAGCCGGTCAGGGCGAAGAACACGTCGTCGAGGTCGGGCGTGTGCACGGTCAGCTCGTCCGCCTCGATGCCGACC
The DNA here is from genome assembly GCF_052246355.1 of Streptomyces sp. 3N207. Lineage (NCBI taxonomy): Bacteria > Bacillati > Actinomycetota > Actinomycetes > Kitasatosporales > Streptomycetaceae > Streptomyces > Streptomyces sp. 3N207. The sequence goes on along the minus strand of NZ_JBQQBV010000013.1, from coordinate 60,743 downwards.
GAGTCCAGCCAGTCGAGGATGGAGCGCAGTTCGCGCTGGCTGCCGCCGCTGGGGATCTGCAATGTGAGGGACTCGTCGATGGGGGCACCCCCTGCTCGAGCGGAGCCGAGAGCTTGGGGGATGGTGACCTCGCGCAGCGCGGGGGCGGCGTTCTGGTAGGCGGCCGGGTCGGAGAAGCGGAGCCGGACGTGCCCGCCCGGGATGAGGCGTTTCAACTCATCGGCGGTGCCCTCGGCGGCGATCTTGCCGTCGTGGAGCACAGCGATGCGGTCGGCGAGCTCGTCGGCCTCCTCCAGATACTGCGTGGTGAGGAAGACCGTGGTGCCGTCGGAGACGAGCTCGCGGATGATCTGCCACGTGTTGTGGCGGGAGCGCGGGTCGAGGCCGGTGGTGGGCTCGTCGAGGAAGATGATCCGCGGGTTGCCGACCAGGGTCATGGCGAGGTCGAGACGGCGCTTCATACCGCCGGAGTAGCTCTGGGCGGGCTTCTTCGCGGCCTCCACCAGGTCGAAGCGCTCCAGCAGTTCGGCGGCGACCCGCCGTCCCTCGCGCTTGGACAGGTGGTGCAGGTCCGCCATGAGGAGCATGTTCTCCTCGCCGGTGATCAGCCCGTCGACGGCGGAGAACTGCCCGGTGACGCCGATCGCGGCGCGTACCGCCTGCGGGTCTGCGGCCAGGTCGTGGCTGCCGACGCGGATGTTGCCGGCGTCGGCGGTGATGAGAGTGGAGAGGATCTTGACGGCGGTGGTCTTGCCGGCGCCGTTCGGGCCGAGCAGGGAGAAGATCGTGCCCGCGGGCACGTGCAGGTCGATGCCGTCGAGAACCAGCTTGTCCCCGAAGGACTTCCGCAGCCCCGTGGCTGCGATGGCGGATGCGCGGGTCGTTGTCGTCATGGCCCGGAGTCTGCGGGGCGCCGCGCTCAACGCCCTTTCAGCGCGGTTTCGTCAGCCGCCGCCAACCGGCAGCACGGTGAAATGGGCTGGTCAGCGCGTCTTCTACGTCAGATGAGGTCTCGCTGAACAGCTCGGCCGGGGCTCCGCAGCGCACCGGCGGCCTCGGAATCGTCGGCAGAGCGGCGTGCCGACACCGGGTCGCCGGCCTGTATCACTGGGTGGAGACCTTGTGGACGGTGGTGTCGTCGGGGTTCAGCCGTCGCCCGTCCGCAGACAGCACTTCCAGTGCGCGGAGGTGCTGTCCCTGCCGGCGGTCGACCAACTGTGAGTGTGGTTCGCCGGGGGCGAAGAAGTTCTGTTCGCCCCACTGCCGCAGTGCCACGATGACGGGGAAGAGCGCCTTGCCCTTCGGAGTCAGTACGTACTCGCGGTAGGCGCTGCCGTCCGAGGCGGGGACGGATTCGAGGACACCGCCGGCGACCAGGGTGCGCAGACGCGCGGTGAGGATGTTCTTCGCGACTCCGAGGCTGCGCTGGAACTCCCCGAAGCGCCGGCTTCCGTCGAAGGCGTCCCGCACGATCAGCAGGGACCACCAGTCGCCGATCGCGTCCACCGACCGGGCGACGGGACATTCGCTGTCGTCGAAACGCGTCCTGGTCACCATGGCGTCACGTCCCTCACTCTCACATCGGTTGCAACATGCTACCAAAAAGGCCTACCGTCGCCGTCGCCATTGGTAGCAAGATGAAACCAGATACCCGGAGGAGTGCCGATGCCCGGCAACGGTGAGGCTGTGACACCACGGACCGAGGCCCCAAGCGGGGAAGGTTCCGCATTCGCCCTGTCCCGCGGCGTCGTCATACTGTTCGCCGTCGCCTGTGGGGCCGCGGTGGCCAACGTCTACTTCTCCCAGCCGCTCCTGGTGACCATGGGCCACGACCTCGACATGAGCCCGGCACTTGTCGGCAGCGTGGTCACCCTCACGCATGTCGGATACGGGCTGGGACTCTTCCTCCTCGTGCCGCTGGGCGACGTGGCCGACCGCAGACGGCTCATCGTGGCCCAGCTGCTGCTCCTGATGGTGGCGTTGGCCGTGGTAGCCGCCGCCGGCACGGCGGCGATCCTGCTCGCGGGCATGGCCGCGACAGGGCTTCTCGCGGTCGTCACGCAGACGCTGGTGGCCTTCGCGGCATCACTGGCCCCTCCCGCCGGGCGCGGACGGGTCGTCGGTCTGGTCACCAGCGGCGTGGTCATCGGAATCCTGCTCGCCCGCACCGCATCCGGCCTCATGGCCGATCTCGCGGGCTGGCGCTCCGTCTACCTCGCCTCGGCGTCGCTCACCGCACTGCTCGCCCTGGTCCTGTACCGGGTGCTGCCGCGCCACACTGCCGCTTCGCCGACAACCCTGCGCTATGGACAGCTCCTTCGCTCCACGGTCACCCTGTTCGCACGGGAACGACTGCTACGGCTCCGGGCCCTGTTCGGTCTGCTGATCTTCGCCGCCTTCAGCACCCTGTGGAGCAGCGTCGCGCTGCCGCTCAGCGAGGCCCCGTACTTCCTGCCCCACAGCGCGATCGGGGCACTGGGGCTGATCGGTGTCGCCGGTGCCCTGGCCGCGACCGTTGCGGGCCGCCTGAACGACCGCGGACTCTCCCGGCGGACCACCGGCATCGCCCTGGCACTCCTCGCCGCCTCGTGGTTGCCCTTGGCCTTCACCCGCAACTCGCTCTGGGCCCTGGTCGTCGGGGTGCTCCTTCTCGACCTCGCCGTGCAGGCGGTCCATGTCACCAACCAGACCCTGATCTACACGCTGCGCCCGGACGCGGGCAGCCGGCTGATCGGCGGATACATGGTCTTCTACTCGATCGGCAGCGCCACCGGCGCCATCGCCGCGACCTCCCTCTACACGGTGGCCGGCTGGGGCGCCGTATGTGCACTTGGTGCCGCCTTCAGCTGCCTCGGGCTCGCACTGTGGGCGTTCACTCGACACAGCACCCCGGACCCCACCGCCAAGATGGCCTCCGGCTGCGAAGGCTGGGCGTTCTCGCCGAACGTTGAATGACGGGCACGCCGTAGGTCAGAGGACTGCAGCCCGTCAGGGAATGGGCCCGGAGCGCCGGCATCGACGATGGCAATCAAGGGCTGACGAACGAACGTGCCCACCCACCGATCACCGGTCGAGCTCCTCCTTGGCCCGCTCCGGCAGCCGCAGATACACCAGCGCCGACAGCAGGCACAGCACGGACACGTACCACGGGAAGGCGTCCGGCACCTTCAGCTCCTTGAGGAGGGTGCCGACGTAGGGTGCGGTGCCGCCGAAGAGGGCCACGGCCAGCGAGTAGGGGAAGCCGATGCCCGCGGCACGCACCCGGGCCGGGAAGACCTCGGCGTTCACCGCCGCCGCGATCGACGTGTAGCCCGTGAGCAGCACCATGCCGGCGCACTGCACCAGCAGCAGCGAGACGTAGGAGTCGCTGACCGCGTGCAGCAGCGGTACGCACAACACGGCGAACCCGATCGCGAAGGCCAGCAGCAGCGGTTTGCGGCCCACCCGGTCGGACAGCAGCCCACCCAGCGGCTGGAGCAGCATGAAGAACACCAGCGAGATTGTGCCGACAACGAGCGCATCCCCCTTGGCGAGACCGGCGTTGACCTGTGCGTAGGTCGGCAGGTACGAGGTCCAGACGTAGTAGGCGATCGTCCCGCCGGCGGTGATTCCGACGATCAGCAGGGACTCGCGGGGATGGCTGCGCAGCGCGTCGAAGAGCCCGGGACGCGGTCCGTCCGCGTGCTTCTCGCTCCGCGTCTCCTGCGCCCCGCGCCGCACCCAGAAACCGACCAGACTCAACAGCGCTCCCACCACGAACGGGGCCCGCCAGCCCCACTGGTGCATCTGTCCGTCGTCCAGCGTGGAGACGAACAGCGCGGCGACACCGGAGGCGGCCAGCTGGCCCGCTGTGGTCGATACGTATTGGAAGCTGGAGAACAGCCCGCGCCGGCCCGGGCCAGCCGACTCCACCAGGAAGGTCGTCGAGGCGGCGAACTCCCCGCCCACGGAGAGCCCTTGCACGAGCCGGGCAATCACCAGCACCACCGGTCCGAACACTCCGGCGAGCGCGTAGGTCGGGGTGACCGCCACCAGCAGGCTGCTGCCGCCCATGAGCAGAATCGTCAGCGTCAGCGCAGCCCGTCGCCCGGCCCGGTCGGCGACAGCCCCCAACAGCAGCCCGCCCACCGGCCGCATGAAGAAGCCGACGGCGAAGACAGCGAAGGTGGACAGCAGCGGAACCAGCGAATTGCCCGTCCCCTTGGGGAAGATCTCGTCCGCGATGTAGGTGGCGAGGAACGAGTACGCGAACCAGTCGTACCACTCGACGCCGTTCCCGATGGAGGCTGCCACCAACTGCCGGCCCGACCGCCGGGACGGACGGTCGCCCTCCCCGTCCGGCCGACCCTGCTTCGGCCCTTGGGCCGTCCCCCGCGACCACTCCTTCGACTGCGTCATCGATCGGTTTCCTCTCCGGTGCGTTTGCTGATCGCACCGGGTAACCCGACTCCGCCGCACCTCCATTCCTGCACACCGGCACCGTCCCGGCATGCGGACGCGGCGCCACCGCGTGACCGCCCCTGGGGAAGGCCGCAGTCGGGTCAGGGCCTTTCTCCCCGATCACGAGAGCTGGACCCGGCTGGGGCTGTCCGTTTCCAGCCGTGCTCAACCGACCGGCGGCAGCGGCCGGGTTCGTCGCCTGCGCTGGTGAACAGCGCGGTCAGCATGGGCACGCCGTGGACGAGTGCCTGGTGGGGCAGGGGGCCTGTGGCGACGAGTGAGGCGAGTCCGTGTCCGATGGTCCAGCTCTGGGTCGCCAGTTCCAGCGGGTCGACCTCGCCGCGGAACCGGCCGCTCGTCTTGGCCCGTTCGATGGCGCGGACGAGGCAGTGCAGGGTTTCATCCGCGGCGTCGGTGTCTTCGAGGTCGAAGCCCGCGTCGAACATGACGCGGTAGAGATCGGGGCTCTCCAAGGCATTGGACAGGTAGGCGGCCCCCAGGGCTGCGAGGTCTCGCACCGGGTCCTCGGACAACTCGACGGCCGTGAGTTTGGCGGTCAGGCGGATGAAGCCTTCCTGTCGCAGTGCGTTCCACAGGCCGTCCATGCCGCCGAAGTAGGTGTAGACGGCCATCGTTGACACGCCGGTTCCGGCGACCAGGGTGCGAAGCGTGACCGGTTGCCTCGTCCGCAGCAGCTGAGCCGCTCGTTCGAGCAGCAGGGAGCGGACCGCTGGATCTTTCGTCCTCGCCATGGCTCCACACAATACATAGCACCGCTATGCTTACGTCGCTGGAATGCTGATCTTGCTGCCTGACGCCAAGAGGAAGACACCCTCATGCCTGTGACGCTGATCAACCCCGAGGGGCTGCCGAAGCCCGAGGTCTACCGGCAACTGTCGGTCGCCACCGGATCGAAGCTGGTGTTCCTTGCCGGGCAGGTCGCCCGCGACGCCGACGGCCGGCCCGTCGGCGAAGGGGACTTCGCTGCACAGGTCGAGCAGTGCTATCTCAATGTCGCCACCGCACTGGCCGGGATCGGCAGCTCCTTCGATGACGTGGCGAAACTGACCGTCTACGTCGTCGACTGGAGTCCCGAAAAGATGCCGCTGCTGGGTGAGGGGGTCGGCCGTGCGGCGGCGAAGCTTGGCATCGACCCGGTCAAGCCGATCACTCTGCTGGGCGTTGCGGCACTGGGGGAACCGGACCTCCTGGTCGAGGTCGAAGCCACCGCGGTCATCGCATAGCCGTATCTCCCCGGCCGGGGGCGCTGGCTGTGCTGGGCCTGCTCAGCAGGTAGACCTCGCCGATGACGAGTGGGCGGTGCCGGAGCCGTTGCGGGTGAAGACGCCTTCCTGCCGCCGCACCGGTGCCGTCGCAGTCGCCGGTGTTCACGTCGAGGGTGCACCCGTCACATCGACGCCGAGGACTGGCTGTGTGCCGCCGGCGGATTCCGCCTGGCCTTCGTCGGCCGTGGTCAGGGAGGTCAGAGCGAGGACGGCGACGTGCAGTTGGGTGCGCTGGACGCCGGATTCGAGGTTGCAGCCGAGGATGCGTTCGATGGTGTTCAGGCGGTGGTAGAAGGCTTGCCGTGACACGTTGAGCTGTTTCGCGGCGATCGACTTGTTGCCCGCGGCGGCGAGGTAGTGGCGCAGTGTGGTCAGCAGGTCGCCGCCGTGGAGCTCGTCGTGGCGGAGGAGCCGGCCCAACTGACGCTCGACGTACTTCTGCATGCGGACGTCGTCGCGCAGGGCGTGCAGCAGCTCAGGCAGTCCGATGTCCGACGGCACGTGGTACGGCCGCTGGGGGGTTGCGGGGCCGATGGCGTCGGCGACTTCCTCCGCTTCCCGGAACGACCGTGCCACCTGGTCGAGTTCGCTCACTCCGGGGCCGACCGCGACGACGGCTTCCGCACCGAGAATCTCCCCGGTGAGCCGCCCCACGCGGTCCACGGCAGGCTGCCATGCGCTGGATCGGGCGAGAGCGAGGAGGACACCGGTGCGGTCGGCCGAGATGCGGCCCACCAGCGCGCGGATACCGGCGCTGCGCAGCTGTTCGGCGAGCGGGTCGTCAAGGACGGCCTCGTCGGCCGCGCCATGCCGGTGCCCGATGACGACGGCGATGAGGCGGTGGCTGACCGTCGGCATACCGAGGGCCTCTATGCGGATGCGGGCTTCGGTGTGGCTGGAGTAGTTCCAGCGCACCAGGTCCAGCAGCGCCGAGGCGTGGGCGTCGCGGTCCCACCGGGTGTGTCCGGTCAGTCTCGCCAGGGTCAGCGCTGTGGCAGCGCGCCGGAGGATCATCGTGTGCTCGGGGCCTCTCGCGGGCCCGGACGCGTCGGGGAGGGCCACCAGCCGCCCCCAACGCTGCCCGTTGTGTTCGACCGGGGCCACCAGCCAGTCTTCCGGTCCGCTGATCGCCGCATGGTCCGGGGTCGGCGTCGCACGCGACCGGCGCGGCCACGCTTCGAGAACCTGCCCCGGCGAGCCACCAGCCGTGCAGGAGATGACGGCGTGGTGCAGCAAGCTCTCCAGGACCACGGGATGGCCCAGCAGGTCGGCCGCGGTACGTACGAGTTCCTCGGGCGCCGCGCTGCGCAGCGTCAAGCCGGTGAAGACCTCGTGCACCTGCTGGGATTTCCGCAGCAGTTCTCCCTGTGCGTCCAAGATCAACGCGTGGACGGTCTGGGTCACCTCGATGAACCGGATACCGCGGGAGAGCACGATCAGGGGCAGGTCGCGTGCGCGGCAGGCGGCGACCAGATCGGAGGGCACCTGCTGGTACCGGCGGCCCAGCTCGACGACGAGCCCGGCCGCGCCGACATCGGCCAGCTGGTCGACGTAACCGCGCAGCCGGGTCGGGTCGTTCGGCTGCGGCATAAGGGTGGTCAGGACCAGCTCGCCGCCTTCGAGGAACGAGGCCGGATCGAGCAGCTCGGTGACGTGCACCCAGCGGACCGGGCCGGCCAGCTGCTCCTCTCCGGCCAGGACCCGCGGCAGTCCCGCGACGATGACCGGAAGTCGCAGGACATCACCAACCGTGAGCAAAGACATCTCGACGGGCTCCCCTCAGGATGTCTCATCTTCGCAGGCCGCATGGCGTCGGCGTCCAGATCTCCGGGCGGTCCTCGTCTCCGAGCGGTCCAGGTCTCCGGGAGCCGGCGGCACTCGTCCTCAAGGACGCCTCAAGGACGCCGGGCGATGAGGTCGGCGACGGTCGCGATGGGCGAGGTGCGGGTGCGCCCGCGCGCCTCGTGCCGGTCGGCGAGTCGGTAGGCGAGATACAGGCCACGCACCCCGAGCCAGCGGAACGGCTCCGGCTCCCAACGGCCCGGCTCGTGCCCCGTCCATGGTAGTCGCGTGAGCCTCGTGTCCCTCTTCAGCACCAGGTCGGTCAGGGTGCGCGCGGCGAGATTGGTGGACGTCACACCATGGCCGACGTAGCCGCCCGCCCAGCCGATCCCGCCGGCCCGGTCCAGGCCGACCGTGGCGGACCAGTCGCGGGGCACGGCGAGCACCCCGCACCATGTGTGGTCGACGCGGGCCCCCGCGGCCTGGGGCAGCATCCCCTCCAGCGTCCGTATGAGCTGGGTGACGGTGCGCTCGCTGACCCGCCCGGCGTCATCGGTGCGGGACCCGAAGCGATAGGGGACTCCGCGCCCGCCGATCGCGATCCTGTCGTCCGCCGTGCGCTGGGCGTACATATGGCCGTGGGCAGTGTCGCCGAGCGTCTCCCGGCCGTCCCAGCCGATCTGCTGCCATGTCTGTGCGGTCAGCGGTTCGGTGACGAGCATCGAGCTGTTCATCGGCAGCCAGGCACGCCGCAGGCCCTTGAGGGAGGCGGTGAATCCTTCGGTGGCGCGGAGGACGACGGGCGCGCTGACGGTTCCGTGTGCGGTGCGCGCGCGTCCCGGCTCGATGACGCTGACCGGGGACTTCTCGTAGACCGTGACACCCAGTCGTTCGACGGTGTCGGCGAGGCCCCGCACCAGGGCCGCCGGTTGCAGCCGGGCGCAGTGCGGGGTGAAGGCTGCTGCCGTCATCCCGTCGATGCGGATGCGCTCGGCGGCCTCGTCCGGGCTGAGCAGCACGGAGTCGGTGACTCCCCACTGGTGGTCCTGCTCGACCTTGTGGCGCAGCCGCGTCGCCTGAGCCGGGGTGCGTGCGACGCGCAGGGTGCCGCTCTTGACGATGTCGGCGTCGATGCCCTCGCGGGCGGCGACCGCGATCACCTCGTCCACGGCCTCGTTCATCGCCTTCTGCCAGTCGAGCACCGCGGAACGACCGCGGAGGTCGGCCAGCCGGTCGCGGGCCCCGGGGACGAGTCCGGAGGCCCAGCCTCCGTTGCGGCCGGAAGCGCCGAATCCGGCGAACTCGGCCTCCAGCACGGTGATCCGCAGTGTGGGATCGGCCTGTTTCAGGTAGTACGCGGTCCACAGCCCGGTCAGTCCGGCGCCGATGACGCACACGTCCGCGTCACGGTCGCCGGGCAGTGACGGGCGCGGTTCCGGAACTTCGGCGAACCAGTGGGCGATACGGCCGTTGATCGGCGCCGGAAGATCAGTTCTGGCGGTCATGGTTCCTCTCGCTGGGTGCGCGGGGCTGAAGGGGGCAGACCTGTCAGACCCCGAGCAGGCCGGGCAGTTCCGAGAGGTCCGAGATCTCCTCGTACGGCTGGAAGGCGTCCGAGCCCTGGAAGCCGTACCGGTTCACCCAGATCCGCCGCATGCCCGCATACCGTCTGGTCGGCATGATGTCGTACTCCCAGCCCTGGGCGGCGTGGATGATGTCCTCGGGGCCGCGCCCTGTGGCCTTCATCAGGTACTCGAACGCCTCCGGCAACGGCTTGTAGGCGCCGGCCTGCTCGGCGGTGAGGACGTAGTCGAACTCCACGCCCAGAGCATCGACGGCGTAGGTGATCAGTTCGTCCTCGCTGTTGGAGAGGATCGCGATGTCGTACTCGCTCTTCAGACGGCGCAGTGCTTCGGGCACTTCCCGGAAAGGCTGGAACTTCTTGATGGCCTCGATCAGCGCGTCGCCGTCCTCGTCCTGGTACTCCAGTCCGTGCAGGAGCATGACGGCCTTCAGCGTGCGGCGGACGACCTCACGGTAGGGCCGGTATTCGTCCACGACGCCCTGGAAACGCATGACGTACGCGTCGTGGTGGAACTGTTCGGCGTCGACACCCGCCTCGGCCAGCCGGTCCTTGACGATCTCGTGGGTGGCGCTCTTGGTGTCGAAGTTGATGAGTGTGCGGTAGCAGTCGAACGACACGACCTTGCGCATGGGATATTCCTTTCAGGAATGCAGGAATGCAGGAATGAGGAAAGAAAGTGGCTGAGTGGCTCAGGCGCGGCTGCTGGCTTCCACCAGGCCGAGGTGTTTCGTTTCGGGGGCCATGAAGACCGAGACCAGCAAGCCGATGAGGGTGATCAGCGCGCCGACGGCGAGCGTCCCGCGGACGCCCAGATCGGTGGTGGCCATCGGCAGCAGGAATGTGCTGGACGCCGACCCGACCCGGCTCATCGCGGTGGCGATACCGACGCCGGTGGCCCGCAGATCGGTGGGGAACAGCTCGCTGGGATACACGAACTGCAGTCCGCTGCCGGCAGCCTCGAAGAACTGGAAGGCGGCGAAGAGGGCGACGATCAGAATCGCGAGGTGCGACGGCAGCACGATCAGGGCGACCAGTGAGACGGTGACGCACAGGAAACTGCTGATGAGCAGGGGGCGCCGGCCCATCCAGTTGACCACGAGCAGTCCGATTGCCGTCCCGACGACGGCGATCGTAGTGATCAGCGCGCTGGCGCCGATCGTTCCCGTCACGCCGAAGGATTCGAGCATCTGCGGCTGGAAGGACCGGACGGCGAAGGCCGGTGCGACCTGGCAGATCCAGAACAGTGAACAGAACACTACGGGTACGGCGTAACCGCGCCGGAAGACCTCCAGCAGGTTGCCCAGACCCGAGCCGCCGCGCTGGTCCTGGCCCTCGGACAGCAGCTCCTCCGCGCTGACGTCCCGGCCGAGATGGCGGCGGACGACTTCCCGGGCCTCTTCCACACGTCCGCGGGAGGCCAGCCACCGGGGCGATTCGGGTATCCCGGTCCGCATGAAGAAGAAGATCACGGCCGGAATCGCTCCGGAGGCGAGCATCCAGCGCCACGAGTCGTCGCCGACGTTGAGCAGCGCCCAGCCGACCCAGTAGCTCAGGCCGTAGCCGACCCACCAGGCCACCACAAGACCCGACAAAGCGGGACCACGCATCCGGCGCGGCACCAGCTCCGTCGTCAGAGCCGAGGCGATCGGGTAGTCGGCACCGATGGCGATGCCGATGAGCAGCCTGAGCACCAGCAGCTGCCATGCCTCGGTGACGAAGAACTGCGCGGCGGACAGGACCGCGAACGCCGCGAGGTTCAGCACGTACATCAGGTGGCGCCCCACGCGGTCGGTGATCGGACCGAAGATCGCGCCACCGAGGAAGACACCGACGAGCACGGAAGCGGCGATGAGCCCGCTCCATAGCGTGTCGAGCTTCAGGGCCGGGGTGATCAGGCTGAGCGCGACGCCCATGACGCCGAGCAGATAGCCGTCGCAGAACGGTCCGCCCATGGCGACGGCGACCAACCTGCGGTGAAAGGGAGTGACGGGGGCGTCGTCGAGGCTCGTTGTCGGGGGTCTGCTCGCGTCGCTGGATGTTCCGGGCAGAGGCATGGTCGGACTCCTGGGGAAGTTCCTGGGGAAGGGAGGAGGCGCCGGGCCGGTACTGCGGTGTGTCACGTTCACGGGTGTGCACGGCGTCGTGGGCGGGGAGGGGAGCTGGGTCTGCTCCAGGGGCACCGTCGACCCGTTTTCGGATGGCCCTCACCTTCGTTCAGCCCCAGGCCCCAGTCAACGTCCACTGTGTTCCGCTGCACGTCGGCTGGTGGACACTCTGTCTTCCTGCGCCCTGCGGCCGCTCGGGGCCGCACCCCGGAACAAACCGTCCACAATGCGTGCCCAATGCGAACAGTTCGCTCGTTGCCTCCGGGAAGATGCTGTGGCGAGGCTGGAGGTGTCCCGCCGGTCCGCTCATGTCCGAGGGAGACATGCCGTGCAACCGTTTACTCCAGGTGTCCCACCGCGCACGGTGGCCTTCCCGTGCGGGCCCGACGAATTCCGGGGGTACGACTGTCCCGCCCTCTCTGCCGGAGGAAGGCATGGCTGACCGGTTGATCGTGCTGCACAAGGACCACCTGCCACCGAACCGGGAGCGGTTGGAATGCCTCGCGGAGACCGTGTATGTCACCGAGGGGGAGTTGCCGCTGTTCCTCCCCGGCGCGGACATCCTGCTCGCCTGGTGGCCCCTCTCCCCCGCGGTGGCCGCCTCGTGGCCCGCTGATCCCGCGAAAGCCCCCCGCTGGGTACACGTGGCCGCCGCCGGTGTGGACCCCTACCTCTTCCCCGCACTGACCGGCTCACCGACTGTCCTCACCAACTCACGTGGCGTCTACGACGAGCCCATCGCCGAATACGTACTCGGACTGATCCTGTGCATGGCCAAGGATTTCCCCGGCACGTCGGAACACCAGCGGCGGCGTGAATGGCGCCCTCGCGACAGCGAGCGCATCGGCGGTCGCTCGGTCCTTGTCTGGGGTACCGGAGCCGTCGGCCGCGCCATCGCCCGCCTGTTGCGCGCGGCCGGAATGCGGGTCAGCGGCGCGGGCCGCACCGCGCGCACCGCTGATCCGGATTTCGGGACGGTCCAGGGTCCGACGAGCTTGCGCGCCGCGCTGGGCGAGGCGGACTACGTCGTCCTCGCGGCCCCGTTGACTCCGGCCACGCGAGGCATGGTCGACGCCTCCGTGCTGGCGGCCATGAGACCGGGAGCCCGCCTGGTCAACGTCGGTCGCGGGCCGCTGGTCGACGAACAGGCGCTCACCGACGCGCTGGCCGACGGCAGGCTGGCGGGCGCGGCACTGGACGTCTTCACGCAGGAGCCGCTGCCCGCCGACTCGCCGCTGTGGGACCTGCCCGGGGTCATCGTCTCCCCGCACACGGCAGGAGAAGTGACCGACTGGCGCGGGGACTTGGCGGACCTGTTCCTGGACAACCTCACGCGCTGGATCGACGGCCGTCCCCTTCACAACGTGGTCGACAAGCAACTCGGCTACGTCATGGACGGATCCGCAGACCCGGCAGCCGGTCACTGAACACACCGGCCGTTCAGCGGCGGCCACTGAACCGAGCGCGGGAGGGTGCGGCAGGCCGCGCCGATTCCCTGTGAGAATCCCTTCCGGTTCCTCAAGGAATGCCGTGGGGCCGAGCGTCAGAGGATCGCCACGGGATTGACGGGCGAGCCAGTGCCGCCGGGGATGTTGAGCGGGGCCACAACCATCATGAACTCGTAGCGACCGGCCTCCGCGCAGGCCGCGGCGAGTGTTTCGAGGTCGAGATTGTCGAGCAGCGGCACTCCCATGGCGGCGATGGCAAGGGCGTGCACTGGTGAATGAAGCCCTTCCACCGGAGAGGGCCGCACGTCGCTGTCGCCGTCCGCGCCCAGCAGCGCGATGCCGCGCTCGGCGAACAGCGGCATGGCGTCGATGTGGAAGCCCGCGCTCGCCTCGGAGGGGTCCCACGGGCCGAGTTCCCGGCGGCGCCGGTGGTGACCGGTCCGCAGCAACACCGCGTCGCCCTCGCGGATTTCCGCCTTCAACCGCTCCTCGGCGGCGAGCACCGCCTCGGGATGGACGGCCTGGCCGGGTTCGAGCCAGTCAACGCCCCAGGTGAGTGGCAGATCCAGCAGGACTCCGCGGGTCACGAGTGTGCCGAGCCGGTCCACCGCTCCGAACCGGGCGCCGCCCGCGTCGATGACCTGCCGCGCCGCTCGACCGTCGTAGAGGTTCCCGCGATAGGCGATGTGCGAGAGGGCATCGAGATGACTGACCGCCTTGCCGTGGTAGTCGACGGCGATGAAGTCCTTGTGCGTGGACGGCTCCGGGGCCTCGATGTCGCCCAGGTCGGTCATGTGGTGCAGCGCGGGCTTGGCGTTGTCGGGCCCGGGCACGGTGTTCCACGGCAGGGCCAGGGTCACGGCAGTCCCGGTACGTACCGAAGACGCAGCGTTCCGGGACACATCCGGTGTGACGCGGTTCCACGCGCCACGGTCCGCCTCGCTCCACCGGCCCCAGGTTCGGACCTGGTCGAAAACGCAGTCGAACTCTTCCCGCGCTACCGGGGGCCCGTTGTCCGGGGGCACTCGTGGCGGAGATGAGGGAGTGGGCGAGGAAGGCGCCGGGCTGTTGCGGGTCATCCGAGCTACCGTAAACGCGGGCGGTGTCGGTTCTCGGCACGCTCGCCGATGCGGAAGGCAAGCCGCCGTCGGGGGTCACACTGGGGCGGAAGCCCGCCCCGGAAGCGGAGGGTGACTGCATTGCAGGCCCTTGCGGGAGCCGTTCAGGGCGCTGCGGGAGATGCCAGGCGGGCTGCGACGGCTTCGGCGATGGGCTGACCGGTCTCCAGCTGGATGAAGCCGAACTGCCCGCCCTGGTTGCACTCCAGAAACCACCAGGTGCCGTCCTCGTCGTCCACAGCGAAGTCGAAGGCACCGTAGGCGAGTTGGGTGGCGTGCATGTATGCCTGGACGGCCTCGGCGATGCGAGCCGGAACCTCGTCGGGCTCCCAAGCGCCACCGTCATCGTCGAAACGAATGTCCACCTGCTCGGGACCGGATGACTTCCGGGCGGCGAACATCTCGTCTCCGACACAGGTCAGACGGATGTCCGCCCGCTTGGGCACCCACCGTTGCAGGAGCGTGGGCGCTGCGGCGACCCCCGCGAAGTCCGCGTCCGGGCCGATACGTGTCGTGGGCAGAGCCATCGGCGGGTCGGCAGGGTGCGTGCCGGAGACGGGCTTCACCACAAGATCCCGGTGCTCGGCCGCGAACTCGCGTGCAATCTTCGGATAGGTCGTGATCAGGGTGGGCGGCACGGCGAAGCCGCTGGCGTGGGCGACGCGCAACTGCCACGGCTTGTAACGGGCCTGCGCGGCCGCAACCGGATGATTGACCCAGCGGGCCGCCGTGGAATACAGGGTTCCGTACAGGGCCTGTTGGGACTCGGCCGTGAGCCACGTGGAGCGATCAGCCGCGTGCGCCGCGGGCGTGCCGGGTCTGCGGACCCAGATCGACCGCAGTCCGCTCATGCTCAGCACCCGGCCGCCGAACGACAGATGGCCGTCGAAGTCCCCCTTCACATACTCCGCCGACATGGCCGCCTCACCCGGGAGATCGGCGGGGTCCAGGCGTACGACCGGCACGCCCTGGTCGTTGAGGACAGACACCACCATGTCCGCGGTCACGTCCTCCGGACAGGTCAGGATGAGCACCGTCATGGGCGCGCCCGTCAGTCGTCGAAGTGCGTCTTGGAACCGGCCGTGGAGGTGGTGGTGCCGACCGCCAGCAGCAGGCCCCGGTCGGCGACGGCCGGGCGCCCGTCAGGCAGGACATTCAATTGTCGGGCGGCGTCGTAGCCGTACGGAGCCGCGTTGGGCGGGGGCACGGCCGGCCGGGCGTACTGCAACGCGAACGGTCGCATGACATCTCCTCCTGCTGCACGGAGGGCGACGGCGTCCCCGCACAACCCCCCTTCCGACGCGGCTGCGGTGCCGCGCGTGCTGCTACGGGGCCGACGCTGGTCGAACGCCGACCCCGCACACGTCTGTTGGCACGAGTGCCTTTGGTCAGGACTCCCGTGCGGGTCACTCCGCCCAAGGGGCGGCCATTCGCTCTGTTAGACGGCAAGCGGCCCGGTTCGGTTGCCAGGACACGGAACGGGACCCGCTGTGAGCAGGACCAGTTACATTGCGTCACGCACGGTCTGCAAGAGGATCCGCTCATTCCTTCAACGGCACCGCCTTGCACGGGGCCGCCTTGCCGCTGCAGAAGTCCTGCATCGACCCTTGTGCTCCGGTCGTCGGCTGCTCCGGGATATGCCCGTGAATCGCGGTCACGTCACGCCTACGTGCGACATCAGCCGGATCTGAGAAACGCGGGGTGGAAACCCAGAGAGCTGTAGTTACCGAAAGTATCCCCAGAACTCCGCAACGTATCCGTCGCTTTTCACCACGACCCGCTTCTGCGCCAATATCACGATATTCTTGACCATGCAGGGTAACGCCAGCGTGAGCGAGGCCAATCATGGTGAGGCTCGGTGAGAAACCGATGCAGCTGCGGCTTGCGGCAGACGACACGGGTCCCGCACGCATCCGCGAACGGTTTCTGCAGGGTGAGCCGGTCGAGACAGGGGTGCGAAGCCCGATCTTGAATTCGTGGCAGCGCTGCCGGTCTCTGGGCCTGTCACCGGAGCAGTCCGAGCTTCCTTTCCGGCAGGACTTCGACCTGGAGGGTCGGCTCGTCCGCGCGGCAAGTCCCGTGCTCGACCAGCTGCGATCGAGGTTCGCCGGCAGCCCGATGAACATCTCCCTTGCCGATGGGCGCGGCACGGTTCTCCAACGCCGATTCGGAGAACCGTCCATGGCAAGGACTCTCCCGCCGTTCCAGAGCGTTCCGGGGGCCGTGTTCGCCGAGCAATTCGCCGGCACCAACGGCATCGGTCTCGCACTTGCCGAGCGCCAACTCGTCACGGTCTACGGTGCGGAGCACTTCGCCGAACGCTCTCAATCCAATGCCTGCTCCGCGATTCCGGTCCGCGACCCGCTCAGCGGGCGCATCGAGGGCATTCTGTGCCTCGGCTATCCGCGCAGCATCGCGAACCCGGCGCTGGCAACCCTGACACGCACAGCAGCCGAAGCCATCGAGCGAAGGCTGCTGGAGCAGAGCTCGGCGCGGGAGCACGGCCTGTTGCAGGCATACCTCGAAGCCACCCACCGGGCAGGGACCGGCGAGCCGCCAGGCACCAGCCCGTCCATCGGTGTGGATGACCTGGCACAGCGGCTGGACCAGGATGATCAGGCGACCCTGAGGGGGAAAGCCGCCGAACTGCTCGCCTCGGGGCAGCGGGGCGCCGTCGAGGTGGCCCTGTCCCACGGCCGACAGGTCACCCTCGTGGCTCGCCCGGTGACGAGCCCTTCCAGGTCGGAGGGCATCGCCGGGTCGGAGGGCATCGCCGTGGAGGCCATCGTCCCCGATGACTCACCTGGGCGGCGCCCCGATGTCCCGCACCGGGCCGAGCCGACCGGCCTCCGTGCCGAGCATGCCCTGGTCATCCCCGCCACCCCGTCAGCCGGACATGCTCCTGACACTGCTCCTGGCCTGGAGACCGCAACTGCCGGTCCCGGCCGCACGGCCGGTGACACCGCAGACGTCCCGGCCGGAGGTCTGGTGCTGGTGGGAGAGCCGGAAGTGGCGTCGTTGGCCGTCGCGGCCCGGCGCCGCCTGGAACTGCTGTCCGAGGCGAGCAGCCGCATAGGCACCACCCTGGATGTGCGCCGTACCGCCCAGGAACTCGCCGAGACCGCCGTCCCGCAGTTGGCCGACTTCGTCACCATCGACCTGTCCGAGGCGGTGGTGCGGGGTGAGGAATCCACCGAACCCCGTGCCGACCTGCTCCGCACGGTGGTGCACGGCATCCGCGACGACTGCCCCTTCTTCCCGGTGGGCAAGCGGGTCGAATTCAGCCCGACCACGCC
The DNA here is from genome assembly GCF_052246355.1 of Streptomyces sp. 3N207. Lineage (NCBI taxonomy): Bacteria > Bacillati > Actinomycetota > Actinomycetes > Kitasatosporales > Streptomycetaceae > Streptomyces > Streptomyces sp. 3N207. The sequence continues at coordinate 43,683 of NZ_JBQQBV010000013.1, read as the reverse complement.
CCACCTGCGGTGCCTGACCAGCGGTCAGGCGGTGCTGGAACCCGATCTGAAAGCCGCAGCGACCTGGCTCGCCCAAGACCCCGAGCTGACCGAACGGCTCCTCGGCCATGTCCACTCCCTCATCGCCGTGCCCCTCGTCGCCCGCGGTGTCGTCCTGGGCATCGCCGCCTTCTACCGCTCCCAGGACCCCGCTCCCTTCGGGGACGACGACCGTTCGCTGGCCCAGGAGCTGGCGACCCGTGCGGCCCTCAGCATCGACAACGCCCGCCGCTACACACGCGAACACTCCATGGTCCTGACGCTGCAGCGCAGCCTGCTCCCCCAGGGGCTGCCCGATCAGGACGCTGTCGAGGTCGCCCATCGCTATCTGCCCGCGGAGTCCTGGGTGGGCGGCGACTGGTACGACGTGATTCCCCTCTCCGGCACCCGCGTCGCCCTGGTCATCGGTGACGTCGTCGGCCATGGAATGCACTCCGCGGCGAACATGGGCCGACTGCGTACTGCGGCACACAACTTCGCCGAACTCGACCTCAGTCCGGACGAAGTCCTCACCCACCTCGACAAGTTGGTGGCACGCCTCGACCGGGAGGAGTGCGACAAGGCTCCCTACGACAGCACCGGCTGCATCGGCGCCACATGTCTGTACGCCATCTACGACCCCACCACGCAGCGGTGCACGATGGCCCGCGCGGGCCATCCGCCTCCCGCACTCGTCGGCCCCGACGGCACCGTGACGTTCCCCGATCTGCCCGCCGGACCGCCTCTCGGCCTGGGCGGCCTGCCCTTCGAGACCGCCGAGATCGACCTCCCCGACCACAGCCAGCTGGTCCTCTACACCGACGGGCTCATCGAGGACCGGCAAAAGGACATCGACATGGCCCTCGACCAGCTGCGCGGATGCCTGGCTCACCCGGACCGCGCGCCCGAGGACACCTGTGAAACAGTCCTGGAGACCACGGCACCCGCCCACCCCAGCGACGACATCGCGCTGCTCGTCGCCCGCACTCACGCTCTGGACGCCGACCGGATCTTCACCCGGGACCTGCCCGCCGACCCGGCTCTGGTGGGCGATGTCCGTGCCGACGCCCTCCGGCAGCTGACGGAATGGGGGCTGGACGAGGCCGCGTTCGTCGTGGAATTGCTGCTCAGCGAGCTGGTCACCAACGCCATCCGGCACGGCAGCGGACCGATCCAAGTGCGCCTGCTCCACGGCCGCACCTTGATCTGCGAGGTCTCCGACACCAGGAGCACAGCGCCGCATCTGCGCCGTGCGGCCACCACCGACGAGGGAGGCCGTGGCCTGTTCCTCGTCGCGCAGCTGGCCGAGACCTGGGGCACGCGCTACACCCCCGGCGGCAAGGTCATCTGGGTCGAATGCGCCCTCGACATGCCATAGCGTCGCGTGGCGCGCCCAGCAGGCGTGCCGGCAGTGCGGTAATGAGTCTCATCAGTACAGGCCGACCCCGGAGAAATCCGTGCATGACGCCCCCGACTCTCCCGCCGACACCTCCGTGAACGCCTCCACGTGCTTCGGTGCGGATCCTCTCGCCCGCATTCGCGGTCTCAGCAAGCACTTCGGCGGAACCCTCGCTCTGGACGCGGTTGATCTGGACATCCACGGGGGCAGCATTCTCGCGCTTCTCGGGCCGAACGGAGCCGGAAAGTCCACCCTCATCAAAGTCCTCAGCGGCATCCACCGTGCCGACGAAGGAGAGGTGACCGTAGCCGGGCATCCGCTCGGGACCGCAGCCGCCTCTCGAAACATGTCCTTCATCCACCAGGACCTCGGTCTCGTGGACTGGATGACGGTCGCCGAGAACATCGCACTGGGCACTGGCTATCCGCGCCGTGGCGGACTGATCTCCTGGCGTCGGACCCGGCAGCGTTGCGTCGAGGTGCTGGGGATCGTCGCCGGCCACCTCGACGCCGACGCCAGAATCGCCGACCTCGCTCCTGCCGAGCGATCGCTGGTCGCCATCGCCCGCGCCCTGGCGACACGGGCGCAGCTCATCGTCCTCGACGAGCCGACCGCCAGCCTCCCGGTCGCGGACTGTGCCCGTCTGTTCGCCGTGCTGCACACCCTGCGCGACCGAGGCCACGGCATCCTCTACGTCACCCACCGCCTGGACGAGGTCTACCAGGTCGCCGACGCCTTCGCGGTTCTGCGCGACGGCCGCCTCATCAGCCAGGGGCCGCTGGCGGGCCACACCCCTGCCCGCCTCGTGCACGACATCGTGGGCGGCGAATTGATCCCCCACCGCCCCGCCGCCCTCCCCGCCGGAGACCGGGCCGTCCTCGCCCTCGACGGTGTACGCACCGCAAGGGCCGGACCGGTCGGCCTGGAGCTGCATGCCGGGGAAATCCTGGGCCTGGTGGGGCTTACCGGCGCCGGACATATGGAGCTGGGCCGCGCCCTGGCCGGCTCCCGGCCGCTCCTCGCCGGGCGGGCACTTCTCGACGGTCGCCTGTACCACCCCCGTTCGGTCGCCGCCGCCGTAGGCCGCGGCGTCGGCTTCGTAACCGGCAACAGGCTGGAGGAGGGATGCGCCCTCCAACTGACCGTGCGCGAGAACCTGCTGGCCAACCCGCGCGCAGGTGGCCTCCGGGCGCTGCGCTGGATCAGTCCTCGGCGTGAGCGCGCCGAGGCCAGGACGTTGATCGAACGGTTTTCGGTGTGGCCCCGCGAGAGCGAGGTCCCCATCGCCACGCTGTCCGGCGGCAACCAGCAGAAGGTCGTGGTCGGACGATGGCTGCGGCTGGGCATGCGCCTGCTGATCCTGGAGGAGCCGACCGCCAGCGTGGACGTCGGGGCCAAGGCCGCGATCTACCGCCTGCTCGACGACGCGCTGGCCGCCGGCCTCGCGGTGCTGCTCATCTCCAGCGACTTCGAGGAGGTTGCGGGTGTGTGCCGCCGTGCCCTGGTGTTCGTTCGCGGGGCCGTGACGGCCGAGCTGAGTGGTGCTGACCTCACCGTCGCCGGACTCACCCGGGCGGCCTCGGCCCTGCCCGCCTCCGGAACCGCGACGGACCGATGACCACCTCCTCCTCGCCCCGATCCCGGCTGAAGCGGTCGTCCGGGCCGGGCGGGTCGGCGGCGCACTTCATCGGCGCCTACGGGCTCGTAGCCCTGGCCGTCCTGCTCGTCCTGGTCTTCTCCATCGTTCTGCCCCACACATTCCCGACGCTGGACAACATCTCCGCGGCGCTGTCCAACCACTCGATCCCGGCGATCCTCGCGCTGGGCGCGATGGTTCCCATCGTGACCGGCAAGTTCGACCTGTCCATCGGCTTCGGTCTCGGCCTGGCGCATGTCGTGGTGATGCAACTCGTCGTCAACGAGGGGTGGACCTGGCCGGTTGTCTGCCTCGCCGTGATCCTCGGAGGGACGGTTGTCGGGGCCCTCAACGGCATCATCGTCGAGTTCGCCCGAATCGATTCCTTCATCGCCACGCTGGGGACCGGCAGCATCATGCTGGCCTTCACCGGCTGGATCACCAACGGCGGCAGGATCGTCCCGCCGCCACAGGGCCTTCCGGCCGCATTCACCGACATCTACGGCACCAAGGTCTTCGGCCTTCCGCTCCCCGCGTTCTATGTCCTCGCCCTCGCGGCCGCCCTCTGGTTGCTGCTGGAGCGGCTGCCGCTCGGCCGGCACATGTACGTCATCGGCTCCAACGCCCGCGCCGCCGACCTCGTCGGCATCCCCACCCGCAGGTACTCGATCTACGCCTTTGCCGGATCGGGGCTGATCTTCGGCTTCGCAGGCGTGCTTCTCGCGGCCCAGCAACAGATCGGGAACCCGAGCGTCGGCATCGACTACCTGCTGCCCGCCTTCGTCGGCGCCCTGCTCGGCTCCACCGCGATCAAACCCGGTCGCCCCAACGCCATGGGGACCGTCGTCGCCGTCGCCGTGCTCGCCATCGGCCTCACCGGCATCGGGCAGCTCGGTGCCCAGTTCTGGGTCGTCCCGCTGTTCAACGGCGGCACGCTTCTCATCGCCGTCGGTCTGGCCGGCTACTCCGCCCGTCGTCGGCTGCGAACCGGCATCGTCGCAGACCGCGGATCGACGGGTACGCCGCCGACCGCGGCACCCGAAGGCGGCAACGGCACCCCTGGGAACGCTCCATGACCAGCCCGCGCCGCAAGCACGGCAAGGCCGCACTCGCAGCCGCCGTGCTGGCAGCAGCCGTCGTCGGCAGCTGCCAACGCGGCGACTCCACGGGCCCCTCTCCCGGTAGCTGCCCCCGGACCCTCGCCAGGGCCGAAGCGGCCGTCAAGCAGGCCGAGCAGGCCGATGTGCCCTGGGACGGCCCGACCAGCGGCCCCGCGGCGGTATCCGGCAAGAGGACCATCGTCTACGTCGCGCAGACGGTGACCAATCCGGGCGTCGCAGGAGTCGCGAACGGCGTGCGGGATGCCGCGAAGGTCATCGGCTGGAACGTCCGGGTGATCGATGGCGGAGGCACTCCCGCCGGCATCCAGGCGGCCCTGAGCGAAGCCGTTGCCCTCAAGCCCTCCGGCATCGTCATCGGAGGCTTCGACCCCGAATCGACCGCGCGGCAGGTCGCAGAGGCCGATGCGGCGGGCATCCCTCTGATCGGCTGGCATGCGGTCGCAGCCCCCGGCCCGAGCAAAGAGCCCAAGCTCTTCACCAACGTCACCACAAGAGTCGAGGACGTGGCCAAGATCAGCGCGGACTGGGTCATCTCACAGTCCGACGGCCGCGCCGGGGTCGTCATCTTCACCGACGCCTCGATCCCGTTCGCCAAACACAAGTCCGAGCTGATCAGGAAAGAGCTCTCCACCTGCGCGGGCGCGAAGCTGCTGTCGTACGAGAACATCCCGCTCCCCGACGCGAGCAGCCGCACCCCCCGGGAGGTCTCCTTCCTCCTCTCCCGCTTCCAGGACGAATGGACCCACTCCATCGCCATCAACGACCTCTACTTCGCCGACGCCGCCCCTGCCTTCCGCGCGGCCGGCAAGCCGGGCTCCGGCCCGCCCTTCAACATCGGAGCGGGCGATGGCGACCCCTCGGCCTTCCAGCGCATCAACAGCGACCAGAACCAGGCCGCCACCGTTCCCGAGCCGCTGTCCCAACAAGGCTGGCAGGTCATCGATGAGTTCAACCGGGCGTTCTCCGGCCGGGATGCCAGCGGATACATCGCCCCCATCCATATCTCCACGGCCGCCAACAGCGGCGGAGCCACGGCCTGGGACCCGTCCGGCTATCGCGCGGCCTACCGGAAGATCTGGCGCAAATGACACCGGCGCCAGGCACAGCCGAACCTCGCCCGGGTGAGACAGAGGGCCCTGCGGGCGGCGCGCTGCGGCTCGCCGGTGTGGTTACCCTTCGCTGGTGACCAGCACAGTGGTGAGCCGACGACGGATGCTCGGGGTGTTCGGGGCCGGGCTCGGCGGGGTGGCCCTGGCTGCCGGGTGCGTCCAGGACACCGGGCCGGCACAGCGGCTGCGGCTCGCGACGGGGCCGGAGGGCGGGCCGTACAACGCCTTCGGGAGGGCCCTGGCGACGGCGGTCGCCGAGAACACATCACGGCTGCGGATCGCACCGATAAGTACCTCGGCGAGCGTGGACAATCTGCGGAGGCTGGACGACGACTCGGCGGAGCTGGCTCTGGCCATGGCGGATGCGGCGCAGGACGCGGTGCTGGGGCGGGGGCCGTTCTCGCATCCGGCCGAGGTGACGTCGCTCGCCCGGCTCTACGTCAACTACACGCACCTGGTCGTGCCTGCGGACGGGCCGGTGCGTTCGCTGAGTGATCTCGCAGGGAGGCCGGTTGCCGCAGGCGGGAGGGGCTCCGGGGTGCAGGTGGCGGCGGGGCGGCTGCTGCGGGTGGCCGGTTTGACCGGCGAGCGGTCGGTGCGGGAGCGGCGGCTCGAACTCGCCGCGTCGGTGAAGGCACTGCGCGAAGGCACGGTCGACGCGCTGATCTGGTCCGGCGGCGTGCCGACGCCCGCTCTGTCGAAGCTGGCGCGCGAGCTGCCGCTGCGGTTTCTGCCGCTGGAGCGGCAGGTGAGCGCGCTGCGCAGGCGGTACGGACCCGTCTACACGGCGGTGACGATTCCGGCCGGGACGTACGGTCTGAAGGAGCCTGTGGGCACCATCGGTGTCGGTAACTATCTGATGGCCCGTTCTGATGTGCCGCGGTCCGCGGTGCGCGAAGTGCTCCAGGTGGTCTTCGACCGGTGGCGCGTGCTGCTGCGGGAGGTGACGGCTGGTGCGCGGCTGGAGCCCCGGTTCGCCATTTCCACAGGTGCGGTGCCTCTTCACCCCGGCGCGGTCGCGTACTACCGGTCGGTGTACGACTGAAGTCGCGTACTGCATGGCTGAAGTCGCGTACTGAGGGGGCGGAGTACCGCTGAACAGGCAGGCACCCGGCCGAGCAGGCCCACAGCACTCAGCAGGACGGGAGTCCGAGTTCCACAGTGAGGCCGTGCGGCGTGTTACGGGTTACACCGAGTCGGCCTCCGCTCATGCGGGCGGTCTCATCGGCGATGGCCAGGCCCAGCCCACTGCCCGGAACGTTCTGGTGCCCGGGCGCGCGGGCGAAACGCCGCAGCAGCAGCGGCAACTGTTCCTCGGGCACCCCGGGTCCGTCGTCGCTGACGCGCACGAGAACCTCGCCGTCGCGGAGCGTCGCGTGTACGTCGACATGGCCGCCGGACGGCACGAACTTGGCGGCGTTGTCGAGGAGCGCGTCCAGGATCCGGCCCACCGCGTCGGGCAGGGCGCGGGCCCGCAGGCTCTCCGGGACGGTGGAGGCAGTCAGCTCCAGGTCCAGGGCGCGGAAGACCGGCTCCCAGGCCGCCACTCGTTCGCGTATCGCCCGCGACACGTCTTGGCCGACGCGTTCCGGAGCACCGGATTCCACGCGGGCCAGCGCGAGCAGGCCGTCGAGCAGTTCCTCCAGCCGTTCCGCCTCGTCCAGGGCGCGGGCGTGCTCGGCCCGGCCGGGGCCTTGGGCGACGTGCGGCTCGACGTTCTCCAGCTGGAGCACCAAGGTGGCCAGTGGATTGCGCAGTTGGTGGGAGGCGTCAGCGACGAAGTCGCGCTGGCGGCCGATGGAATCGGCCATGGCCTCCGCCATGATGTTGAAGTGCCGCCGCAGATGGCGCAGCTCTGGCGGCCCCGTGTCGGAGACGGCCCGCGTCTCAAGGCTTCCGGACGCCAGGCTCTCCACAGCCCGGTCCAGATCGCGGACGGGGCGCATCAGCCATCGGGCGATGCCCATGGCGACCAGGGCCGCCGACGAGAAAGCGGCGAGCGCGCCGGCCCCGATGAGCGTCCAGCGGGCCGTCACATCCCGGCGGGCGGCCTCGGTGGGGACGGCCAGCAGCACCGCTCCACTCACCCGCTCGTCCCGCCCGACGGGTTCGGCCAGCACCACGGTGTCCGGTCCCCACGGCCGAATCGTCGGCAGCCGCTCGGTGGACCGGCCGGTCAGCGCCTCGCCCATGGCGTCCTTCGCAGCGGCGCCGGAGGACGCCGGGGAGTCCGGCCCGGCCCGGGCGACTGTCCGCCCCGCCGCGTCGACCACGGTCACGGCGGCGCCGTACAGTTCCGCGTACCGCCGGATCTCGGCAGACAGCTCGGTACGGTCGGAGTCGGTGCGCACCCGGTCGGCCAGATCGGCGAACCGTACCGCCTCGGAGCGCCGGTGGAGCAGCAGATGCTCGGTACGCGCGCTTGCGTAGGAGCCGGCCAGGGGCAGCGAGAGCAGCAGCGCCGCGGCTCCCATGAGCAACATCAGTACGGCGAGGAGCCTGCGTCTCATCGGCCGTCTGCACGTTCGTCGCCCACGGGAGGGCAGCCGAGCTGATAGCCGAAGCCGTGCACGGTGCGGACCAGGCCGGCCCGGCCGGTCTTGGCGCGGATGCCCGCCACATGGACGTCCAGGGACCGTGAGGCGGTGAGGAAGGCGTCGCCCCAGATCCGGCCAAGGATCTCCTCGCGGCTGTGCACCTCGTCCGGCCGTGCCGCGAGGAAGGCGAGGACGTCGAACTCGCGGCGGGTGAGCCGCACCTCGGCCCCGGCGACCGTGACCGCGCGGCCCGCAATGTCGATCTCCACGTCGCCGGTGCGTACGGATGGCCCTCCGTTGTCCGCGCGGCCGGCGGGTGTCCTGGTGCGGCGGCGGACGGTGTCGATCCGGGCCATGAGCTCGTTCATGCGGAACGGCTTGACCACGTAGTCGTCGGCGCCGGCGCGCAGCCCCTGCACGATGTCGCGCTCCTCGCAGCGGGCGGTGACCACGATCAGCGGCGCATCGCACACGGTCCGCAGCCGCCGCAGCAGCTCCAGCCCGTCCAGATCCGGCAGCCCCAGGTCGAGCAGAACGAAGTCGGCCTCGTTGACATGCCGCAGGGCGTCCAGTGCACGGCCGAACCGGCGGACGGTGTGCCCGCGCTGCGCGAGTGCCGTACCGAGGGCGTGGGCCATGCGATCGTCGTCCTCGACCAGAAGGGCGTGCATGGGAAGTCCTTATAACGCTGTGCCGCTATGACGCTGTGACCTGGGCAGCAGCTTACGGAAGCCGAAGCGGAAGCGGCCCGCCCAGGTCACAGCGGATTCAGCGGATTCAGCGGACCGCTTCCACCGGAGCTGCCACCGCATCCCGGTCACGGCCACGGTCAGCGTCCGCCTCGGTCTCGGACTCGGCGCGGGTGAGCTTGGCGTCCCGCGTATCCGGCATGAGGAGATAGGTGATCAGGGAGATCGTCGCGCACCCGGACACGTACCAGAAGAACATGGTCTCGTGGCCGCTGTTCTTGAACCACAGTGCCACGTACTCCGCCGTACCGCCGAAGAGGGCGTTGGCGATGGCGTACGGCAGCGCCACGCCCAGGGCGCGTACCCGGGTCGGGAAGAGTTCCGCCTTCACGGCCGCGTTGATCGAGGTGTACCCGGTGACGATCACCAGAGCCAGCAGGGACAGCCCCACCGCGGGCCAGTAGGAGGACGCCGATCCCAGCGCGGTCATGATCGGGTACGTGCCGACGGTGCAGCCCAGCGCGAAGGTGATCAGCAACGGGCGGCGGCCGATCCGGTCCGACAGCATCCCGGCGAAGGGCTGGAGCACGGCGAAGACGATCAGCGCGGTGAAACTCACCAGCGTGGCCGTGGACTTCGCCATCCCCGCGCTGGAGATCAGGTACTTGGTGAGGTACGTGGTGTACGTGTAATAGGCCACCGTGCCACCAAGGGTGAGCGCCATGACCAGGCCCGCCTGGCGGCGGTGCTGCCACAGCGCCTTCAGGGTGCCGCGCGTGCTGTCGTCAGGCCCCCCCTCGCCGGTCTCCTCGGTGAACGCGTCGGTCTCCGTCAGCCTGCGCCGCAGCCAGAACACCACCAGAGCGAAGAGCGCGCCGAGCACGAACGGGATGCGCCAGCCCCAGCTCTCCAGCTGGGCGGTGGTCATCGTGCGCTGCATCGTGATGAGGATGCCCAGGCCGAGGAGCTGTCCGCAGGTCATCGACACGTACTGGAAGGAGGAGCCCAGACCGCGCCTGTTGCGAGCGGATGCCTCGGTCAGATACGTGGCGCTGGCCGCGTATTCGCCGCCGATGCTCATGCCCTGCAGCAGCCGTGCCAACAGCAGCACCACGGCGCCGAAGTAGCCTGCCTGCCCATAGGTCGGGGCAACGGCGATCAGCAGGGCGGCCACCGACATCATGGTGACGGTGAGCGTGAGCGCGCTCTTCCGCCCGCGCCGGTCCGCGGCGCGACCGAGCACCCACCCGCCGACCGGCCGCATCAGAAAGCCGACCGCGAAGATGCCGGCGGTGTTCATCAGCTGGGTGGTCGGGTTGTCGCCGGGGAAGAACGAGTCGGCGAAGTAGATCGCGAAGCTGGCGTAGACGAACCAGTCGTACCACTCGACGAGATTGCCCAGTGACCCGCCGACGAGGGCGAGGCGGCGTTTCGCACGGAGTTCTTCGGGCCGGGGTGCGGGCATGGCCGGGGACGAGGACATGGCGGCTCCAGATGGAAGGTCCCTGGGAGGGAAAGTCCCTGGTGGGAGGGGGAGGTGCCCCGGAGACGGGGAGTGGGGAGTGCTGCATGAGCATGGGCGTGGCCGCCACACCCGTTCAAGGCCCGTCACCCAGATCTAACATCCCGCTAACAAATGCGACCCCCGGCCGGTCCTGGCGCCGTTCTCCGGACACTCTCCATTTGTCTTGCCTGGGGCCGCTGAGGCACTCGGGGCCGACCTGTCATGCGGCGACCTGTCCGAATTCCCTCATGGGAGTGTCGCAGCGAAGGGATATGAATACCTGCACCGGGGCATTTACTCTCCGAATTGGCACTGTTGCTCTACGTGTTGAATGGAGGGCGGATGACGCCCAGGACCCCTCCCAGGCATGTCGCTTGCATCATGGACGGCAACGGCCGCTGGGCCCAGCACCGCGGACTGGAGCGCACCCACGGCCATATGGCCGCCCGGACTGCCCTCGAAGCGGTCCTGGACGGCGCGTTGCAGGAGAAGGTCGAGTGGCTGACGCTCTTCGTCTTCTCCACGGAGAACTGGTCACGCCCGGAAGAAGAGGTCAGCTTCCTGGTGCGCTTCCTCGCCCAGCACGTCATCGGCCGGGGAACCCAGCACATGCACAGGCGCGGGGTACGACTGCGGCTGCTGGGCGGCGGGGATCCACGCATTCCTGCGGAGGCGACGGAGAGGCTGCGCGAGGCCGAGGAACTCACCCGCGACAACAGCACGCTGCAGCTGAGCCTGGCGTTCAACTACGGAGGACGCCAAGACGTGTGTGAGGCCGCACGCTCCCTGGTCGCCCAGGGTGTCCCGGCCGAGGAAATCACCGCCGAGACCTTTGCCCAGCATATGCAGATACCCGAACTCCCCGATGTCGACCTGCTCCTGCGTACCGGGGGCGAGCACCGGCTGTCGAACTTTCTGCTGTGGCACTGTGCCTACGCCGAACTTGTCTTCCTCGATGTGCTGTGGCCCGACTTCCGCACCTCGCACTTCCGGCATGCCCTGGAGCTGTATCACCAGCGCGGGCGCCGCTTCGGCGCTCTGGACCCGACGGACGCAGCCGACGCACCCGACGCAGCCGCCTCTGTGGCAGTCGAAAGCCCTTCCCCCCTGCCCGGCCCCGCCACATTGCTCGGCCTGCCCACGGCGATCGCCTCTCATCTGGGCACCACCCTGTGGGACGGGCTGAGGGAGACGGCCCGCTTCACCGTGCACCAGCTCACCACGGAGTCGACGAAGCCCGGGCGTTCGAGCCGGCCCTCATGACCGCGCCCGGTCTGACACTGCTGCGTCAGCTTCTGAACGGGGCCTTGCCGTGGCAGCGCACCCTGCACCTGGCGGGGATTCCCCAGGGCCGATTGCGCGACGACTACACCGCGGCAGCGCATCTGGCAGCCCGCCGATATCCGGGCCTCTATCCCCCCGGGCGCCTACTGAGCCCGCCGACCTGGCAGCCCCACTTGTTCGCGGTGGGCGCCCTCATCATCTACGCCGACTGCCTGGCGGATGTGCCGGTGCACCAGCACAACCGGGCAGTGTTCGACGCCTGGGCGGAGCAGGTCCGGCAGGGGCTGGCCACCGGCCGCGCCCAACAGCCCTTCCTGCGGGCCTTCCTGCACACTGCGCAAGTGCGGCCCGTCGCCCCTTCCGACGTCCACGACTACCTGGCAGGACAAGTCGGCCGCCTTGGGCTGACGGGGTACGCCACCGAGCAGGACCACCACGACAACAACGAGCGCAGCAACATGCCTGCCGCCCGGATTCTGCTCGCCGCATGCCGCGTTCCGCCCCACCCCCGCAACGAGACCGCCTCACGACTGGCCTTCGACGCCGCGCAACGCTGGGACGATCTCGCCGACCTGGCCGACGACCTGCAACGCGGCCTGCTCACCATCCCCGAGACGGATCTGCTGCACTTCGGCGTCACCCGCACCGACCTGGAAGCCGGCCGTGACACCCCCGCCGTCGAAGCTCTCCTCGCCGATGCTTGCGGCAAGGCCCGCGCCGCCTTCCACGCAGCCCAGGCTGCCCTGGACGACGCCGACCCAGCAGTCCAGTTCCTCTACCGACCCGTTCTGATGCTCCTCTCCCAGGCCATGAAGGGCCTCGAACACCAGGGTGCCGCGCTGCTCCGCCCCAGCCCTCTCTGGCGCTTCCGGCTCTCCCCCACCCAGCTGATCGGTGACACCCTCCGTACCTTCCACCACCGCCTCCACCTCACCTGACCACACCTCCGCCCCGGTCACGCCTTGGAGTTCTCCGGGTCGGCCGAGGTCGGCGCCGGTGTCACGGTGGCGGGTGTGGTGGGGCGGCGCGTGGTGCTCACGTGCCACAGGAGGGTGAGGGCTGTGACGCCGGCAGCCACCGGCCCCAGTTGGGCCGGGGCAAGCCCGAGCCATTTCTGTGCCAGTCCGCCGAGACCGCCGCCGAGGGCTATCCCGACGTAGAGCGCGGAGGAGTTGAGACCGAGCAGGACAGGTGCAGCCGCAGGGCTGAGGGCGATGAGCCGGTGCTGCTGCGGGACGACGATGACGCCGACGGTCACGCCCCAGACCGCCGCCCAGAGCAAGGCGGGCGCGAGGGCACGGGTCGCCAGTGGGGTCAGTGCCAGGGCGAGAGTGGCGAGGGCGAGAGTGCCGGTGAGGATGTGGGCCGGGTCGTGGCGGTCGACCAGGCGCCCGGCGGTGATGTTCCCGGCCAGGGTGCCGACGCCCCAGGCCAGCAGGATCAGGATCAGTAGCGACTCGTTGCCGCCGGTGGCGTCCCGCAGGGTCGGGGCGATGTAGGTGTAAAGGATGTAGGCGCCCAGAAAGGCCAGGGAGGTGACCGCCAGCAGTGCCAGTACGCGGCCCCGCTTGAGCGGACGCAGGCGGTCGGACAGCGAGGCGGCGGGGAGCGTCACCCCGGGCAGGCCGACGGCGATACCGACGGCCGCCAGCAGGCCGACCCCGGCGACGGCCCACAGCGTGATGTGCCAGTCGGCGCGGCCGATCAGCGTACCGAGCGGCAGTCCGAGCGCGGTCGCCAAGGTCAGACCACCCAGCACGAAGGCCAGCGCCCGGCCACGGCGTTCCGGCGGAGCGATGGCCGCCGCCGTGCTGGAGGCGGCGGAGTTGATGGTGCCCGCTCCCACGGCGGTAGCGATGCGGGCGGCCATCACCACCTCGTAACTGGTGCCCAACGCGGTGACGGCGTTGCCGACCACGAACACGCCCAACGCGATCAGTAGCGCCGACCGCCGGTCCAGGCCGCTGGTGAGGGCCCCCATGACCGGCGCCGACAACGCCATCGTCAGGGCGAAGACCGTCACCAACTGACCCGCTGCCGGGGTGGATACCCCCAGGTCGGCGGCGATGGAGGGGAGCAGGCCCGCGATGACGTAGCTGTCGGTGCCGACGGCGAACGTCGCCAGGGCCAGGGGGAGGAGTCGTTTCAGCATGGATCGTGCCGCCTTCTCGAAGCGCCGCGGAGGTAGGTGATCGGCACTGTAGGAGATACATGGATGCTTGTCCATGTATCAATGAGTGGGTAGGCTTCGGCCTTGGCGTGAAGGGATGAGGCTCTTGGCACGGAGGGAGGCAGCGATGCGTGAGGTGTCCCAGCCGGCGACCGAGGCGATCCGGATGGTGGAGGTGCTGCGTGCGCTGGCCGATCCGGTGCGGCTGGAGATCATCCAGCGGCTCGCCATGGCCGGTGAGGAAAGCTGCAACGCCATCGGCGGCGACCTGGACGTTCACCAGACGACGCTCTCCCACCACTACCGGGTGCTGCGCGAGGCAGGAGTCACCTGGACCACCGTCAAGGGCCGATCCCGGCTGGTGCGGATTCGCCGTGACGACCTGGACGCGCTGTTCCCCGGCCTGCTCGACTCCGTACTGAACGGAGCTCGCCACACACCCCCAGCCGCCGAAGGCTGACCCCCACCCGCCTTCATCCTCGCGGCAACCTCAGCAACCCCTTGCTCGCAGGAAACGGCACCTCAGAACCGATGCTCCAGCCCACACCCGCCACGCACCGGTACGGTCGTTGGAGAGGTACGCCCGGCTCGGCGTCGAGCGGGTGTGGATCGACGGTCGGCAGGCGGACACCGGCACGGTGGCGGTCGGCGACTACCCGTTCCGGGAGACCGAGTACGCCTACACCTACGGCCGGCCGCCGACCCGTTCCCTGGCCGCGAGCTTTCTGACGTACCTCGTCACCGGAGCAGGCCAGCACCAGGTCGCCGAACACGGCCGTCTGCCCTGCGCGCAGCCCGAGCACACGCCCACTGCGCGTTGTGAACCGCGCGCGGGGCCCACCGTCGCGCCCCGCTGCTCGTCCGGCTGCTCGTCCCGGTCGGTGGCTCCGCTATGCGACGGGGTTCTCGATCAGTGTGATCCGGTTGCCGTCCGGGTCGTGTACCGCGGCGAACCGCACCTGCTGTGCGCCCGGCTGGATCTCGCCCGCGGTCGTGACGCCGCGCTCCGCGAGGTCCTCCAGCGCCCGGTCGAGATCCTCGACAGCGAGGTTGAGGAGAGTGCCGCCCGCGTGCTCGGGGGACTGGAAAACCTGCACCCAGCCGGAGGAGGAGACGTGCCAGTCGGCGAGCCCCGGCATCGGCCTCGTGTCGGCGGGCCTGCCGAAGAACCGTTCGTACCAGGTCACGGCGGCCTCGATGTCGGTCACCGGGGCGACCGCGAGCACATGTGTGAAGGACATGACCGATCCTGTACCACGCCGCAGGGCGACGTATTCGTCGGCGCACCCGCCGGCCCACCCACCACGGCTGAGGAGCAGCCTGCTGCTGAATTGCCAGCACGACGCGCTCCAGGGAACGCAGGGCTGTCCGTACGCCGCCGATGAGCCGGCCGGCCGTCAGTCCCTGTCCTCGCCGTGGCTCAGTGCGATCACGCGGTCCTGATCGTCGAAGCGTATGGAGACCGTGTAGCGCTCGCAGCGCGCGTGCATGGCGTTCTGGTCGTCCTCTCGGACCTCGAAGCCGTGGCGCCTGAGGTAGCCCTCCACCACCAGCCGCGGGAAGGAGGCGAAGACTCCCAACGCCTCGTGGAACGCGGAGGACAACACCTCTCGGCGAAAGGGCGCCCACCTTCTCGTCGTCGACCAGGAGGTATGTACGGGCGCCGGTCTCCATTTCTACGCTGACGTACCACGACAGGCGACGTCGTCGGGACATACCGCCTCCTGCCTCCGGGAAGGGCCGAACGCTCGTATTCGGACGGCGAGTTCGACCTGGGTGCGCTGGACGGGATCCGCTCATCGATGGTCGAAGCCGGACGTGTGATCAACTTGATGTGGTCCGGGCTCGCCCGCTATGTGCTGCTGTCGGGGCACCGCTATCTCGCGGGCTGCGCATCGGTGCCTTTGGCCGACGGCGGGCAGGCGGCAGCCGGCGCATGGGCCCTGTGCTCCGCCAAGCACGCACCACCCGCCGAGATGACGGTCTCGCCGCGCCGCCCGTGGCTGCCGACGGCACCGGCGCCGGCACCGGCCTGGACAGCCGCGACCCGCTACTCCCAGCTCCCGCCGCTGTTCCGCGGCTACCTGCGGCTCGGAGCCTGGGTGTGCGGTGCTCCCGCCCATGACCCCGAGTTCGGGGTCGCGGACTTCTTCGTGATCCTCGACATGGAGCAGTTGAACGACCGCTACTACCGCTACTTCCTCGGAGAGTCGCGGTGAGCCTCTGGACGGTCTCCTCGCCCTGTACGGCTCGATGCGCTGCCCACCGAGTGCCGCCGGTCGCCGCTGCTGTGCAGGCGCGCCGGTACGCGGCCTTGGCCCGCGCACTGATACGCGGACTGGCGACCGGGCCGCGCCTGGCGCGGGGAGATGTGCTCCGCACCCAGGCTCGGGGGGTGATTCGTGCCCTCGGGCTGCAGCTGGAGACCCCGGTGT
Source organism: Streptomyces sp. 3N207 (assembly GCF_052246355.1). Lineage (NCBI taxonomy): Bacteria > Bacillati > Actinomycetota > Actinomycetes > Kitasatosporales > Streptomycetaceae > Streptomyces > Streptomyces sp. 3N207. The sequence goes on along the minus strand of NZ_JBQQBV010000013.1, from coordinate 27,781 downwards.
CCGGCTTCGGCGAGCCACACCGCCCCGAGGGGCCGGGGTCGCTGATCGTGTCGGACCACATTTCGTGGCTCGACGCCCTCGCGCTGTTCGCGGTCGAACCGGCAACCGCGCTTGCCAAACGTGAGGTGGCACGGTGGCCGTTGTTCGGCTCGCTGGCCACACAGGCGAGGGTGCAGTTCATCGACCGGGACCGGATCCGAAGCCTGCCCGGCACCGTGGCGCAGGTGGCGGCCACCCTGCGCGGCGGCCGTTCGGTCATGGTCTTCCCTCAGGGGACCACCTGGTGCACCGAGTCGGGCAGCGGATTCCGCCGCGCCATGTTCCAGGCGGCGATCGACTCCGGCGCCCTCGTCCAGCCGGTGACGGTCAGCTACCTGCAGTGCGGTATGCCCAGCACGGTGGCAGCGTTCCTCGGCGAGGACACCTTCACCGCTTCACTTCACCGGGTGATCAGCGCCCGGGACCTCACAGTCCGCGTCACGGCCCATCCCGTACTGCGCCCGGTACAGGACCGCCGCACGCTCGCCGCCGCAGCCCATGCGGCGATCCGCGGCACGAAGGCCCCCGCTCATGTCTGAACCGTTCGCCCCCTCGGACGACGAGATCCCGCCACCGGCCCCGCGCCGCCGGGTCAGCGTGGGCGGCCGGGGATACCGGGGCGGCGCTGCCAGGGGCGAGGGCCGGAAGGCGGGCGGTAGTCGACGCCCATGGCGTCCAGGCGAGCGTAGTGCGCCTCGTCCAGGCGGCGCTCGAAGTCGGCGAAGTCCCGCTCCGCTGCGGGTTCCAACGGCGACCAGGCCACCTCGGCGACCGCCGCCAGTCGGGGGAAGACCTGGTAGTCCACGCGCTGCTGGCTTTCGGTGCACTCGCTCCACAGGTTGGCCTGGACACCGCGGACGTGCCGCGCCTCGGGCGTACCCGCCAACTCAGGCGGCAGCGGCTCGAAGTGGTAGACATCCCGCAGGGTCTGGACGTATCCGAGCGGCATCGGTTCGTCCGCGCTCTCGTCCTGGCGGCGGTCCAGATACAGCTCGTGTTCCGGGCATATCACCACGTCGTGTCCGGCGCGCGCTGCGGTGATCCCGCCGTCGTAGCCGCGCCAGGACAGCACAGCGGCGCCCTCGGTGAGGCCACCGCCCGGAAAGTCGTCCTCCAGTACGCCACCCTCCAGGATCTCGTCCCAGCCCATGAGCCGCCGTCCGCGTACTGCGAGCCAGCGGTCGAAGTGCCGCATGAACCAGCCCTGGAGCGCGTCCTCGTCGGCCAGCCCTTCGGCACTGATACGGGCCTGCGCCGTGGCCGATTCGCGCCACTGGTCCTTCTTGCACTCATCCCCACCGACGCAGATGAACGGCGAAGGAAAGAGGTCGAGGACCTCCTCCAGCACCTCCTCGTAGAAGCGGAGTGTGGCATCTGACGGTGACAGCAAATGGAGATTCATCCCCCAGTGGCCCGGCACCTCCAGGTCCGCCGTGTCGGCGACATCGGTGCAGCCCAGCTCGGGGTAGGAGGCGATCGCCGCCGACGAGTGGCCCGGGATGTCTATCTCGGGTACGACGGTGATGTGCCGCTCGGCGGCGTAGGCGACGATCTCGCGGATGTCGTCGTGGGTGTAGTAGCCCCCGTGCGGGCGGGCGTCCCAGAGAGTGGATGCCCGGTGTCCGACCTGTGTTCCCGCGCGCCACGCGCCGACCTCGGTCAGCCTGGGGTGACGTGTGATCTCCAGGCGCCAGCCCTGGTCGTCCGTCAGATGGAAGTGCAGCACGTTCAGCTTGTGCGCGGCGAGCTGGTCGATGACGCGCAGCACACCGTCCTTGGGCATGAAATGCCGGGCGACGTCCAGCATGAACCCTCGCCAGGCGAAGCGGGGTTCGTCGTCGATACGGACGGGTGCGAGGCGCCAGGGCCCCCACGCTCCGGCCCGCCGGTAGACGCGGGGCGGCAGCAGCTGGCGCAGGGTCTGGGCTGCCCAGAAGACCCCGGCCGCGCTGCCACCCACGAGGCGGATATGGTCGGCGGCGATGTCGAGCCGGTACGCCTCGGAAGCCAGTCCCTCGTCGAGGCTCAGATCGACGGAGCCCCCGCCTCCTTCTTCCCGTGGTGCCCAGCCCCGCAGCCAGGTGGCGACCCCCTCGGTGCCGGGAGCGACCCGCAGCGCGGTGCCGCTCCCCCAAACGAACCCCTCGCCGACGTCGGCCACTTCGCTGACCACGCGCGGAACCAGCGCACTCATGCCTCGCCCCTGCCTTCCGTTTCCATCGGAACCGAGCTCTCCGGTACTTCAGTCCTTGACTGCTCCGCCCAGACCCGACACCAGTCTGCGGTGCACCGCGATGAAGAAGACCAGCACCGGCACCGTCATCACCGTCGACGCCGCCATCACTCCGCCCCAGTCGGGGGTCTCCTCGTCGAAGAAGACCAGCAGCGCCATCGGGAGCGTCGAGTTCTCGGTCGCGCTGATGATGAAGGTCTTCGCGAACAGAAAGTCGTTCCAGGTGGCGATGAACGAGAAGACGCTGGTCGCGACGAGCCCCGGCAACACCAGGGGAAAGAGAATCTGCCACAGGAAGCGCGTCCTGCTCGCGCCGTCGAGGTACGCCTGCTCCTCCAGCGAATCCGGCACCGCGCGTACGAAGCCCCGCAGCATCCAGATGGCGAAGGGCAGCGAGAACGCGATGTGCGGCAGGATCAGCGAGCCCAGCGAGTTGAGGGTGCCGAAGTCCCGCATCAAGAAGAACATCGGGATGGTCAGTGCCTCGACCGGCACCATCTGGGCGGCGAGGAAGAGAATCAGCAGCGTCGTGCGCAGGCGGAAGCGGAAGCGCGTCACGGCCGTCGCGGCGAGAAATGCGATCAGCCCGGAGGCCACGACCACGCACAGCGCCACGATCACGCTGTTGACGAAGTACCGCCCCAGATCCTCCTGTTCGAAGACCCGCCGGAAAGAGTCCAGTGTGGGCTTCAGCGTCCACGGCATCGGTCGTTCGGACTGCACCTCGTCCGAGGGCTTGAAGGCGGAAAGCGCCATCCAGTACAGCGGAAAGGCCACCAGTAGCGCGATCAGCATGGCCGCGCACTCCGCCGCCAGCCGCCACGGCTTCCTCACCCGACGCCGCCGAGCCCGTGCAGCATGGTGCGCGCCCCGCTGTTCGGCGCCGTTTGCGAGGGTGCTCACAGCTCTTCTCCCTTCCGGCGCAGCAGCCACAGATAGACGAGGGTGAACGCGAAGAGGAGCAGCAGCATCACCACTCCGATCGCGGATCCGAGGCTGTACTCGGAGGAGGCGAAGGCTTTTTGATACGCGTACACATTCAGCACAAGGTTCTGGCCCGCGATGCCGCCGCCGCCCGTCATCACATAGATCTGGGTGAAGACCTTGAAGTCCCAGATGATCGACTGAATGGTGACCACGATGAGGATCGGCCGCAGCAAGGGAGCCATCACACTGCGCCAGGTCCGCCACATGTTCGCGCCGTCCAGCGAGGCGGCCTCCAGCAGCTCCTTCGGAATGGCGCGGATTCCCGCGTAGACCGTCACCATCACCAGCGGGAAGGAGCACCAGACCACTTCGAAGAGGACGAGCGCGAACGAGCTGTAGCGGCCGTATGTCCAGGAGAAATCCCCCAGCCCCAGAACTTTGTTGACGGGTCCGAAGTCGGGGTCGAAGAGGAAGACCCACACAGTGGAACCGGTGATTCCAGGAGTGGCCCAGGCGCCGAGCGCGGCCAGCATCAGCACCAGCCGGGGGAACGCCCGTATCCGACTGAGCAGTACGGCCAGGGAACAGCCGACCAGAAGCGTGCCCAGCACGCAGGCTGCGGCGAAGAGGACCGTGGCCAGCAGGACATCCCAGAACTGTCGGTCGGCGAACAGTTCGGTGTAATTGCCAAGCCCCTGGAAAGTGGCGGGCTCGCCGCCGCTCACCTGGGCCTGCGTGTACTCCATGAAGGAGATCAGGACGAGCTGGTAGATGGGATAGACGAGCAGCCCCGCCAGCACCACCAGGGCAGGGCCGAGATAGATCCAGGGTGTCCGGCGGGGGTACCGCCGGAGCGGTGCCCGCCGCCGGTTCGCCCGCTTCCCGGGTGGTTCCCCGGGTTGGTGGTTCACGGCCGGCGCGGCGGCGGTCACTTGACTCACTAGCGCTTTACCTCACTGTTTCTTGTTGAATATCTTGTTCATCTTCTTTGCCGCATCGTCCGAGGCGGTCTCCACATCCTTTTTGCCGCTGGCGATTTCCTGGTACATCGTGGGCAGCACCATCGAGGCATCGACCTCGTTCCACGTGGGGGTGATGGGCACAAAGCGGGTGTCGGCGTCCAGGGTCTTCGCGAACGGCTCGAAGAACGGCTTCCCCTTGGTGACCTTTTTCCGGACATCGGAGAAGGTCGGCAGGAAGCCCATCGCCTTGTGCATGTCTTCCTGGGAGCGCTTCCCCGCGATTTCCTTCATCAGATCGATGGCCAGGGTCCGGTGCGAACTGGACTTCATCACACCGATGTTGTTGCCACCGGCGAAGGCAGGCGCGATCGAGCCCTTCTTCTCGCCGGGCAGCGGAACAACCGCGTACTTGCCCTTGACCTTGCCGTCGTCCATCACCTGACGGCTGAAGTCACCACCGATGGCCATTCCGGCCTTGCCGTTCGCGAACGCGTCGGTCACCTCGGTCCCGTCCCACTTGGCGCACGTATGGGCGGGGCAGTTGTCCTCCTTGAAGAGGGACGTGTACTCCTTGATTCCCTTCCGCGCGGCCTTGTCGTTGATGGTCGAGCTCAACACCGTCGCGGCCGGCTTCGCCATGTCGCCGCCGTTCGCCCAGATATACGGCATCGCGGCGAACGTATTGCCACCGCCCACGGCCATGCCGTACATATCAGGCTTGGCAGACCTGATCTTCCTCGCGGTCTCGCTGACTTCTTCAAGCGTCTTGGGCGGCTCGAGGTCCAGATCCTTGAAGACGTCGGTGCGGTAGTAGAGCGCCCTGACACCGACGTAGAACGGGGCACCGTAGAGCTTCTGATCCACCGTCACGGACTCTTTGGCCGTGGTGTCGGTGTCGAGGACGGAATCCCAGCGTCCAAGTTCCCAACTCACGTCTTCGAGCGCGCCGTCCTTGACGTATCCGGCCGTGTCCGTATTGCCGTACTCGATGACATCGGGCGCCGACTCGGGATCGTTGAGCGCGCCCTTGAGCTTCGCGGCACGATTCTCCGCCGGATAGTACGTCACATCGACCTTGACATCGTCATGCTTCTTCTCGAAGCGGTCGACTGCGCGGTCGATCACCTTCTCTTTGGGCTTGTTGTTGAGTTCCTTGAAGAGCCAGACACGCACTGTGCCCGTCTTCTCGTCCTTCCCCGACCCATTGGTCGAGGACTTCGGGGCGCATCCGGCGACCAGTAGAGCCGCCAGCCCCAGTGCAGCAGTTAAGGCAGACAGCCGCCGCCGCACAGGCATGTTCATCATGGGACCTCCCTGCCTCTTATGCCGCGAAACGCGCAACATGAGCATCACGTTTGAACAAGGTGCGCAGGAGGCTACGAGGCCAACTCGGCGTCCCACAATAGGCGTTGACCGATCCGTGACCCCACACCGGGGCCCCTCACCGAACCCTCGAACCCGTTAGGCAGCGCCTGTGCCCCCCTGCCGCGAACAGGAGGTATCCATTTGTGCGCCGTGGTGCGCGATATGCCCATCTCGGCCGCAACCAGCGTGACTGTCCGACCGGGTCGGAGCTGGTCAATCACCGGCAGCAGGCAGTGAACGGTCATCGGGCATCACGGTGAACCGCAAAGGCCATCGACGGCGTATTTCTGGACAGGTCCACCAGCGAGTGACGGCGGCTGCCAGTCCCCCCGCTCTTCGCTGCCCAAGCACCGACCCCGGGACGCCTCCGGCTTCGTCGTACTGTCCCGCCACTGGGTCGTCGAAGCACCCCTCGCCCGGATGGCGCACGCCCGCCTCCACGCACGCTCACACAAGTCCTCGACTGCCGCGTCGCCACGGATCAGGATCGCCAACGGAGCGTCCGCTCCCCGGAGTTCAAGTGCCGGCTCGTCGTAAACAGGCCGTTTCACCGGCAGCGCAGCAAGGCGCCGAGTGCCTGTGGCATATTCCGAAGACTCTTGCCTTTGATCTTTCCCGTGGTCACGAAAGCTCGGCCGATGCCCTGCCGAACCTCTTTACGACTCGCCGCTCCCCCTTTCGAATGCATCCGGACCGTGAGCGCATGATGACCTCTTGTGAGCGCGGTCGACCGAGACAGACGATCAGGCGGCAAGGCATCGTTCGTCCCACTCCGGGGAGCCGTTCATGTCCGATCAGCAGCTCAGCCTCAGTCCCGATGTCGCCAGGCAGCTCGCGACCACCACCAAGACCCGCCCGCAGATGCGTGGCATCACGCCCCGGTATCTGCTCCGTGCCCTGCCCTGGGTGGATGTCGGGGCCGGGATCTACCGCGTCAACCGCCGCCGCTCGTTCGTGCTCGGCGACAACCGGATCAGCAGCTACACCCAGGATGGTGCATGCCGCATCCTCGCGGAGGACCTGCGCGAGGTCCCGTATCTGAGCGACGCCGACGGTGCGCTCCTCTCCGAGCTGGCGGAGGCTTTTGCGGAGGTGACCTTCGCCCCGGGTCAGGAACTGATCGCGGAGGGCGCGTCCGCCGACAAGCTGTGGGTGCTGGTGCACGGGCGTGCCGAGAAGCGCGCCACCGGCCGGTACGACGACGACACGCTGATCGAGGTCATCGGCGACGGTCAATTCTTCGACCTGGACGCGTGGAGCCGCTCCGCGGCCATGCCCTACCGGGTCAAGGCCATCACCGCAGGCTCGGCGCTCTGTCTGGACCGCGCCGCGCTGGCACGGGTCGCCGACCGGGACGAGTCGCTCAACGCCCAACTCCAGACGTACATCTCCACCGAGCGCCCCACCCCCGGCACCGAGGTACCGGTCGACCTCACCGCCGGGCACACCGGTGAGCCGGAGCTGCCGGGCAGCTACGTCGAATACGAGGACGCACCCCGCGAGTACCACATGACGCTCGCCCAGACCATGCTGCGCATTCACACCCGGGTCTCGGACCTCTACAACGAGCCCATGGACCAGACACGCACCCAGGCCGACCTCACCATCCAGGCGCTGCGCGAGCGCCAGGAGTGGTCGATCCTCAACCATCGCGAGTTCGGTCTGTTCCACAATGTCGCCCCGGGCCAGCGGGTGCAGACCCTCGCGGGACCGCCGACCCCGGACGACCTGGACGAGTTGCTCTCCCGGGTGTGGAAACAGCCCGGCTACTTCATCGCCCATCCCAGGGCCATCGCCGCGTTCGGCCGGGAGTGTACGCGCCGGGGCGTCCCCCCGGTGATCGACTCACGCTTCGGGAGCCCGCTGCTGACCTGGCGTGGCGTGCCGCTGCTTCCCTCCGACAAGGTGCAGCTCACCGGGCTCCGGGGGGCCGGCACCTCGGAGATTCTCCTCATCCGGGTCGGCGAGGCGGAACGCGGCGTGGTCGGGCTCCGGCCCTCCGGCGTCCCTGACGAGGTCGAACCCGGTCTGTCCATGCGGAACATGGGCATGGACAACAGGGGCATCACCTCCTATCTGATGACGGCGTACTTCAACGCGGCAGTCCTGGTCGAGGACGCCATCGCCGTGCTGCAGAACGTCGAGGTGGGGACCTATCATGACTACTCCTGAGCTGGTCCCGCGCACCCCGCGGGCCGCGCCCGCCACCGCCCCGGCCGATACTTCCTCGTACACCCCTGAGGAGATACCGGCGACAGCCCCGGCAGCCGAGAGAGCGGCGGAGCACGCAGTCGAGCGCCCCGTCAGCGGGGGCGCGTTCAACCCCGAGCGGGCCCGCGACGAGGTGCCCGCACTGCACCGGACCGTCAACGGCCACCCCATGGTCTGGCTGGACAACGCCGCCACCACCCACAAGCCGCATCAGATGATCGAGGCGCTCAGCACCTACTACGCCACCGCCAACTCCAATATCCACCGCGGCGCACACACCATGGCGCGCCAGGCAACAGTGGCGTACGAGGCGGGCCGCGCCGCGATCGCCTCCTTCCTCGGTGCAGCCTCACCGGACGAGATCGTTTTCGTACGCGGCACCACCGAGGCGATCAATCTGGTGGCGCAGACCTGGGCGCGTGACAACCTCGGTCCCGGGGACGACATTCTGGTGCCCGTCCTCGAACACCACTCGGACCTTGTCCCCTGGCAGCAGATTGCGGCCGAGCGGCGAGCCCGCGTGGTCCCCGTGCCCCTCACTCCCGAGGGCACCATCGACCAGGACGCCTACGCGGCCCTGTTGTCGTACCGCACCCAACTGGTCGTGCTCAGCCATGCGTCGAACGTGCTGGGCACCATTCCGCCCGTCCGGGAGATGACCGCGCTGGCACACCGCTATGGCGCCGCGGTGCTCGTCGACGGCGCCCAGGCAGTGGCCCACTTCCCCGTGGATGTCCAGGAACTCGACGCCGATTTCTACGCCTTCTCCGGTCACAAGATCTTCGGCCCTACGGGCATCGGCGCCCTCTACGCCAAGAGAGCGCGGCTGGAGGCCATGCGCCCCTGGCAGGGCGGGGGCAACATGATCCAGTCCGTGGAGTTCGCCCGTACGACCTTCGCGCCCGCACCGCACCGCTTCGAGGCGGGCACCGGCCATATCGCGGGCGTGATCGGACTCCATGCGGCGCTCGACTGGCTCCAGGGCTTCGACCGGGCGGCCGTAGCAGCGTACGAGGCGGAGCTGACGGCCTACGCCCAGCGTTCCCTCCAGACCGTGCCCGGTCTCCAAGTGCTGGGCCCGACAGCGGAGAAGGTGGGCGTTTTGACCTTCACCCTCCACGGCTGCACGCCCGAGGAGGCGGCGAGCCGGCTGGACGACGACGGCATCGCCATCCGTGCAGGGCACCACTGCGCCCAGCCGGCGCTTGGCCACTTCGGCCTGGCCAGTGCGGTCCGCGCTTCACTGGCCCTCTACAACACCCGGGAAGATATCGACCGGTTGACGGCTTCGTTAGTGCGCCTGTTGGAGCGAAGGGAGGGGCAGAAACCGGGCGGTTGACGCCCGGTCCGGTCTCCGGGGCTCGCGGTGACACCCGACTGTGAACAGATACGGCCACCGGGTGATCAACGGGGCACCGCCGCCTTGCCCAGCTCGGTCGGCAACGGGGAGACAGTCGTCGTCGCTCCTGCTCCGGTGACCCGCCCCCTTCGAAGCCCGGCGCCCGCGGCGTCGGGCTTCACGCTGCCAGGCTGCGGGCGGCGCTCTCTGCTTCGCGCCAACGGCCGCCGCTCCGACACGGGCACGGGAGGCACCGCTTCCGACACTCGGCTGTCATGGGCCGGTCCCGGAGATGCCACCCTCACCCGCGGGCGGTCTCGGTGTTCGCCCCTCGGCCCCGGTGGGCCCAGCCGAAGTGAACAACGATCGCCCGCTCGACGCGGCGGTCGTACGCCTTGCTGCGGGTCGCCGACATCGAGGTGGTGATGGTCTGCGCATCGACGCGGTGCCCATATGACGCCGCGGCGTACACGGCCTTGTCGGTGCGACGATGGGGCAGAGGTGCGTGGTGCGCCGTGGGGATAGCGTCCAAGAATGAACGCCCCCCTCTGCGCCATACGAACCGCACGCCCCGAGGACTATGACACCGTTATCGCCGTGGTCGACGACTGGTGGGGCCGCCCCGCGTCCCGCGACCTCACCCGGGTCTTCCTGGACCACTTCTATGCGACCAGCCTGATCGCCGAGGAGGCCGACGGCACGCTCGCGGGGTTCCTCGTCGGCTTCCTCTCCCCGTCGGAATCCAGCCACGCCTACATCCACTTCGCGGGCGTCGCGCCCCGGATGCGCCGCTCCGGGCTCGCCCGCGAGCTGTACGAACGGTTCTTCGCGCGGGCCCGTGAGGAGGGACGCACAGTGGTGAAAGCGATCACTTCCCCGGTCAACTCCCGTTCGATCGCCTTCCACACCGCCCTCGGCTTCGAAGCCTCGGCCCCTGTCGCGGACTACGACGGGCCCTCGCTGGACCGCGTGGTCTTTCGCCGAGCGCTGTGACCCGTGAGTCGTGGTGTCGGCTGGGGTTGGCCGGGTCCGTGAACAGGACGACATCCGTCGCGCCCAGAACGTACTCGATCGGGGGAGCACCTGTTGGATCACCTGTTCATGCACCAGCCGATCGTGCGCTCGACCTCATAGCGGCGGGGCAGGACGACGGAGCCGTAGGTGCCCTTCGCCGGTACGGATCCGAGGGCGGAGCTGGTCGCAGATGTGGCCGGCCGCCCCGGCCCTCTGCCGTTCCCGGCGCCCGCGGCAGCGGGCCCCTCGGGCCGGTCTCGGCAGGCGGTGGGGCGGGCGGGGAGGTATACCAGGAAGCGTGCGCCTCCAGCAGCGAGATCTTCCGGTCGGCCCGGGTTCCTGGCGAGCCCGTCACGGGCTGCTTGCGTTCCCGCTCGGGCTGATCGTGGCCGTCACGGTTGTGGACATCCTGGCGCCGCCCGAGGTCCATCTCGGCCCACTGCTCGTCGCGGCCCCCGCCCTGACCGCGGCGATCGGCGGCTCCCGCCTGGTGGCCTTCGTCGGCGTCGTCGCGGTAGCCGCGCAGCTGGTCATCGGCACGGTCCGCAGGGGGTGGCTCTCTCTCAACCACGAGGTGCAGGTCATTTCGCTGACTCTCGTCACGGTTGTCATCGTGGGCTTCTGCTATCTGCGAGAGCGCCACCAGCGGCAGCTGACGCAGCTACGCTCCGTGTCCGAGGCGGCCCAGCGGGTCGTACTGCGGCCCCTTCCCCGCCGCATCGGCCCCCTGGAGGTCGCCTCGGTCTATCTGTCCGCCGAGGCCGAAGCACAGATCGGCGGCGATCTCCACGCCGCCGCCCGTACCGGCAGGGCGACCCGGCTGATCATCGGCGACGTACGGGGAAAGGGTCTGAGCGCGATCAGTGACGCCTCGCTGCTGCTCGGCGCCTTCCGTGAAGGGGCCCACCAGCATGCCGACCTCTCCGGACTCGCGCGCGGGCTGGAGGCGAGCGTCAGCCGCGGCCTGGCCGAGCTCACCGCGACCGAGGACGACACCGAAGAGGACTTCATCACCGCCGCCGTCCTCGAGATCCCCGACGACGAACCCGTCATCCACATGATCAATTGCGGGCATCCGCCACCACTGCGCGTACACGAGCAGCAGGTCACGCCGCTGCACACCCGACATCAGGAAACCCCGCTGGGCCTGGGCGAATTCGCCGCGACCTCCTACGACGCCGACACTTTCCCGCTCGAGGTCGGTGACTTCCTTCTGCTCTACACCGACGGCGTCATCGAGGCCCGCGACGAGACCGGCGTCTTCTATCCGCTCGGTGCCCGGATCACCTCGTGGACCGTGGAGGACCCCGAAACCCTCGTCCAACGGCTCCGCGACGACCTGCTCGCACACACTGGCGGCAGCCTCGGCGACGACGCCGCCGTAATTGCCCTCAAGCGCCCACCGGCCTTTGAACACACGCCGACCGGAACCTGAGCTGCGCCGGGTCGACTCCGCATTTTTGGCCTTTCGCCGAGTCCACAGCGTGCTGACCGGGAGACGGCCCCGCTGTCGCCGCCGGTATCGCGATACGGAAGGCCGGGCGGGGACAGCGTCCGGTGACCGGGCGGGTATCCGGGTGGGCGACCGGTGGCTCACCGCGACGATCGATCGACCGGGCTTCGGTACTCACCGCTGCGACAGCCCGGAGGACTTGGTGATCTCCCGCTCGGCGGCGTCGATGATCCCCAGCATGGCCGCCGACGCCGCCTCCGGATCGCCGCGTTCGACGGCCTCCACGACGGCGCGGTGGGCCGGCAACGAGTCTTCGACCGCCCCGGGTGTCTGCGTACTCACGGCGAAGCTGTGCTCCAAGGCGACGTCGACCGCGCGGCCCAGCGAACCGAGGAGGCGGTTGCCGCTCGCGTCCAGCAGGGCGCGGTGGAAGGTGATGTCGGCCTCGACGTAGCCGCTGCGTCCGGGCCGCACCGCTGCGGCTTCCATGGCGGCCAAGGCGTCGTAGAGGGCTCGTACCTCGTCGGGGGCTGCCCGGCCGGCCGCCAGCCGGGCGGCCTCGGGCTCGACGATCCGGCGCAGTTCGCTGGTGTCGCGCAGCAACGCCGCGGAGTCACCGGACTGTTGCCATCGCAGCACGTCGCGGTCCAGGTGGTTCCAGTGCTCCGGTGGCAGCACGCGCGTACCCGTGCGCGGGCGTACGCGCAGCATCCCCTTGGCCGCAAGGGCCTTGACCGCCTCTCGCAACGCGCCGCGGCTGACGCCGATCTCGGTGGCGAGCACGTCCTCGACCGGCAGCGGCTGCCCCGGCTGCCAGGCGCCGCCCACGATGCGTCGGCCGAGCTCGTCGACCACCCGCTGATGCATGGTCCGGTAGTGCTCCACGATCTTTGTTCACCCCCTGGACGCCAATCATCGAATCATTTAATGATTGCCCGCATCGTACAGACCCGCGAGCTCAACCAGCCGGAGAGAGGCGGTCCCGATGACGCACGCGGACGACGGAGTCGGCACCCCCCACAGTGCCGACGCCCCCTTCCCCCTCAACAGCCGCCACCTCCCGCTGCCCGAAGTACGGACGCTGCCGGCTCCGCCCCGCAAGCCCTGGCGGATCATCGGGCCTGGCATCGTCGCTGCCGGAGTGGGGCTGTCCTCGGGCGAGTTCATCCTCTGGCCGTACATCGCCTCCCAGGCCGGGCTCGTCTTCCTGTGGGGCGCGGTCGTCGGCCTCGTCACCCAGTGGTTTCTCAACATGGAGATCGAGCGCTACACGCTCGCCACCGGAGAGACGGCCATGACCGGCTTCAACCGCTACTGGCGGCACTGGGGCGCGGTGCTGGCCGTGCTGACGTACGCGGCGAACCTGTGGCCGGGCTGGGCCACCAGCTCCGCCACCATGCTCTCCTACGTCTTCGGCGGCGAGCCGACCCTCATCGCCGTCGGCCTGCTGCTGCTCATCGGCGCGATCCTCACCCTCGCACCCGTCGTGTACACCGCGCTGGAGCGGCTGCTGTTCGTCAAGATCGCTCTGATCGGCGGATTCTTCGTGCTGGCGGTGATCCTGGTCATCAAGGCGGCGAGCTGGAAGGAACTGCCGCAGGCCGCCACTCACGTCGGCCGGTTCCCCAGTGAACTCGGCATCGCCGTGCTGATGGGAGCGATCGCCTACGCCGGGGCCGGCGGCGGGCAGAACCTGTGCCAGAGCAACTGGATACGCGACAAGGGCTTCGGCATGGGCCACTACGTGCCGCGGCTGGTCAGCCCGGTGACCGGAAGGGAGGATGCTGCTTCCGGCCCGGCCACCGGATACGTCTTCGTGCCGGAAGGGGAGAACCTCGTGCGGTGGAAGCGCTGGTGGCGCTTCGCCAACACCGAACAGGCCGTGACCTTCGGCCTCACCACCGTCGTCACCATCGTGCTCGCCTCGCTGATGGCGCACTCCACCCTCTTCGGCACGCCCGGTCTCGCCAACGACGTGGGCTTCGTACGGGAGGAAGGCGAGGTGTTGCAGTCCCAGGCGGGCAACTGGTTCGGTGTGCTGTTCTGGCTGATCGGCGCCTTCTCCCTGTTCTGCGCGGCGACCGGCATCGTCGACTACACCAGCAGGCTCGCCGCCGACGTCCTCAAGTCGACGTATCTGCGAGGCTCGCGGCACTCCGAGAGCCGGCTGTACTTCCGGCTCGTGTGGGGGCTCGTCGCCATCGGCGTCACTATTTTGGCGCTCGGATTCGACCAGCCGCTGGTCCTGCTGGTCATCTCGGCCTGCGTGGCCGGATTGATGATGTTCGTCTACTCCGGCCTGCTGCTCTTCATGAACCGCAAGGCGCTGCCGGCGCCACTGAAGGTGCGCAGCTACCGGGCGGCCGCCCTGGTCTGGGCGGTCGGGCTCTTCGGCGTGCTCTCCGTCCTGACCGTACGGCAGCAGATCCAGGACCTCTTCGGCTGACTCCACTCGACCAACCCAGAACCGAACGGCTCACGAGCCAGAGGAGTGCACTCTTGACGGACGAGAAGCAGACGGCCCGCCGCAGCCAGGCGTGGTTCGGGGCGAGCGGCCGCAGTGGGATGGTGTACCGGTCCTGGATGCGCAACCAGGGCTTCGGCCATGAGGTGTTCGACGGGCGCCCGGTCATCGGCATCGCCACCAGCGCCTCGGAACTCGCCCCGTGCAATGCCCATCTGACCCGCGTCGCCGAGGCGGTGGGGCGCGGCGTCTGGCAGGCCGGCGGCTTCCCGCTGCAGTTCCCCACCATGGCCACCGGCGAGACGCTGATGCGCCCCACCGCCATGCTCTACCGCAACCTCATGGCCATGGAGGTCGAGGAGCTCATCCGGGCCAACCCGCTCGACGGCGTCGTGCTGCTGTCCGGCTGCGACAAGACCACGCCCGCCATGCTCATGGGCGCCGCCAGCGTCGACCTGCCAGCGCTCATGGTCACCGGCGGCCCGATGCTCAACGGCAAGTACCGGGGCGAGGATGTCGGATCCGGCACTCACGTGTGGAAGTTCGAAGAGGACCTGAAGACCGGCAGGATGACCCAGGAGGAATGCTTCTTCGCCGAGGGCTGCATGGCCCGCTCAGCAGGCCACTGCATGACAATGGGGACGGCCTCCACGATGGCCTGCATGGCTGAGGTGCTCGGCATGCAGCTCCCGGGATCCGCGACCTGGCCCGCCGTCGACTCCCGGCGGATGGAGACCGCACAGGCGGCGGGGCAGCGCATCGTGCAGATGGTGCACCAAGAGCTGCGGCCCTCACACATCCTGACCCGGGAGGCGTTCGAGAATGCCATCCGCACCAACGCGGCCATCGGCGGCTCCACCAACGCCATCATCCACCTCACCGCCCTGGCCGGGCGAGTCGGCGTCGAGCTGACGCCCGAGGACTTCGACGCCCTGGCCCGTGCGGTGCCGACTCTGGTCAATCTGATGCCCAGCGGAAAGTACCTGATGGAGGACTTCTGCTACGCGGGCGGGCTGCCCACCGTCCTGGGCGAGCTGCTCCGCGGTGGGCTGCTGCACGGCGAGCAGATCACCGTCACCGGCCGCGGCATCGGCGCGAACGTCGCGGACGCCGAGCGGGTCGACCCCGAGGTCATCACCGGCCTGGAAGCCCCGTTCCAGCCGGCCGGCACCGGCACCGCCGTACTGCGCGGCAATCTGTGCCCCGACGGCGCGGTGATCAAGCAGTCCGCCGCGTCACCGCAACTGCTCACCCACCGCGGTCCGGCGCGCGTCTTCGACTCTCCCGAGGCGTATCACGCGGTCTGCGACGACCCGGACCTCGACGTGGACGAGAACACCGTGCTCGTCATCCGCAACGCCGGGCCCAAGGGCTATCCCGGCATGCCCGAAGTCTCCAACGTCCCGTTGCCTACCAAGCTGTTGAAGGCGGGCGTCACGGACATGGTGCGTATCTGCGACGGCCGGATGAGCGGCACCGGCTACGGCACCGTGGTCCTGCACGTGACACCCGAGGCCGCCGTCGGCGGGCCTCTCGCCCTGGTGCGCGACGGTGACCCGGTCGTCCTCGACGTTCCCAGCCGCACCCTGCGCCTGCACGTGGACGACGCCGAGCTCGAGCGGCGCCGGGCCGCGTGGAAGCCGCCCACCCCACGGCACACCAGCGGCTACGCCTGGCTCTACACCCAGCACGTCGAACAGGCCGACCGCGGTGCCGACTTCGACTTCCTCCGCGGCTCCCGGGGCCATGACGTACCCCGCGACTCGCACTGACCCGCGCGCGCCCAGCAACACCCTTGGCTCTCAGGAGGAACACCGTGAACCCGGCAGCCCACCACCGTCCGGCCCTGTCGCCCGGCTCCGTCCTGCCGGAGGACGCCGATCGCGCAACCCTCGTCGCCCGCGTGCACGAGCCGGAGTGGGGCGGCCCATGTGTGGCCGCGGTGCGGGGCGAGGACGTCGTCGACCTGACCGCCCTCGCTCCCACCGTCTGCGACCTGCTGGAACGCGAAGGCCCGGACACGATTGCCGCGATCGTGCGCGACGCGCCCGGCGGACGCTCGTGGAAGCTCAGCGAGCTGCTGGAGGCCACAGCCACCGGCCGCCGGGATGTCCCGCACCTGCTCGCCCCCGTGGACCTGCAGGTGATCAAGGCCGCGGGCGTCACCTTCGCCCGCAGTCTGCTGGAGCGGGTCATCGAGGAGCGCACCGGCGGCGATCCGGCCCTGGCCGCCCGGGTGCGCGAGCGCGTCGTGGACGCGGTCGGGGGCGCCCTCGCTCAGCTGCGCCCCGGGTCGCCGGAGGCCGGCAAGGTCAAGGAGCTGCTGATCTCCGAAGGTCTGTGGTCGCCGTATCTGGAGGTCGGCATCGGTCCGGATCCGGAGGTGTTCACCAAGGCGCCGGTGCTGTCCGCGGTCGGCACCGGGGCCGACATCGGCGTGCTCGCGGCCTCGGTGTGGAACAACCCCGAGCCCGAGGTCGTACTCGCCGTGGACTCACGGGGCCGGCCACGCGGCGCCACGCTCGGCAACGACGTCAATCTCCGCGACATCGAGGGGCGCAGCGCGCTGCTGCTGTCCCAGGCCAAGGACAACAATGCCTCGTGCGCGATCGGCCCGTTCCTCAGGCTGCTCGACGACGGCTTCGGCCTGGACGACGTGCGCGGGCTGGGCATCGAACTGCGGGTCGAGGGCCGGGACGGCCATGTGCTGCACGGCAGCAGCTCGATGCGGGAGATCAGCCGCGACGTGCTCGACCTCGTCGCCTCCGTGCACGGCCCGCACCACCAGTACCCCGACGGCTTCGTGCTGTTCACCGGCACACTCTTCGCTCCCACCGAGGACCGGCACGCCCCCGGCGCCGGCTTCACCCACGAGCACGGCGACATCGTGCGGATCTCCAGCCCCCGGCTCGGTGCCCTGGTCAACACCGTCGCCTCCAGCGAGCAGGCCGCGCCGTGGGAATTCGGGCTGCGCGCGCTGATGCACAACCTGGCCGAGCGCGGCGTGCTGTGAGCCCCGGCCTCCTTCGTCGTTCTCCCGCGGACCGCCAGGCCGGTCCCCCAGTTTGATTCAGGAAATCGGCCTGGCTGCACCGTGGTTGCTCCGGATGATCCGAGCGATTTCCGGAGCGTGGGTGAAGACCAGCCGGTGATCGGCATCGAGCCACGACGCGGAGATCTGCGGCCGCTCGCGAACGAGCTGCTCCATGCCGGCACGCCAGAGCCGGTTGTGCCGTGGCGCTCGCCCTTCGGTGCTGTCACCGGCGATCGATGCCGACATGATCGCGCGGATGGGGTGGTCGATCTTTCGGTACTGGTCGAGAATCGCGGACCGGACCTCATCCATTTCGAGGTTCAGGTCGTGGATGTCCTGTGCGGTGAGCAATACCTGGTGCGCGGTGCCCTTGGACCGCTCGGCCTCCGTGGCCAGGTCGTCCGCCATGGCGCGAAATACCGCCAGGTCGGTGTCGGTGATGAACGGCTCGGGCAGCGGGTTCGCGCCGTCGATGAGGACCAGCTCGGCGATGTCGCCAGGATGCTCGGAGGTGTGGTGCACCGCCAGGTCCGCGCCCAGCGAGTAGCCCACGAGGACAGGCGCCGAAGGCAGATCGAGCCCCGCCAGCACGGCGACGAGATCGCTCAGAAACGCGTCGAAGGAGTACCGGTCGGCGGCCGAGGCGAGACCATGCCCCCTCAGGTCGAAGGTCACCACGTCGTAGTCACGCCGCAGCAGCCCGGTCAGCTCGTGCAGGTCGGCCTGCGTCGAGTTCAGCCCCGGACACAGGACCAGCGGCCGTCCCAGGCCACCGCGGGACACCGGGATCGTGACGCCGTCGTGGTGGACCGTGAAGTGCCGCACAGCGCAGTCGCCCCTCTCGCTGCGTTCCCCACTCGCCGTCGGTATCCCGGTGCCTGCCCGAAGGTGAGGTCCCTGTTCGACTCCGTCCGCTGCCGCGCGGGCGCTGTACGACGTGCGCTGTCCGGAGCCCTCACTCGCACTGTTTCTCGCAGTCATGGCCACCATGTTGAAAGGTTGCCCCTGCGTCAGGGTCAACCGTCGCCCCACCCGGCACGGCACCCTCGACATTCGCCCGCGACCGAGTGTGAACACGGGACCCAACTTTCCGAGCATCTAGATCACTTGACCAGCCGTCAGTCCTGCTGCCTGAACCGGTGCTACGGGGTGTTCTTTGCGGCGCCCTCGCCCTGTTTCGCCGTACCCTCGGCCGCCTTTTTCGCGCCCTTTCCGCGCCGCTTTGGTGTCTCCTTCGCGGCCTTCTTGCGCTCTTCGACAGTCATTTCCCCCGCTTCCGTCTGCGGATTCCGTGCTTCCTCGGTCGATTCCGGCCGCCGCTCTTCTGCCGTCTCCTTCCGGGCTACCGCTGCCTCTTTCGTATCCTCGGCCGTTCCGGCACCCTCGGCCTGCTCCGGCGTCGTCGGTGAAGTGGCGGGCCGGGGTGCCTCGCGCTTCGGTGGGGTACTGGATTCGGGGGGCGAGGAATCAGGCGTGCCGGGGGCGGGCCGGGAGGACGGTGGTGGCTCATCGCCGTCGAAGAGGACGTAGCCCAGGGCGGCCGAGGCGCCGAGGACAACGGCAACCGAGGTCGCGAGGAGAGCAACGGTGCGCCGAGGCTGCCGCCCACTGGTCGACGACTGCTCGGCCCTCCGGACGGTGGGCGGCTCGCTCGGGACCTCCTGGCTCCGGACACCCTGGACGGCAACGCGCAGGTACCCGGCCTCCAGACGCTCGGCGACCTGTGCCGCGGTCGGACGCGCGGTCCCGTCCTTGGCGAGCATCTCCAGGACCAGCGCGGACACCCCGGCGGGTATCTCCGGGCGCAGCCGCCGGGGAGGAACGGGGGCGGCCTCGATGTGCTGGGAAGCAACGGCGCCTGCCTCCCCGGTGAAGGGCGGCTGCCCGCACAGCAGCTCGTACAGCACGCAGCCCAGCCCGTACACGTCCGCCGCGGGGCCGACGGGTGCGCCCATGCCGTGCTCCGGCGCCAGGTAGGAGCTGGTGCCGAGCAGTTCCCCGGTCGAGGTCGGGGCTGCGTCGGCCTGGCCGACGGCGCGGGTGCTCACGAAGTCGGCAACCTTCACACCGCTCTCGGCGAGCAGGAGATTGCCGGGCCTGACGTTTCGGTGCACGACCCCGGCGCTGTGTGCCGCCGCGAGGCCCGCTGCAGCCTGCCGCACATACCGGCACGCGTCTTCCATCGGCAACAGCCCGCTGCGCTCGGCGAGTTCGGCCCGGAGGCTGCGTCCGTGCACAAGTTCCGTCACCAGGTAGCAGCGGCCCTGCACCTCGCCGAAGTCGTAGACCGCCAGAATGTTCGGATGGATCAGCGCTGCAGCGCTCCATGCCTCCTGCCGGAAGCGTTCCCTGGCCTCGGGAGGGGCGGCCTCGTCCAGCAGCAGCTGGATGGCGACCTGTCGGCCCAGCGTCGTGTCCTCGGCGCGCCAGATCTCGCCCGTACCGCTACGGCCGAGCACCTCGACCAGCCGATACCGCCCTGACTCCAGCATGACCTCACACCGTTCCTCTGCTCCCCTACGCCAGCAACTCCCCCGCGGGCGGTTCGACGGCGTACTACCACCACAAGACCCGGCGCGGACGAGGCTCAACCTCGCCCGCGCCGGGGGCAGATCCGCACGCACGGGGAACCTGCGGATCCGGCTCGCCGATGACCAGTCGGCTCACCCTCCACAGCGCCACCGGTCCGCTGATCGTCACACCCTCGCTGATCGGTGACCGACGCAACTCCGAGACGGGCCGCACGCGTACATGCGGCTCAACGTGAGGAGAGAGCGCCAAGTCCACCATGCCGACCCGGTACTCGGCCGCGGACAACTCCCGGTGCACCCCTCGGCACGGGTCAGGGGGGCACCGTGCCGGTTTCCGGCTCGTGTGCGTCACAGGGCCCCGCCGCCGCCTCCCAAGGCGGCCCGGAAGTGCACGGCGCCTTGGGACACCGTTTGCTGACAGTGAGTGAACCCCGTCTGTGGGGCGCACGAGGCACTTTGAGGGAGCGTCGGCTGGGCCGCAAGGGCCGAACCAGCGGACGCCACCACCACTACAGCGGCACAGAACAGAGCCTTTCCAAACATCCCGGACCTCCAAGCACTCAGCGATGCGGGCCCCTTCGCCGGGCTGCGAGAAAGCCTTATGCGCAGCAGAAACCGATCCTGTGCCACCACGCCGGGATTCGTCCCTACGATGCCCCCACAACTCGCATCAGGCACTCGGTCAGCCCTGCATACCACCTGGCACCGCCACGCGATGCTGCTCACAACGAGCCCGCACAGGCTGGTCCCGTCCCCATACGTCCGCCGGGACACGTCGTCATACGGCTGCACGGCCGGTCTCCGCCGTCAACCGGCTGCCACATCCGGCCGCAGCACGGACGGGCCCTCTTCCATGATCCGGTCGGCCACCTCGGTGGGCAGACCTGCGTCGGTCACCACGGTGTCGAGCCGGTCGAGGGCGGTGACCCTGAACCGCTCGACGGTGCCCCACTTCGTACTGTCGGCGAGCAGCGCGACGGAGGAGGCGGCCTCCATCACCGTCTGCTTGAGCAGCACCTTCTCGGTGGAGTGGCTGGTGACGCCGTGGGTCAGGTCCCAGGAGCCGGCGCTGAGGAAGCAGAGGTCGATGTTGAGCGTGCTGATCGTCCGGGCGGCGAGCGGCCCGCTGCTCGAACCGCTCGCCGCATCCACCTCGCCACCGGTGTGGACGGCGTGCGCGGACGGCAGGTCGCACAGCGCCAGCGCGGCGTGGAAGTCGTTGGTGACGACGGTGAGGTCCTGGTGGGCGGCGAGGAGCGGCACCACCGACTGACAGGTCGTCCCCGCGTCGAGGAAGATGACCATGCCGTCCTCGACGAGCCCAGCGGCTGTCCCGGCGATGGCGCGCTTACGGGGCATCTCCAGCGCCGCCCGCGAAGCGCGCTCGCGGGGCGGTGCGTGGCCGGTCCCGTCGGCGAGTCGTACCCCGCCCTGCACCGAGACCACCCGGCCGCTCTTCTCCAGCGCGGCGATGTCCCGGCGCACCGTCATATGCGAGACGTTCAGCGCGGTGGTCAGGTCGCGGATGCTGAGCACTCCGCTGCTCCGCAGCAGGCGCAGCAGTTCCTGATGGCGTTGCTCGGGGATCAAGGGTGCCCGGTCGGCCCTGCTCACTGCGTCTCGTCTCCTCGAAGCCTCGGTGCGGATCGGCGCCAGCCTAACTTCGTACAACGCGGGGCGTGACAACATGTGAATCCGTGTTCTACGGTGTGCCGCTATGGTAACAAAGTTTAACGCCCTGGATACGATCAACCGTACGGGCGCCCTGCTGATCGTCCGCCTGGACAGCGCCGAGGAGGCGCTGGCCGTCTCGGAAGCGGCGATCGAGGGCGGTATCCAGGCGCTGGAGATCACCCTCTCGGTGCCGGGCGCGCTGGGGGTGATCTCGACGCTCGCCGACCGCTACGGCGACGACGGGGTCGTCGTCGGCGCCGGCACGGTGCTGGACGAGCAGACGGCCCGGACCTGCATCTTGGCGGGGGCACGGTTGCTGGTCAGCCCCAACCTCAACCCGGCGATGATCGAGACGGCCAACCGCTACCAGGCCGTCACCATCAGCGGGGCCTTCACTCCGTCGGAGATCGTCGACACGATGCAGGCGGGCGCCGACATCGTGAAGCTCTTCCCGGCCGAGTTCGTCGGGCCTGACTACGTCCGCACAGTCCGGGCCCCACTCCCGCAGGCACCCCTGATGCCCACAGGGGGCGTCACTCCCGACAACGTCAAGGAGTGGTTCGACGCCGGCGTCGTCGCCGTCGGAGTAGGCAGCTTCGTGACGAAGGCCGCCCGGGTCGACGGCAACTACGGACGGGTCACCGAGGCCGCCGCCACCACGCTGCGCGCCATCGAAGGGGCACGTGCCTGACCCTCCGGGCCGCCGGACCTCTCCGCTCGCTCCCTGCTCCCCCCCCCCATTGGCTCGCCCCTCCGCTCACCCCCTCTCCGCTCACCTCCCCAACCTGCACGGTGGTCATTTCAAGGAGCTCCCCATGGCCCAGCAGTCCCTCACGTCCCCCTCGCTCGACCCCGCCGACGGCGTCGCTCCGTGGAAGTCGATCCGCATCCGCTGGGTCCTGGTGGCCCTCCTGGTGATCGGAGGGGTCGTCAACTACCTCGACCGCGCCACCCTGAGCGTCGCCAATACGACCATCGCCGACGAGTTCGGCCTGAGCGCCACCGAGATGGGCCTGCTGCTCGCGGCCTTCTCCTGGCCGTACGCCATCGCCAACCTCCCGGCCGGCTACCTCGTCGACCGCTTCGGCCCCAAGCGCATGTACGCCTGGGCGGCCGGGCTCTGGTCGCTGATGACGATGGTCACGGCAGCCGCACACAACTTCGGCCTGCTCTACGCGGGCCGGGTCGCTCTCGGTGTCGCCGAGTCCCCGTTCTTCACCGCCAGTCTGAAGGTCAACGAGCGGTGGTTCGCCAAGAACGAGCGCGCCCTGCCGGTCTCGATCGTCAACACAGGGTCACAGATAGCCAACGCCATCGCCCCACCCCTGCTCACCGCCCTGCTGCTGACGTTCGGGTGGCGTGGCATGTTCGTCACCGTGGGCGCACTGGGCATCGTCGTCATGCTGGTGTGGCTGCGCGTCTACCGGGATCCCACCCTGCGCGAGCAGGCGCTGATCAAGGGCGAGGAGGCGGCGCAGGCGGCAGCCGAGGCCCGCGACGCGTCCGGTGAAAAGAAGGCGGGTTGGGGAACGCTGTTCCGGCAGCCCAACACCTACTTCATGATGCTCGGTGCTTTCGGCATCTTCTACACGGTCTGGGTCTACCTGACCTGGCTGCCGAGCTACCTGGAAACCTCGCGCGGTTTCAGCCTCTCGGAGACCGGCTGGCTGTCGTCCCTGCCCTACCTCTGCGGCATCGTCGGCGTCCTCTTCGGCGGTCTCCTGTCCGGGCGCCTGATCCGCCGGGGATTCTCCGCGGTCTCCTCGCGCAAGGTGCCCATCGTCGGGGGCGCGGTGCTGGCGGCTGCGGCGGTGCTGCCTGTGGCGTACGTCGAGAGCACCCCGCTCGCCATCGCCCTGCTGTCCCTCGGCTACTTCGCCGCGCAGGTGCCGACCGGTTGCCTGTGGACGCTCGCCTCGGACATCGCGGAGCCGCACCAGGTGGCTTCGCTGGGCGCCATCCAGAACTTCGGCGGCTTCCTCGGCGCCGCGCTGGCGCCGATGGTCACCGGCGCTATCCTCGACGCCACGGGCAACAACTACACCCTGGTCTTCCTGGTCGGCGGCGCGCTGCTGCTCGTCGGCGCCCTCTCCTACCAGTTCTTCGTCAAGGAGCGCCGGGCATGAGCACTCTCCGTGCCTTCTTCGTGATCGGGCCGGCCGGCTCCGGGAAGACCAGCGTGGCCAGGCTGCTGGCGGAAATGTCCGGTGCTGCCTACCTCGACAAGGACACCGTCTGTACGAGGCTCACCGAAGCGCTGCTCGAACTCGCCGGCACGGACCCTGCCCAGCGCGACCTCAACCCGTACTACCAGTCCAAGGCGATGGACCTCGAATATCTGACGCTCCTGGACCTGGCCCGGGACAATCTGGCGGTAGGCCGCCCGGTCGTGCTGGACGCCCCGTTCGGCCGCTACTACCCCCGGCCCGGATATCTGGAGGAGGCGGCCGAACGGCACTCCTGGCCACAGCATGTCGAACCCGTCGTCGTGCAGGTCCATGTGGACTCCGAGACCGCCCGCGAGCGGGTCCGTGCCCGCGGCTACACCAGGGACCTGTCCAAGCTCGCCGACTGGGACGCCTTCTGGAAGAAGGCGCAGGACAACGAGTGCGAGTGGACGGGCGCGCGTCGGCTGGTGTTCGACAACCGGGCCGACGGCGCCGTGACGGCGGCGGCGGTAGCACACGCCCTGGACGGCCTGACCTGACGAGGAACCGTACGGGCTGCCGAGGCCACCGACCCACGACCCGGCAACCGGCCCGGTCGGTCCGCCCCGCGCGGGACCTCGTGCCGGTCGACGGTCGACCTGTGGGACGGGCAGGTCAGTTGATGGGTACGAAGTTACGCTTGCCGGTTTTCGGGTCGGGTGCTCCGAGGTACTGCTGGTCGACGACGCGGTCGCCCTTTTCTTCCGCCTTGGCCTCCAAGCCGAAGGGAATGCCGTCGATCGTGAGCTTGCCGCCCAGCTTCAGCTCGGATGCTTTCCCCTTGTAGGAGACGGCGCTGACCTGCCCACGGTTGTGTGCCAGCCTGGAGAAGAGGTCCCCGTCGGGAGCAGGCGGATTGGTAGGCACGGCGGGGGCGGCCAGGGCAGCAGGGGGCGGCGCCTTCAGCCATTTCCGGGCGGCGGACTGTTCCTCGGGGTTCGTACCGATCGGCACATTGACCGTCACCACATGGGTGCGGGTGCGCCCTTCTTTGTACGAGCCGGAGACGCCTGCCTTGTCGCCCCCGATTTCACCGCCGAACGTTCCGCCGAACTTCCCTTCCACTGTCTGGATGAGCCGGACGGTGGTGATGTTGGTGTTGGGGTCCGGGTTGTTCTTGTCCCGGACCACCTGAATCGTGCCGTTGACGACCTGACCGAACTCGGTCTTCACCACTTTCCCCCGGGCGAGCGAGGGTTCCACGGTGAAGTCCCTGCTCAGCGTCACCGAGGGCCGCTGGGGGTCCATCGTGCTGGTGATGCTGGAGAGGTTGCCGCCGAACTTGATCCCAGGGGTGACGTTTCCGATGCCGATCGACCCGTCCACTTCGATGCCTACCGTCGTGGCCTTGATTTTCGGCTGGCCGATCCGCTTCAGCACATCCGGGAGCCGGGCCTTGGCAAACATGACGCCGATGAGGTTTGTGCCGTTCAGCTGCCTGTGCAGAAAGTACGCCTCGTCGATGTCTTTCTGCAGCTTCTCCGCCTCCGCTTTGTTCTTGAACACCCAGGTGTCGCCGAGTTCGAACTTCACCGTGCCGCCGATCGAGATCCCCTTCTTGTCGGGTCTGGCGGCCTTGGCTCCGAGCTGCTCGTTGTCGATCATGGTGACGCGGTAGGTGCCGTCGCTCATCTGCTCGGTGCGGAGGGCGTAGCCGTCACCGATCTCGAAGATGCCGATCGAGAGTTTGGTGCCGCCCCCGCTCTCATGGCTGGAGGTCTTGTAGGGCACCACCTTGAAGTAGGCGAGCTGCGTCGCCCGCTGCAGCACGTCTGCGGGAAGCCCCTTGAGGGTTTGCAGCGCCTCGGGTTTCAGATACAGGAACTGCTCGCGCTGCGCGGGGTTCAGTCCGGCCCACCACATGGCGATCGCCTGCTCACCTGCGTTCGGCTTCGGTACGGCGTTGAGGTCGACCGGGTCGGCGGCCAGGAGGGCACCCGCGTCCAGCTTGACGGAGGGCGGAGCTGCCTTCCGGACCTGCTCCAGCCGATCGCACCGGGCCCGGATGTCGGCTGCGGTCTGTCTCAGGAACGGATCGACGGAGCCCGGCAGCGGCCCGCCCGCCAGCGCCTCACCCTGCGTCCTGGGCCCCGGAAGGTACCCCGTCGGGATGCCGTACACCTTCGAGATCGGCATCGCGCCCGTGGCCATCGGCACCCCCGGGCGGTCCATCAGCGGCTGCAGCTCCGGACTCGTACTCGCCTCCTGCGGCGCCATATCGGCGGCTGCCGCCTCCAGAATCTGCGACAGCTGACGGTGCATCGGCACGATGGAGCCCGCCACCGAGTCCAGATGCCCTGCCAGCTCCCGTACGCGCGCCGGGTCGAAGCCCTGGAAGCCGCCCATCAGTTACCTCCGGTCGGGGCTGCCGCAGCCGCCTCTCGGTCGAGCAGTTCGGCCTCCTGGTCCCAGCGCCTGGCAGTGCCACGTACCCCGTTCGCCAAGCCCTCCAGCGCACGCTGCCGCTTGCGCAGCTCACCCGTGACGCGCTCGGCGTACGGGCCCGACCACACCCCGTCGGCAGTCGCCCTGGCCACCCCCGTATCCAGTGCGGAACCCAACGAACCCGCCATGCTGCGGGCCTGCGCCGCGCGCTGCCGCAGCCGCCCCGCACGTGCCCGCGCCTGCTCCGGTGTCTCCCCCGGCCTCATCGTCCCCATATCCGCCCCCTCTTCGACGCACGCCCCGCACGCCCCGCACACCTCAACAGCGATCTCCCGTCCGCTGTGGGTGATCCCTCGGCTGCAGTTGTGGCCGCACGGGCGGCCATGGCAGCCGTCCTTTGCACAGCGTTCAAGGGTCTCCCCATCCATGGCAGTACTGTCCGCCGGCCCGAACACCCCTCAGCCTTCCCGGAAACCCTCCGCGACGCCTTAGCACGGAGCGCCAAAATGGGGTCCTTCCGTTCACCCGCTCCCGCGGTGTCACTTTCACGGCCTTGATGCTGGTCGGCTGCCGGCTGTGACTGCGGCGGCGCGGGAGTCGAAGGCGAAGCCCGTCTCGGCCCCAGCTCGATGCTCCAGTCGGCCGACGCCGGACGGCCACAGCAGGCTCGCCGAGGTCGCCCCGTAGCAGAGCCGGGAGTGGACCTCCAACGCCATCTTGTCCCCGGGCGGTGGGGCTTGGGGTCCGCCGGATCGCGTGGACGATCACTGCGGCGGCCGGCAGGCGCGTACGCCTGCCCGTAGAGGAGGCCGGGACGGTGTCCGCATCTTTGTGGCTTCTGCCAGTACGAGGGTCTGCCGGGATGTGGAGAGACTGCCCGTCACAGGCCGTGGCGTGCCCCGGGGACGGGAGGCCCGGGCCAGAACGTGACCGAGCACCGGAAGGACGGCACGATGAGCGTGCAGCAGTATGACGAGATCGGTGAGGCGTACGAGGGCTTCAAGGCCCTGCCGCTGGAGCAGTACGCGGTGGTTCCCAGCTTCCTCGCCATGGTCGGGGACGTGCGCGGCAAGTCGGTCCTCGATCTGGCCTCCGGCACGGGCTTCTACAGCAGGGAGTTCAGGCGGCGCGGCGCCACCGAGGTACTCGAAATCGACATCTCCGGTGAAATGGTCGCTGTGGCACAGCAGTTGGAGGAGTCCGATCCGCTGGGTGTGCGCTACGAAGTGGGCGACGTGGCCGAACTGCGGCCCTTTGAGCAGCGTTTCGATATCGGCTTGGCGGTCCAGCTGCTCAACTATGCGGAGGACACCCCCACCACGGAGCGGATGTGCCGCAACGTGCACCGAAGCCTGAAGCCCGGTGCCGAGTTCTTCCTGCTCAACCAGTCGCCCGACTTCCGTTTCGACGGGCCGACCCCGGAAAGGTACGGCTTCCGCAGCGAGCTCACCGGCGAGGAGGCCGAGACCGGACCGCAGGTCCTGACCACGGCGCTGCTCGACCCGCCGGTCTCATTCGTCGCCAACCGCCCACGCCGCGAGGTCTACGAAAAGTGCCTGCAGGCGGCGGGATTCGGGGAGTTGACCTGGGTCCCGCTGGAGGTGTCCGACGCCGGCGTGCGCAAGTTCGGTGCGGACTTCTGGGCGGACTTCCGCGCCAATCCCCCGCTGGAGATGCTGCGCTGCCGCGCCTGACAACGGACCGGACTCCCCCTGAGCGGCCTGCCCTACGAGGCGCGCGTGCCGCCTTCTTCGAGCGAAGGAGGCGGCACGTCAGAAGAGAATCGCGTGCGCCTGATCGACCGCCTCGGTTATCTCTAGTGACCTGAGTCAGAGATTCGTCGGCAGTAGGCGGCTACTTTGTCGAGGATCTCGTCGGCGGTCTTCGTCCAGATGAACGGCCTGGGGTGTTCGTTCCAGTCGGCGAGCCAGCCGCGGATGTCC
>NZ_JBQQBV010000012.1:0-240046 GCF_052246355.1 Streptomyces sp. 3N207 | reverse complement strand
GGGTGGGCCGTCACGGCGCGAGGGAGCAGACAACGGCGAGGGCCCTCCCCGGCCGGTCGGTATGCTCGCCGACATGGTCATGCCCTCCGGAAGTGCGCACTCCGCGTACGCCGCCCCCATTGCTGGTGCAACTAGTTGCGCGGCTCCGCGGGAGCGGAACGACGCATGTCCGGGCGCGCTGCGGTTGCACCAGGCCGACGACGGAGGGCTGGCCCGGGTGCGGCTGCCCGGCGGGGTGCTCGGGGCCGGGCAGGCCACGGCGCTCGGCGAGGCCGCGACCCGGCTCGGGGACGGGGACCTGCATCTGACCTCGCGGGGGAACCTCCAACTCCGAGGGCTCGGCGAAGGTTCCGGCGTCGGGCTGGCACGACTGCTGGACGGCGCGGGGCTGCTGCCCTCCGCCGCGCACGAGCGGGTCCGCAACATCGTCGCCTCGCCGCTGTCGGGTCTGGACGGGTACGGGCACCGGGACATCAGGGACCAACTCGCCGAGTTGGACCGGCTGCTGTGCGCGAGCGAAGAAGCGCGCGGGCTGTCGGGCCGCTTTCTGTTCGCGGTGGACGACGGCCGCGGGGACATGGCGGCGCTCGGCGCGGATGTGACGTTGGTCGCCGTCCGGGAGGGCGGCGCACTGCTGCGCGTAGGGGCTGATCGCGACGCGGGAGCGCTCCGCGTCGACAGCGCACACGCCCCCGCTGCCGCCGTGACCGCCGCCGAGGTCTTCCTCGAAGCTGCACGGGAGTGCGGCGTACGCGCCTGGCGGGTGGGCGAGCTGCCGATGACCGGTGGTGAGTTGGCTCACCGGGTCGCCCAACGGCTGGGCGACGCCGGGCGAATCGTCCCGGTTCCGCAGCTTCCGGAGGTGGATGACCGGGGGCCTGCGCCCGGTCTCGTCACAGCCCCCACCGGGCCGGTCGCGCTCTCCGTACTCGCTCCCCTCGGCCGGTTGACCAGCCACCAGTGGACGCTGCTTGTCCGTACCGCCGAGCGGGACGGAACCGGCGAGCTGCGGCTGACCCCGTGGCGCGGGATCGTCGTACCCGGTCTCACCCCCCGGCGGGCGCCCGGAGCGCTGGCCGCGCTGGGCGACGCCGGACTGGTGGCGGACCCCGCCTCACCGTGGCGCGGGGTGGGTGCCTGCGCCGGGCGGCCGGGCTGCGCCAAATCGCTGACGGACGTACGGGCCGACGCCGCCGCAGCCTTGGCAGCCAGCGGCAACAGCACCGGCGGCAACGGCAGCGGCCACGGCACCGGCACCGGCACCGGCAGCGAAGGCGGGGCACAGGCGCTGCCCGTGTACTGGTCCGGCTGCGAGCGCCGGTGCGGGCATCCGCGCGGCGAGCGGGTGGAGGTCGTCGCGGGCATGAACGGCTACCAGGTGTCCGTCGTCCGGGGCACCGGCGGCCTGCTTCCCGTACCCCTCTCCCGGCGCGACCCGCACACCCCGCACACCCCGCACACCGAGCTCGCCGCCACCGTGGCGGCAGCCCGCAACCCACGGTCCACCGACAAGCCGCGCCCCACGACGACGGCCCCCTCACGATGAGCGAGAGCACAGTGTTCGAGTACGAGAAGGACGGCGCTGCCATCTACCGGCAGTCCTTTGCCACCATCCGCGCGGAGGCGGATCTGGCGGGACTGCCCGCCGATGTCAGCCAGGTTGCGGTGCGGATGATCCACGCATGCGGCATGGTCGATCTCGTACGGGACCTCGCCTACACCCCGCAGGTCGTCGCGCAGGCCCGCGCCGCCCTGCGCGCGGGGGCGCCCATCCTCTGCGACGTCGCCATGATCGCCAGCGGTGTCACCCGCCGGCGGCTTCCCGCCGACAACGAGGTGCTCTGCACGCTGGCCGACCCCGCCGTCCCCCGACTCGCCGCCGAGCTGGGTACGACCCGTACCGCCGCAGCCCTCGAACTGTGGCGTGACCGCCTCGAAGGGTCCGTCGTCGCGATCGGCAATGCGCCCACCGCGCTGTTCCGGCTGCTGGAGATGCTCGACGAAGGTGGGGCGGGGGCGCCGCGGCCGGCCGCCGTCATCGGGGTGCCGGTCGGGTTCGTCGGCGCTGTCGAGTCCAAGCAGGCGCTGGCCGAGCACCCGTCAGGGCTGGAGCACCTGGTCGTGCACGGTCGCCGCGGCGGCAGCGCCCTGGCCGTGTCCGCGCTCAACGCCATCGCGAGTGAGGAGGAGTGAGCCGGGTGAGCAGCACCGACGGAGTGAGGAACGGCGTGGCCGGGGGCGCAGCGGAGCAGCCGGAAGCGGGCGTCGGCACCGGGCGGCTGCTCGGCGTGGGGCTGGGTCCCGGTGACCCCTCGCTGATGACCGTGCGCGCCGTCGAGGCGATCGCCGAGGCGGACGTCGTCGCATATCACAGCGCCCGGCACGGCCGTTCGATCGCCCGCTCCATCGCGGCCGGGCAGCTGCGCCCGGACCACATCGAGGAGGCGCTGGTCTACCCCGTCACGACGGAGTCCACCGACCACCACGGCGGCTACCGGGGCGCGTTGGAGGAGTTCTACGCCGAGGCGGCTGCCCGGCTGGCCGCGCATCTGGACGCCGGGCGCACTGTGGCCGTCCTCGCCGAGGGCGATCCGCTCTTCTACGGCTCCTACATGCATATGCACAAGCGGCTGGCGCACCGGTACCCGACCGAGGTCATCCCCGGTGTGACGTCGGTGAGTGCCGCCGCCGCGCGCCTGGGCGCTCCGCTGTCCGAGGCCGAGGAGGCGCTGACCGTACTGCCCGGCACGCTGCCGGAGGAGGAACTGACCGCACGCCTCGCCTCCAGCGACGCGGTGGCCGTGATGAAGCTGGGCCGTACGTTTCCCAAGGTGCGCCGCGCGCTGGAGCGTTCCGGGCGGCTGGCCGAGGCCCGCTACGTCGAGCGCGCCACCATGCGCGGCGAACGCACCGGACGGGTCGCGGACATCGACCCGGACTCGGTGCCGTACTTCTCGGTTGCCGTACTGCCGAGCAAGGTGGGCAAGCCGGGGGCAGCCCCTGAGAAGGAGGGCGGCTCCCCCGGCGACGGCACGGCCTCCGGCGAAGTCGTCGTCGTCGGCACCGGGCCCGCCGGGCCGCTGTGGCTCACCCCCGAGACGCGGGGCGCGCTGGCCGCCGCCGACGATCTGGTCGGCTACACCACCTACCTCGACCGGGTACCGGCGCGGGACGGCCAGCGCCGGCACGGCTCCGACAACCGCGTCGAGGCCGAACGCGCCGAGTTCGCCCTGGAGCTGGCGCGGCGCGGGCGGCGGGTGGCCGTCGTCTCGGGCGGCGATCCGGGCGTTTTCGCGATGGCGACGGCCGTGCTGGAGGCCGCCGACCAGAAGGCGTACGCGGACGTGCCCGTACGGGTACTGCCCGGCGTGACCTCCGCCAACGCGGCAGCGGCCCGCGCGGGCGCACCGCTGGGCCACGACTACGCCACGCTCTCCCTCTCCGACCGGCTCAAGCCGTGGGAGGTCATCGCCGAACGCCTCCGCGCCGCGGCGGCGGCCGACCTGGTGCTGGCCCTCTACAACCCCGGCTCGCGCAGCCGCAACTGGCAGGTCGGCAAGGCCCGCGAGGTCCTGCTGGAGCACCGCGCCCCGGACACCCCGGTCGTGGTGGCCCGCGACGTGGGCGGGGACGGGGAGCGGGTACGGATCGTCCCGCTGGCCGAGCTGGATCCGGCCCAGGTGGACATGCGTACGTTGCTGATCGTCGGCTCCTCGCAGACCCGGACCTCCCGCGGGCCGGACGGTACGGAGTGCGTATGGACACCGCGCCGGTATCCCGACGTCTGAGTCGTACGGCGTTCACACCTTGGCCATCAGGCGTAGTGCGTCCTCCTCGGGTGTGCCGGGCCCGGCGGTGTAGACGAGCAGGGCGAGTTCCGGGTCCTGTGGGAAGTGGGTCATCTCGTACGTGAGGGCCAGCGGGCCGGCGTCGGGGTGGTTGAGGTGTTTGATGCCGTGCGACTTCGTGCGCACCGTATGCAGCTCCCAGTGCCGCCGGAACTCCGGGCTGTGTTCGACGAGTTCGGCGACCAGCCGCCACAGCTCGGGGTCCTCCGGGTGGCGGCCCGCGGCGATCCTGAGATGGCCCACGGCCTCCCGGGCGATCATCTCGCGGTTGGGGTAGCGGCTGCCGATCTCCGCGTCGAGCAGGTGGAGTCGGCACATGTTCCGCTCGGCCGGCGGTAGCGCATCGAAGTCCGTGATGAGGGCGCACACCGGGCGGTTCCAGGCCAGTACGTCCATACGCCGCCCCATCACCAGGGCCGGTGCCGTGATCCAGTCCAGCAGCTGCTGCACCTCGGGCCGTACGGAGTGGGCCTCCGGCTCCCCCGTACCCGCGGCGCCCCGCGCGGGGCCCGGTCGGTGCGGGCGGGCCAGCCGGAAGAGGTGTTCACGCTCGTCCTCGTCCAGCCGCAGTGCGCCGGCCACGGCGCCCAGCACCGCGTCCGAGACGCTCTGATTGCGGCCCTGCTCCAGCCGTACGTAGTAGTCGACACTCACTCCCGCCAGGTGCGCCAGCTCCTCCCGGCGCAGCCCCGGCACCCTTCGGTGGCCGGACCCTGAGGCGAACCCGACGTCCTGCGGCTGGATTCTCGCCCGACGGGACCGCAGAAAGTCACCCAACTCCGCGTGTATGCCCATGCGTTCATTGTCCCCCCTGGGCCCGGCGGACGGTGGGTACGCCGGACCCCCCGTACGGCAGAGCAGCCGGAGAACCCGCGCACCCGGACCACCCTGGAGTTCCGGACATGACGCGGGGCACGGGGCTCGACGTCATGAGGCTCCGGACGACGTGACGCGGGCTGCCGTCGGCAGACGGAGCCGACGGCAGCCGACCGGGGCCGGCCAGAGCCGACCAGCGCCGATGAAACGGACCGAGAGACGGGCGAGAGGTGGCGACGATGCGTGGATCCCTGCGAGAGCACAGAGGACGGAGCGCGGCGACCGCGGCAACCGCGGCGGCGGCGGTCGCGGCGGTGCTCGTCGCCGCGGCACCCGCG
Source organism: Streptomyces sp. 3N207 (assembly GCF_052246355.1). Taxonomy (NCBI): domain Bacteria; kingdom Bacillati; phylum Actinomycetota; class Actinomycetes; order Kitasatosporales; family Streptomycetaceae; genus Streptomyces; species Streptomyces sp. 3N207. The sequence continues at coordinate 235,044 of NZ_JBQQBV010000012.1, read as the reverse complement.
GCACCCACGGCACCCACGGCACCCACGGCGCCGGTGACATCCACAGCACCAGGTGCACCCGCGGCACCCGCGACCTCCGCAATACCCCACCTGCCCGGCGAAGCACCGCCCGACCCCACACCCGGTGGGCCGCAGCGCCCGTACGAGCCCGATGTCCCCGGGCCCCGCAACATCGACGGGCTCACCGCGACGGTGCGCCCTGACGGCGGCACGCGGGGCGGTGTACGCGTGGCCTTCGACCGCACCAGCCGGGCCGATCCGGAAGGCCCGCCGGCTGCCGCGCGCCGCTTCGTCTTCCTCTTCGATGCATCGCTGCGCTTCCACCCCGCCGCCTTTCCCACCTGTGCACGCACGGTGGTCGAGCGGCAGGGCACCGGCGGCTGCCCCGAAGGCTCCCGCATCGGCCGGGGTACGGCGCACGCCTACCCGCAGGGCACTTCGGAGGTGTACGCCTTCAACACCCGGTACGCGAACGGGATGCGGGGTGCCCTCGTCGTCATCCCGGCCACGGACACGATCCTGGAGCTGACCTGGGAACGCGTCACCGGTCCTTACCGGCAGCGGGGCTATCTGTGGGGCCTCGACGAGATCCTGCCGCCCTCCGACGTGCCACCGGCGGACCGGGTGGGCACCCGGCGGTTCCAGCTGGAGTGGGGCGCCGCACGCCGTACGGGCCCCCGTACCGTCAGCTTCGCCGAGACCACGGCCGAGCCCGGCACGAAGCTCCGGGTCGGGCTGTGGAGCTCCTTCGTGACGGGCCAGGTCGCCCTGCCGGAGGCCACACCCGTCCGCTAACCCAGGCGTTCGACGGCTTCCTTGGCCTCCTTCAGGCCCTCGCCCGTCAACTCCCGGTATCTCTTGATCGCGTGGAGCTTTTTGCCGTTGCGGAGGAGTTCGATCACCTCGCGCAGCCGCGGGTCGTGCTCCTGCAACCCCATGTGCTCCAGCATCAGGTCAAGCTTGCGCTCGACCCGCGCCAGTTGCCGGTCCGAACGCGAGATCCGGGTCTCGATGCTGAGGACCGCCCCGAACAGGAGCAGGGCCACGCAGGCCAAACCGAGTGTTTCCATGGGCGCGATCCAATCAGCCCCGCCCCGGGCCGTGCGTCCGGGGCCGCTCCCGGACTTTCATGCGCGGACAGCGGCGACGATACGGAAGGCGACGCTGCCGCCGACGGCCGCGCCGATGGCTGTGAACAGTCCGATCTTGGTGTCGCCGATGACCAGGCCCATCCAGCCGTAGTAACCGCAGACGGCGCCCAGGCATACGGTGAACGCCGTGGTGACCACGAGGGCCGCGACGACGCCGCAGCCCTGTTCGCCGGAGCGCGCCACGTTGCCCCTCTTGGACACGGCACTGGCGACGGCCAGCGGCGCGAGCCCCAGCAGCGCGCCGACCCAGGCACCTTCCTCGTCGAACTCACCCAGCGAGATCACGGCGATGTCCAGGCCCCCGCCGTCGCCGATCCACCCGAGGACGAAACCGGTCACGCACAGCGCCACGAGGACGAGAAAGCTGGTGAGCGCGGACCGCAGCCCGGCGACGATCCACGCGACGACGCCGATCAGCCCGCCGAGCCAGGCGCCGGTCACCGCGCCCAGATAGCTGGGGTGGATCAGCCCGGTGGGGATCGCGGGGGCCTCCATCTCCAGGAGACTGCTGTGGAAGGACTGCTGGGACATGGGGAGGAGATCGCCGCTGTTGGCCTTGGTCGCGGCGATCAGGCCCGCGAGTACGCCGATGACGACGAAGGCGATGTCCCGCGACCGTATGAGCGCGCGGCGGACCTTCGGCCCGGAGAGGGCGGCCGTCAGGCGTGCCCGAAGGCGCGGGGCCTGGCGGGGCGGAGTCCAACCGGCGGCCTGGGCGGTGGACTCGGGTCCGTCCGGCTCGCGGGCGGTCGTACGTCCGCGCGCCGCGCCCCTCGCCGAGCCGCCCGGCGATACGCCACGTACCGTCCGGGCGGCCTCGCGGGTGAAGTCCCGTACCCAGACGAACGTCCGGCGGGCCCACGCCGCGCCACCCTCCGGACGGGGCGGTACGACGACGGTCGGCTGCTCGGAGTCGGGTGGGACGTGCCGTTCGTCCGCCGCCATGCGGAACCGGTGCACGTCGTCGCGCTGGGCCGCGATCATCTGGTGTATCTCGCGCGGCCAGGGCTGCTCGGGCCGCTCGGCCTTCGCGAGCAGCAACTCCTCCACCTGCGCATGGAGTTGCTCCGGACTCGGCCGTTCCTCCGGCTTCTTGGCCAGGCACGGCTGGATGAGTCCGCGCAGCTCATCCGGTATCCCGCTGAGGTCCGGCTCGGTGTGCACGACGTTGTACATCATCTGCGGTGCCGAGGTCCCGTTGAACGGACCCTCGCCCGTGCACGCCATGACCAGCGCCGCGCCCAGCGAGAACACATCGCTGGCCGGGGTCAGGGGGTGGCCGTCGGGCTCCACCTGCTCCGGCGACATATAGCCGGGTGCACCGACCACCCAGCCGGTATGCGTGACCCAGGTGCCGTCGTCGTTGTCGGCGGCCCGCGCGATGCCGAAGTCGATCACCTTGGCGTGCCCCTCGGCGAGCAGCACATTGGAGGGCTTCAGATCGCGGTGCACCAATCCGGCCTGATGGATGTCGATCAGCGCCGAGGCCAGGTCGGCGGCCAGCCGCAGCACCGCCTCCTCCGGCAGCCCGCCGACGGCCTCCACCGCCGCGTGCAGTGAAGGCCCTGACACGAACTCCGAGGCCAGCCATGGCACCGGTTCGTCCGCGCCGTCGTCGATCACGGCCGCCGTGTAGGCGCCGGACACTTTGCGGGAGGCCACCACCTCGCGGCGGAACCGTGCACGGAAACCGTCGTCCTCCACCAACTGCGCGCGTACGCGCTTGAGCGCGACCAGCCGTCCGCCAGGCGTATCGCCCAGCAGTACTCTCCCCATGCCGCCGCTGCCGAGTTCGGCAAGCATCCTGTACGGCCCGACCCTGCGCGGGTCGGAGGTCTCCAACGGTCGCACCGCCACCCCTTCCGGCTGCTGAGCCAAGAGATGCTATCCGAACACTCTTGGTAACAGCGGGAGTTGAAATCGGGGAATTGGTGAAGACCTTCAAAGCTGCCTGCCTGGAGGGACGGGTTCCGCCCTAGCCCATGCCCTGCTGCGGCGGTATCCAGGTGAGCTTGTGCCGGATGTGCGACGACATCTTCGGGTCCAGCCGCACATGCAATTGGAGATTCCCGCAGGCCGCGCAGACGAAAGCGTCGAACACCGCCTGCTTCGTCCCGAACGCTCCCGCGCCCGTCGGCCGGATCCCGCCTTGCGCCACGTATTCGCCCCGGAACACCTCGACGCCGCCGCACGCGCCACAGTGTCCATAGCGCAGGTCCCCGTTGGTCATGCGGACCAGCCTAGTGCCCAGGCCTTCGACGGCCACCTCTCCCTCTCAGCTCGATCGCGGCGCCAGTTGCCGCCCCGAACGCGGGCTCTACACCGTCGCGATCACCTGATCCGGCTGGTCCAGCCAAACCTGCTGCGCGCTGCGGGTGACCGTCACACCGAACCGGGTCAGTTCCGGCATTCCGTGACGCTGCCACCACGCGCGGGCGGCGGTGGCTTCCGTCCACAGGTCCCGGGGACCGGTCTGCTTCACCGCGTCGTCCGCTTTCCACTCGTGGAAGAACGCGACTGCACGCGAGCCATCAACGTCCCACAGCACAAGGCGCCGTGTGGCCTGCGGATCGCTGTCGTTCCATACAACGCGATACCGGACGGTGGGCAGATGCAGGCCGATGGAGAACGCGCAATGGACGGATTCCAGCACTGATTCAGGACTGATGGCGGAAGGGCCGTAACGCGCCTCGGCCTGGTCACGGCCGGCACCCGCGTCCGCCGGTGGCCGCTCGTTGCGGATCCACATGAAACTCACGCTGTCCACGAACCTGCCGACAGCTTCGGGCCCGGCGTCCCCTCCCTCGCCAACCCGCAGCTTCAAAAGACCCGCGTTGCAGAACGACGTGCCCCACGGCGTCACCACGACCCCACCCGGCTTGCACTGCTCCACCCACGCATAAGGCACGCGACGAACCGCCGCCGTGGAACTCACCCGGTCGTACGGCGCACGCTCCAGGAACCCTCGTGTGCCGTCACCGACGACGAGCACAGGGGAATGCCCGAGTGCGGCCAACGCGCCCCGGGCGCGTTCCGCCACTTGCGGGTCGATCTCTACGGACACGGTACGGGGAGCCCCCACGCGGGCGCACAGGAGCCCCGTGGTCCAGCCCGAGCCGATCTCCAATACGGACTGGCCAGAGCCACGCACATCGAGATGCCCGAGCATACGAGCGACCAATGTCGGCATACTCACCGAACTTGTCGCTGTTCCGGGGCCGCCCTCGGCCCCGTCGTCGAGCTGAGTGACCACTACATCGTCCGCGTTCGCTTTCGCGTGCCACTCCTCGGCATTGCCGCCCCTCGTGACCTTCCGGTACCCGCCGGGGCCTTCCTCGGCCCAGATGCACTCGGGGAGAAAGGAACTGCGCGGGGTTCGCAGAAACGCACCCCGCCAGCCTGCCCCCAGAGCGCCGGACTCACCGAGATGAGCGACGAGTTGTCCATACTCCGAGTCTTCCATGGGACTACTTCTCGCTCTCGTCGTCCTCAGGCGGGATGGGATTGTTCCATTGCCCGTCCGACTCCCGGGGAGACTGCTGCCTGTCGCCGTCCTCGCCACCCTTGCCGTCGCTGTGCCTTCCCATACGGGCCCCTCCTTCAACTGATGCTCGATCTACCCGTGTTCATCAATCAATGTAGAACGAGACCGGCTGCACAGCCGTCATCATTCCCGTCTCATACTAAAAATCATGAAGGAAGGATCGAGCGCACTCATCGAGGAATGCCCGAGCATCATCCCCGAACAAAGCTCGACTCATATACATCTCGAAGATTTCAAGGTGCTGGGCAACATCCTTGGAGTCTCGAAAAACGAGGCGCCCTGTGAATGTTTCCACTGTGGCCAGACGACTGTCGTAGACCGTGAACGTGTTCAGCGGACCACGTACGAGTGGCGTCCCGTTCCGAAGCACCCCCAAGCGAATATTGGGGAGCCGGGACAGCGAGGCCAGTCGGTCCACCTGAACGACCATCGCCGACGGGGGGACGATTGCCCATTTGATCGCCTGCTCCGTGAGCAGGAACGTGAAGGACTTCGAGACGTCGTAGAGAATGGCCTGCCGTTCCAGTTTCTTGGCCACCGTCCTCGATGTGTCCACCGGCGAATGAGCGAGACTGGCACGCACATACTCAGGCGTGGCCAGGAGGCCAGTGATCATGGACGGCAAGAAATAGCGCAGTTCAGCGGCGGCTGCTTCGAGCGACGCCAGTTCCGTCTGACGCTTGTCGAGGCCACGGCGCCACGACGACCGCTTGTCCTCCCACTCGGTGTTCGCGATGCGCGCCAGCGCGGTTATCTCGACCAGCAGATCCCGGGGCACCTGAAGGGCAGTGAGGATACGCTCGACATCAACGACGCTCGGCGTTGTCCTGCCGGTCTCGATCTTCGAAATCTTACTTTGGCTCATGGCGCAACGCCTGGCGAGTCGATCTCCGGAGAGACCTGCTCGCTTACGCAACTCCTTCAGCGTCTCCGCCAGGTCGTTCTTGGACTGCGCCAGCTGCTCAGGGTCGAGCGTCACCCGTGCACTTTCGCGTACTCGGCAAACGGGATCGCAGCCTCGAAGGCGGCACGCTTCCACCGGCGGTAGGGCTCGATGTCACCCTCCACGACTTCCCGGTTGATCTGCGTACCGTCCGGTCGGTAGTTCAGATGAACCACCCTTGATTCGTCGAACATCCACCAGTCCTGACCAAGGGGAAGGCCAAAGTCTCCTTGCGTCACATCAAGGATCCGAATGTGCTCGCCGGCGGCCACGTTCCCCGGGATTCCCCAGGACAGTTGGTAACGCTGGTAGTCGGTCAGCGGCTGACTGACTACGCGTACGCGGCCGATCCACTTTCCTTGATCCAAGTACCCGCGCACCCGCTCATGCCAACGGCGGTTGTGGTCGACGGGCTTGGGCTGCCCGCTCAGAAACCGTGCCAAGCTTGCGGCCTCTTTTGGCATGGAGTACTTCGGCTGCGTCTCGAACCGAAATGCTTCCCGCTCGAAGGCGTCGAAGAACTCCCGCCATTCGTCACCATCCAAGAACACGGACAGCCTCCCTCAGGACGTGTTCGGGAATCTCGACGAGACCTTCCCCTCCCGGCACCTGGAACCCGTCGTATACGTCGCCCTGAACGACATACGAACCGCGCCCGGTCGCGTAGATGTTCGGACAGTCATCGTCATCGCACTCCGGCCCGTAGACATTGCCGGTAAGTCGTGTCAGTCCCTCACTCACGGCCATGGCTTTCCCCCTCCGCCCCGGGTGTCTCCCGGCCCCTACCAACGACGCTAGGGTGCCCGAAGCGGGTCGTCCATGCCGTCTCGGGACTATTCCTGTCCTGGCATAAGTACCAACACCGTGCGGGAATGAGCGCGTAGTACCGAACTGTGCGGACGCCCTTCAGTTCCGGCCACTTCCGGCGGCCCTCGGAGAGCGACGGGGGCGAGAGCAGTGCTCTCGCCCCCGAGCACTGCTCCTATTCGAGGGCTCCGCTCTTCACGGAGGTCAGGAACGCGGACCAGGCGTCGGACCGGAACGCGAACGCGGGACCGTCGGGCTGCTTGGAGTCCCGTACGGCCATGACGCCAGCGCTCAGGCGGGCGCCCTCGACGCACTCACCGCCCTGGTTGTCGCTGTAACTCGACTTGAACCAGGCGGCATCAGTCATCGAGGGTTCCGCTCTTTACCGAGGTCAGGAAGGCAGTCCAAGCATCGGCCCGGAAGACGAACGCGGGCCCCTCCGACTGCTTCGAGTCCCGAACGGCCATCACGGCGCCACTCAAGCGAGCGCCCTCGACGCACTCTCCTCCCTGGTTGTTGCTGTAGCTCGACTTGAACCAGGCGGCGTCACCTAGGACCTCGGCCATGCTGGTCATGAGTATCAATGCTCCTTGACTGCTTCCTTGATCAGTTTCAGGGATTCGTGCGGCCCTGGGGCCATCGCTTGGAGATCAGTGAACGCCTCCTCGTACCGCTCGACGTCGCCTTCCCGCCGACACACCCAGGCATCTGACAGGTTCTCCAGGTAGACGATAGGCCGCAGTGCGGTGCGGTCGGAGAACTGAAGGACGACGAATGGCCCGTTCATGCCAGGATGAAGTCCGAGACTGAACGGCAGCACCTGAACACGAACGTTCGGCCGGGAGGCCATGTCGGCGATGTGGCTCAGTTGGTCGCGCATCACTGTGGACCCGCCCACGGCACGGTGCAGCACTGCCTCATTGATGATCGCGGTGAGCCTGAGCGGTGACTTCTCGCGAAGCAACGCCTCCTGACGGGTCATACGCACGTCCACGAGGCTATCCAGTTCCCCCTCGGTCAGGCCGTGATGAGCATGGTCGTAGATGACGCGAACGTAAGCCTCAGTCTGTAGCAGGCCCGGCACGAACTCAGAGGCGTAGTTCTGCACGACATTAGCCGTAGCTTCCAGTCCCAAGTACGCCTTGAAACCGGGCGGAATCACCGGCCGATACGCCGCCGACTGCCACCAGTCCCGCCGGGTCTTCGTCACCGCGGCGTACCCCTGCAAGACGGCCCGCTTCTCCTTCGACGCCCCGTAAATCTCGCAGAGCGCTATCACGTCGGACGGCTCGGCAGAGGCGTTGTCGCCCGTCTCCAGGCGGGTGAGCTTGGACGAGCTCCACAGGAGCTTTCGGACGACCTGGCGTCCGTTCAGGCCCGCGGCCTGCCGCAGTTGCCGCAGCTCGCTGCCGAGCTGCAAGCGGCACAGGGCGGGCGTTGCCGACTCGATGTCTGTGATCATCGCGCGCTTCCTTCCTCCGCCAGCGCGAGAAATGTTCTGCGAATTTGCAGAACATTGCGGTGAAGCATGAAAACCACCGCCGAGCAGCAGGAAATGGCGCGGAAAGTTGTCCGCGCAAACTCCCCAACTCCGTTCCAACGCTAGCCGTGTTGGTGCCACTCTGTAGGCGCTTTCTCACAGAGCGCGCAAGGAAGGAATGTCCCGTGACGAGTTACCGCTCTGCGGCATGCGGTCTCGGCAGGCACGCGGAGTGCCGTCATGCGACACCGAGGCAGGCGCCTCCGGGCGTCCCGGTGACGTACGAGGCATGCGACTGCGTCTGCCATACAGGGGTGGAGGGAATCTGGATCTACGACAGGGAGCAGACGGCCATCCCCGCGGCCGGTGAGCTTCGGCTGCTGCCGTGGACCACCGGGTCCGGCAAACCGTGCTACCTCAGCGGCACGCCCGACTCCCTCCTCTCCTGCTACGCCGACGAACTCGAAGAGGCCCAACTGGAGGAAGGTCACCGCGCGTTGAAGCGCATCCTGCCCTTGCTGGCCAGGCAGACGGGCGCCGACGACGAGACCGCGCGGGCCACCCGGAAGGCCGCGCTCGCCCTCAGCAACGTCATCCGCGTCGCCGACAGCCGGGGTGCCCGGCTACCGGAAGCGGACCAATGAGGGTTCGGGCAATCCGAACCCCGGGAGGGGTGGCACCTCCATGGTTCCCGTCCGTCGGCAGCTGTGGAATGTGCGGCAGCCAGCACGCGCCCGCCACCAGCCACGAAGAACGGGGAAGACATGCGCCGACACCGGCCTGCGCTCCTGTGCGCCCTCGCCGTCCTGACCACCGTCACGGTCGTCACGGGCACGCTGCCCGCAACTGCCGAGCAACAGCAGCCGGACAAACGCACCCAGATTCGCGAGGGCCTCGCCGACATCACCCGCAACGGCGCCATCGGCGTCCAGGCGCGGGTGACGGACAACCACGACAGTTGGACCGCACGGGCCGGCTCGGCGAAGGCTGAGGGAACCGCACCCGTTCCCCGGAACGGGCTCTTCCGCGCGGGCAGTACGACCAAGATGTTCACTGCGGTCGTCCTGCTGCAACTGGTCGGGGAGGGCCGCGTGGCGTTGGACGATCCCTTGTCGCGGTACCTGCCACCCGGCCTCGTACCGGACGCGGACCGCATCACCGTGCGGATGGTCCTCCAGCACACCAGCGGCCTGCACGATCTGGCCCGCGACCTGCCGCAGGGCGAGGAGTTCGTCCGGACCCGCTTCCGGCACCACGATCCGGCGGCGCTGGTGCGCGCGGCGGCGGCCAAGCCCGCCGACTTCCCGCCCGGCACCGACTACGGGTACTCCAACACCAACTACGCCGTCGCCGGACTCGTCATCAAGCGGATCACGGGCCGGTCGTACGCCGAGGAGGTCCGGCGGCGGATCACCGTGCCGCTGGGTCTGCGGCACACCTCCGTACCCGGAGACAACGCGGTACTCCCCGGGCCGCACGCACACGGCTACATCAAGCTTGCCGACCGCGAAGACATCACCGAACTGAACCCCTCGATGGCCGGCGCGGCGGGGGAGATCACCTCCACCACGGGCGACCTGGACACGTTCCTGACCGCGCTCACCTCGGGCAAGCTGCTGCGCCCCGCCGAATGGCGGGAGATGAACCGCACCGTCGCCACCGGCGAACCCGGCGCACGCTACGGGCTCGGGCTCAAGCACCGGAAGCTGAGCTGCGGACGTACGGTCGTCGGGCACACCGGCGGCATCCCCGGCTACGCGACGCTGGCCTTCACCACGCCCGACCGTTCCCGGCGGATGGTGCTGTCCGCGAACCTCGCCGACTGGCCCGCGGACCCGGGTATCGGAGCCCCGCTCGACAAGGTGCTGGACAACGCGTTCTGTGACTGACGTCGGCCGGCCGACTCTGCGCTCTCCCCCGCAAAACGCCAAAGCCCTCCTTATGTGGTGAGCTGCCGATACAGACAGCATGGGGACGAAGGGCGGTGCGAACGGTGCGAACGATCGGGCTGATCGGCGGGATGAGTTGGGAGTCCTCGGCCGAGTACTACCGGATGCTGAACGAGATCACCAAGGAGCGGGTGGGCGGGCTGCACTCGGCGCGGCTGGTGCTGTACTCGGTCGACTTCGCCGAGATCGAGGTGTTGCAGGCGGAAGGCCGGTGGGAGGAAGCGGGCGGCATCCTCGCCGACGCGGCCCGCGCATTGGCGGCGGCCGGCGCGGAGCTGCTGGTGCTGTGCACCAACACCATGCACAAGGTCGCCGCGCACATCGAGGAGGCCACTTCGGTGCCGCTGCTGCACCTTGCGGACGCGACCGCGTCGGCGGTGCGGGCGGCGGGGCTGCGGCGCGTCGGACTGCTGGGCACCGCGTTCACGATGGAGCAGGACTTCTACCGGGGCCGGCTGGCCGCCGGTGGCGTGTCGGTGCTGGTCCCCGACGCGGCCGACCGGGAACTGGTGCACCGGGTGATCTACGACGAACTGTGCCTGGGAACCGTGCGGGACGACTCACGGGCCGCGTACCGGCGGGTGATCGACAAGCTCGTCGCGGACGGGGCCGAAGGGATCGTGCTGGGCTGTACGGAGATCGAGTTGCTGATCGGCGCGGACGACAGCCCCGTGCCCGTCTTTCCCACCGCACGGCTGCACGCGGAGGCCGCGTTCGAGGCGGCGACCAGCTGACGGTCACCGTTCGCGCAGCACCTCCGCCGCCTCCGCGGGGGTCGTCACCACCCGTACCCCCTCCGGGACCGGCGGGCGGCGGACGACCACCACCGGCAGCCCGGCCTCCCGCGCCGCCGCGAGCTTGGGCGCGGTGGCCGTACCGCCGCTGTCCTTCGTCACGACGACGTCGATGCGATGGCCGCGCAGCAGCGCGCGCTCTCCCTCCAGGGAGAACGGGCCCCGGTCCAGCAGCAGCTCCATGCGGGCCGGGACAGGCGTGCCCGCTTCCGGCGGGTCGACGGAGCGGGCGAGGAACCACAGACCGTCGCTGCCCGGCCCCGCGAACGCGGCCAGTCCCATACGCCCCGTCGTCAGGAAGACGCGCCGCCCCAGCCGGGGCAGCAGCAGAGCGGCCTCGTCCAAAGAGTCCGTCATATGCCAGTTGTCGCCCTCACTCGGTACCCAGCCGGGGCGGCGGAGAGCGAGCAGGGGAACATGGGCACCGGCCGCGGCCTCGGCGGCATGGAAACTGATCGTCTCGGCGAAGGGATGGGTGGCGTCGATGAGTACGTCCACACGGTGTGTACGCAGCCATTCCGTCAGCCCCTGGACGCCTCCGAAGCCGCCGATGCGTACGTCGCCGACCGGCATCCGCGGGGCGGCGACCCGTCCGGCCAGCGAGCTGGTGACGCGTACGCCGGTGGCACCGTCCAGCAGCTCCGCGACGCGGCGGCCCTCCGTCGTCCCGCCGAGGATCAGTACGTGCACGGGCTGCGGTTCCTTTCATGGGTGAGGAGCCCAAGGGCGGGCGCGGCGCTCAACTCAAACACACCGGGCTGCGGCCGGGCTGGACGACCGGTGCCTGTGCGACCGCGGCGACGACCGCCGCGTACACCGCGCTGCTGACCGGCGACTTCCCCGACCCGGTGACGATCGCGCTGCCCAAGGGCCAGACGCCTTCGTTCGCGCTGGCCCGCGAAGAGTTGGCGCCGGGCTGCGCCATGGCCGCCGTGATCAAGGACGCGGGCGACGACCCCGACGTCACCCACGGCGCCGTGATACGTGCCACCGTGCGCCCTCTCGCGCCGGGCGCGGGCGTCGTCTTCCGCGCCGGGCCGGGCGTGGGCACCGTGACCCGTGCCGGGCTGCCCCTCGATGTGGGCGAGCCCGCCGTCAACCCGGTGCCGCGCCGGATGATGCGCGACCACGTCGCGCGCGTGGCGCAGGAGTACGACGGCAGCGGCGATGTGGAGATCACGCTCGCCGTCGACAACGGCGAGGAGATCGCACGTTCCACCTGGAACCCGCGGCTGGGCATCGTCGGCGGGCTGTCGATCCTGGGGACGACCGGCATCGTCGTCCCCTACTCGTGCTCCGCATGGATCGACTCGATCCGGCGCGGAGTGGATGTGGCCCGCGCGGCGGGGCGTACGCATGTGGCCGGATGTACGGGCTCGACCTCGGAACGCACGGTCGTCGCCGAGTACGGGCTGCCGGAGGACGCGCTGCTGGACATGGGGGACTTCGCGGGCGCCGTCCTCAAGTACGTACGCCGCCACCCCGTCGACCGGCTCACCATCTGCGGCGGCTTCGCCAAGCTGTCCAAACTGGCCGCCGGGCATATGGATCTCCATTCGAAGCGCTCCCAGGTCGACAAGGGCTTCCTCGCCTCCCTCGCACGCCAGGGAGGGGCCGACGAAGCGCTCGCCGCGCACATCGCCGAGGCCAACACCGGCCTCGCGGCCCTGCAATTGTGTGCCGCCGCCGATGTGCCACTCGGCGATCTGGTTGCCGCCGCCGCCCGCGATGAAGCCCTCGCAGTGTTGCGCGGGGCGCCCGTCGCAGTTGACGTCCTCTGCATCGACCGCGCGGGGACCATTGTGGGCCGCAGCATTCTCCGCTAGGTCCCAGAGGGCTGCGCTTGCCCACCCTGCGCCCTGGGGGTACCCCCTGCTCGAAGAGCTTGGGGGAGCAGACTGCCCAAGCTTCGCAGGGACACGCGCCCTGCAAGGGGCGCGGGGAACTGCGCGACAAGCCACAACGCACCCGCAGTCTGCGACGGTGGGACAGGGGCACCCCCTCAGCACACGTGCCGGTCGCGCTCCGCCGAGTAAAGGTGGCTGTCCCGGAAGTGCTCCGCCGCAAGCGTGCGGCCCACCAGGATGACCGCCGTCTTGCTGATGCCCGCGGCCCTCACCTGCTCCGCAATGTCCTGCAAAGCACCCCGCAGCACGATCTCGTCCGGGCGGCTGGCGAAAGCCACCACCGCGGCGGGGCAGTCGGCACCGTAGTGGGGGAGCAGCTCGGCGACGAGCTCATCGACGTACCGCACCGCGAGATGCAGCACGAGCAGCGCGCCGCTGCGCCCCAGCGTGGCGAGGTCCTCGCCCTCCGGCATGGGGGTCGCCTGCCGGGCGATCCGGGTCAGCACGACGGTCTGGCCGACAGTCGGCACCGTCAGCTCCCGCTTCAGCGCTGCGGCAGCCGCCGCAAACGCGGGCACGCCCGGTACGACCTCGTACGGCACCCCGGCGGCATCCAGGCGCCGCATCTGTTCGGCGACGGCGCTGAAGACGGACGGGTCGCCCGAGTGCAGCCGGGCCACATCCAGTCCCTCGCCGTGGGCGCGGACAAGCTCCTGGGTGATGGTGTCCAGATCGAGCTGCGCCGTATCGACCAGCCGCGCGTCGGGCGGGCACTCGGCGAGCAGTTCGCGGGGCACCAGGCTGCCCGCGTACAGGCACACCTGGCAGGCGGCGAGCGTACGGGCGCCGCGCACCGTGATCAGGTCGGCGGCGCCGGGCCCGGCGCCGATGAAGTACACCGTCATGTGTCCCCTCCCACTGTGGCTCCCACTGCCGAGCCGGTGCCCTTGCACACCGCCCATTGCGTCACCGGCATCGCCTGCCGCCAGCCCGTGAAGCCGCCCACCGGCACTCCGTGCGCCACCGAGAGCCGCACCAACTCGCCGCCGTACCGCCGGTACCACTCCACCAACAGCGCCTCCGACTCCAGGGTGACGGTGTTGGCGACCAGTCGGCCGCCCACCGGCAGCGCCGCCCAGCAGGCGTCCAGCAGGCCGGGCGCGGTCAGCCCGCCGCCGACGAACACGGCGTCGGGCGTGGGCAGTCCGGCCAGCGCGCCCGGCGCCGTACCGGTGACGACACGGAGCGAGGGCACACCGAGGCGCTCCGCGTTGCGCGAGATGCGCGCGGCCCGCCCGGGGTTGCGCTCCACCGTGAGTGCTCCGCATGCGGGGTGCGTGCGCAGCCACTCCACGGCGATGGAACCCGCGCCGCCGCCCACGTCCCACAGCAGTTCGCCGGGTGCGGGGGCCAACGCGGCCAGCGTCGCGGCCCGTACATGACGCTTGGTGAGCTGGCCGTCGTGCTCGTACGCGGCATCCGGCAGCCCGGGGACCGCGCCCAGCCGCAGCCCGTCCGGGGCAGCCGCGCATTCGACGGCGACGATGTTGAGGGGATCACCCGGCGGGTGCGGCCAGTCCTCGGCCGTCCCCTCGTAGGTGCGCTGCTGCGCGCCACCGAGCTGCTCCAACACCCGGATCCGGCTCGGCCCGAAACCGCGCTCCCGCAGCAGCGCCGCGACCTCGCCGGGGGTGCGGGCACCCGCGGCGAGGACCAGCAGCCGCCGCCCCTCGTGCAGTACGGCGGCGATCCGGGCGAGCGGCCGGCCGACGACGCTGACGACCTCGCACTCCTCCAGCGCCCACCCCAGCCGCGCACCCGCCAGGCTGACGGACGAGGGGTGTGGAAGAACGCGGAGCGGCAGCTGCGGGAGCACTTCGGTGAGGGTGCGGCCGATCCCGTAGAAGTACGGGTCACCGCTCGCCAGCACCGCGATCCGGCGCCCGGCGTGCGCCGCGAGCAGCCCGGGCACGGCAGGCCGCAGCGGCGACGGCCACACCACCCGCTCCCCCGCGCACTCCTGCGGCGGCGGCAGCAGAGCGAGCTGGCGGCGGCCCCCGATGATCACCTCGGCAGCGCGCAGCGCCTCCCGCGCGGGCCCGGTCAGCCCCGGCCAGCCGTCGGCCCCTACCCCGACAATCGTCACCGGCTCGACCGGTGACGATTGCGGAACGGCCGACGACGGGGACATCACGGACACACCTCAGGGCAGACAGACGGGGACAGGGGCGGCTCGAACTGTACTGTTCGGGACCCCGCTCCCCGACCACCGGTCCCGGTCCACAATGGGCGCATGGATCAGAACGCACTGCCCGACCACGCCATGCCCGACTGGGAGAAGCGGTTCAGGGCGCCGCGCGTCTCGCTGCCCGAGTGGGCCGAGGACGCACCCGCCCGGTCGCTGTTCGTATCGAACGCGACGGGCACGTTCGAGCTGTACGCCTGGGACCGTACGACCGGCGCACAGCGGCAGGTCACCGACCGGCCCAACGGCACCACGGACGGCACCCTGACGCCGGACGGCGAGTGGATCTGGTGGTTCTCGGACACCGACGGCGACGAGTTCGGTGTCTGGATGCGCCAGCCCTTCGACGGCGGGCCCGACGCGGTCGCCGTCGAGGGCCTGGACCCCGCCTATCCGGCGGGCCTGGCGATCGGCCGGGACGGCACCGTCGTCGTCGGCCGCTCCACCGACGAGGACGGCTCCACCATCCACGTGCTGCGCCCCGGCTCCCCCGCGCCCGTCGAGATCTACCGGCACAGCGAGTCGGCCGGTGTGGGCGATCTCTCACACGACGGCACACTGCTGGCGATCGAGCACACCGAACACGGCGACGCCATGCACTCGGCGCTGCGCGTGGTGCGGCGCGACGGCTCCACCGTCGCCGAGCTCGACGACAGCGAGGGCGGCACGAAGGAGCTGGGCCTCACCGTGCTCGGCTTCGCCCCCGTCGACGGCGACCAGCGGCTGCTGGTCGGCCACCAGCGGCGCGGCCGGTGGGAGCCGATGGTCTGGGACCCGGTCGCGGGCACCACCAAGGAGCTGGAGCTGGACCTGCCCGGCGACGTCGCCGCCGAGTGGTACCCGGACGCCTCCGCGCTACTGGTCGCGCACAGCTACCAGGCCCGCGACGAACTCTTCCGCTACGACCTGGCGAGCGGCGAACGCTCCCGCATCGACGCGCCGGCCGGCTCCGTCATGGGCGCGACGGCGCGGCCCGACGGCACGGTGGAGTTCCTGTGGTCGTCCGCCGCCGAGCCGCCGCAGGTCCGTTCCACCACCGGCGCAGCCGTGCTCGACCCTCCCGGGATGACGGCACCGCGCTCCGTGCCGGTCGAGGACGCCTGGGTCGAGGGCCCCGGCGGGACGGTGCACGCGCTGGTGCAGAAGCCGGCCGGGCGGGGCCCCTTCCCCACCGTCTTCGAGGTGCACGGCGGCCCCACCCACCACGACAGCGACTCCTTCGCGGGCCAGCCCGCCGCCTGGGTGGACCACGGCTTCGCCGTCGTACGGGTCAACTACCGCGGCTCCACCGGATACGGCCGCGCCTGGACCGACGCCCTCAAGCACCGGGTCGGCCTGATCGAGCTGGAGGACATCGACGCCGTCCGCACCTGGGCCGTCGACTCCGGGCTCGCCGACCCCGACCGGCTCGTCCTGGCCGGCGGCTCCTGGGGCGGCTACCTCACCCTCCTCGGCGTCGGCACCCAGCCGGAGGTGTGGGCACTGGGACTGGCCGCCGTGCCGGTCGCGGACTACGTCACCGCCTACCACGACGAGATGGAGGCGCTGAAGTCCATGGACCGCACGCTGCTCGGCGGCACCCCGGAGGAGGTGCCCGAGCGCTTCGAGGCGTCCTCACCGCTGACGTACGTCGACAAGGTGCGCGCCCCCGTCTACATCTCGGCAGGCGTCAACGACCCCCGCTGCCCGATCCGGCAGGTCGAGAACTACGTCGCCAAGCTGGCGGAGCGCGACCACCCGCACGAGGTGTACCGCTACGACGCGGGGCACGGTTCGCTCGTCGTCGAGGAGCGGATCAAGCAGGTCAGGCTGGAGATCGACTTCGCGTTGCGGCATCTTCCGCGGACGGACCGGGAGGGTCGGCATCCGCTTCCGGAGGCTCCGGCCGGCTCTCCGGCCGGCCGTCCGGAATGAGTCCCAGCGCCGCGTCCCTGGCCAGCTCCGCCTCCCGGCGGAAGAAGCGGAACCACATGAAGACCACGAACCCGGCGAACACGAACCACTGCGCCGTATAGCCCAGGTTCTGGAACGCCTTCATGTCGAGGCCGGTGTTGTCGGGCGCGACCGGCGGCACCGGCCTCAGCGGCTGCTGGGTGCGCTGCTCGGTGATCCAGGCGTCCTCCACGCCGTACGGGACGACGTTGACCAGCGCCGCCGCACTGACGAACCCGAGCTGCCCCTCGGGCAGCGCGCCCGTGGCTCCGTCACCGGCGTCGTTCTGCGACTCCGACGCCTGGAGCACGCCCGTGACGGTGACCTCGCCCTTCGGCGGCGCCGGTACGCGATCCGGATCGGCCTTGCCGGGCAGCCAGCCGCGTACGACGGGCAGCGCCTTGCCGCCTTCGGTGTCCTCGGTGCGCAGCAGGGACAGCACATAGAAGCCCCGCTTGTCCTTGACCGTACGGTCCGGCACCAGCAGCGGATGCGCCGTATCGAACCGGCCCGTCACCTTAGCCGTGCGGCCGGCCGTGTCCTCGGTCACCGGCAACAGCTCCCGCAGCGCCCGCGCCTTGGCATGCTCCTGGGCACTCGACTGCTCCTGCTGCTCCTGATGCCGGTCGACCCGGTCGTCGAAGCGGCCGAGCTGCCAGCTGCCCATCAGCACACAGACCGGAATCGCCAGCACGGCGAAGATGTTGATCGCCCACCATCGCGGGGTCACCAAGAACCGGTACACGCCCCCACAGTACGACCACGCGATACGGACCGCCCCGAAGGGGCGCGGGGAACTGCGCGACCAGCCACAACAAAGCTGCACCCGGGCACTTCCCCGGCCCGCAACGGCGAGCCCCCGAACCGGCTCGGGTCAGATCAGTTCTGCGGAATGACGCCCGTGCGATAGACGGTTCCGTTACCGCACGTGCCCGGGACCCGCGTACCAGCGACCGGCGCACCGCCCTCAGGGGTGTGGGAGACCACGATCTCGGCGTCACCCCCGCCAGGGTCCCCGTTCCCACCGTCGGCCTCACCAGGCGTCCCGGTGCCACCGGAATCGCCTCCGCCGTCCGCCGAGCCCGCATCCGCACCGGAGTTGGGCCCGGAGGTCTCACCCTCGTACCGTCCGCCCTGCGGCGAAGGCGAACTGCATCCGCTGGGCACCCAGGCGAACTTCACCACGTACGCCTTGCCGGGCGGCAGCACGACCTCGTCCCGCGCCGCGGCCGGATCGCCGAGGCCGGGCGCCGGATCGCCGGCGGTGTGGTCGACGACCGTGACCTGCCCGCCCCCGCTGCCCTGTACGGAGGCGCCGACGACGCCCTCGCCGTCGACGGTGCAGGCGTCGCCGGAGACGTTGGCGACGCGGAAGCTGCCGTAGACGGTGCCCGAGCTGTCGGGCGCGCCCGACTGCGCCGAGCCTCCGCCCAGCTGCTCGCTGCCGCAGGTGGGTGCGCTGGCGTTGAGGGTCTCGTCGGAGTCGGCACCGCTGTCACCGGGGCCGCCGGTCGGTGACGGGGGGGCGTCCGAGCCGCCCTTGTCGCCCTTGCCTGTGTCCTTGCCCTTGCCGCCGTGGTGCCTTTCCTCGCCCTTGCCGCCCTTCTCGCCGACACCGGCGTCGGGGCCGCGGGTCTGGCCATGGGTGCTGGCGGCGGTCAGCGGTTGATCGTCACCGCCGACGCCCGGCACGACGCCGCCGTAGAAGAGCGCGGGCACTCCGACCACGACGACGAGCGCCGCCGCCATGCCGCCGACCATCGCCTGACGACGGTGCGCACGGCGCGCGGGCACGGCCCGGTGCAGATGCTCCAGCGTGCGGTCGACGCTGTCGGCGGGCGGCTCGATGCCGCGGACGCTGCTTCGCAGGAGCTCCCTGAGCGTCTCCTCCTCGGAGCTGAGCTCGGACTCGTCGAAGAGGTCCAGCGAGATCTCCTCGGAGACGCCGGGCTCACTCCTCCCGTCAGCGCCCTCTGCGGGGTGCCCGGCCGGTTCCGCGCGCCCGGCCGGTTCCGCGGCGCCCTCTTCCGTGCCGTCACGCGACGCGGGCGTCTCGTGCGGCTCACGCGGCTCTTCGCCGCCGGGGAGACCCGTTCCCTTGCTCATCACGCCGTCTCCATGGCGGTGCGCAGCGCGGCGATACCGCGCGACCCGTACGCCTTCACGGAGCCGAGGGAGAGGCCGAGCACCTCGGCCACCTGAGCCTCGGTCATATCGGCGAAGTACCGCAGCACCAGCACCTCGCGCTGGCGCCGCTGCAATCCACGCATCGCCTGTATCAACTGATCCCGTTCGAGCTGTTCGTAGGCCCCCTCCTCGGCGCTCGCCATGTCGGGCATCGGCTTGGAGAGCAGCTTCAGCCCGAGGATGCGGCGGCGCAGCGCGGAGCGGGAGAGGTTCACGACCGTCTGCCTGAGGTAGGCGAGGGTCTTCTCGGGGTCGCGGACACGCTTGCGTGCCGAGTGGACGCGGATGAACGCCTCCTGGACGACGTCCTCGCACGAGGCGGTGTCGTCGAGCAGCAGCGCCGCGAGCCCGAGCAGGGACTTGTAGTGGGCGCGGTAGGTCTCGGTCAGGTGGTCGACTGTGGTGCCATGTGCCATCGCCTCGTCAGCGTCCCCATGCTGTGTGAGCGGGCGCGACGGGCGCGCGGCTGGCCACGGCGCGATCACAGGCATGCCTCCGGCCACCGGTAGCCCTCCGGCACCGGGGCCGGGGCGACCAGGGGCCGTTGCGATTCCGAGTACCTCTGCCACGCCTGTTTGACACGTTTCCCCCCGTCAGGGTTGTACGCGACAAGCACTGTGCCGGAAAACACACCACATGCCGTCATACACACATCTCTCAGTCTCCGCGTACGTCCCGTGGCTGCCAGGCCGTCGGCCGCGCTCCCCCTGCGCGTCGGGCTCTGGAGGCAACAAAGACGCTCCCCGCCTGCCTGCCGGTTGCAGGGGCGGGGAGCGCCATTGTCCGTCAGTGAGCACGCCGTGGCCAGTGGGCCCCGCAGACGGCCGAAAGACAGTCTGTTCCCGGCCTGGTCAGCGGCCGGTGCCTCCGTAGACCACGGCCTCGTCCGTCTCGCTGTCCAGCCCGAACGCCGAGTGGACGGCGCGGACCGCATCGCCCACGGACTCCTCGCGGGTGACGACCGAGATGCGGATCTCCGAGGTGGAGATCAGCTCGATGTTGACCCCGGCGTTGGACAGCGCCTCGAAGAAGGTCGCCGTCACGCCCGGGTTGGTCTTCATACCGGCACCGACGAGGGAGATCTTCGCGATCTGGTCGTCGTAGCGCAGCGAGTCGAAGCCGACCGGGCCCTGCACCTTCTCCAGCGCCGCGATGGCCTTCTTGCCCTCGGTCTTGGGCAGCGTGAAGGAGATGTCGGTCAGTCCCGTGGAGGCGGCGGACACGTTCTGGACCACCATGTCGAGGTTGATCTCGGCCTCTGCGACGGCGCGGAAGAGCGCCGCGGCCTCGCCCGGCTTGTCCGGCACCCCGACGACCGTGACCTTGGCCTCGGACGTGTCGTGCGCCACACCCGAGATGATCGCCTGCTCCATCGACTCTTCCCCTTGCCCGTCCGGCTGCTCGTTCGTGACCCACGTGCCCTTCAGGCCGGAGAAGGACGACCGCACGTGGATCGGGATGTTGTAGCGGCGCGCGTACTCGACACAGCGGTGCAGCAGCACCTTGGAGCCGGACGATGCCAGCTCCAGCATGTCCTCGAAGGAGATCCGGTCGATCTTCCGCGCCTTCTTCACCACCCGCGGGTCGGCGGTGAAGACACCGTCGACATCGGTGTAGATCTCGCAGACCTCGGCGTTCAGCGCCGCGGCCAGCGCGACGGCCGTGGTGTCGGAACCGCCCCGGCCCAAGGTGGTGATGTCCTTGCTGTCCTGGGAGACGCCCTGGAAGCCGGCGACGATCGCGATGTTGCCCTCGTCGACCGAGTCCTGGATCCGGCCGGGGGTGACGTCGATGATCCGCGCCCTGTTGTGCGCGGAGTCGGTGATCAGACCCGCCTGGCTGCCGGTGAACGACTGCGCCTCGTGGCCGAGGGATTTGATCGCCATCGCCAGCAGGGCCATGGAGATCCGCTCTCCTGCGGTCAGCAGCATGTCGAACTCGCGGCCGGAGGCGACCGGAGACACCTCAGAGGCAAGATCGATCAGCTCGTCCGTCGTGTCACCCATCGCCGAGACCACAACGACAACCTGGTTGCCGTTCTTCTTGGCTTCGACGATCCGCTTGGCAACGCGCTTGATGCCATCGGCATCGGCAACGGAGGAGCCGCCGTACTTCTGCACGACAAGGCCCACGTGTGCTCGCTCCTCGAATCATTTCCCGGGACCCCGGTGCTCCGTGCGACGCTGCCCGGAAGGAAGGGATCCACTGGTCGGCTCAGTGTAACGACCGGACGGAACGGGTCCCGTCCGCGAAGGCCCCTGCCCACCTGGGCCGAAATGACACGGAAACGTGACTCTGTTCACGATGCCCGCGGGACGGGGGGGGACGGGGCACCGGGACACTGCGCACCGGGTCTCCCGCCCGAGCGGGCCCGCGACCGAGGAGGGGAAGGCCGATGGCCATCGACTACGTGAAACGCGCCCCCGCGGCAGAACGGGACCCCGCAGCGGGACGGCCCCCGGCGGACGCACGCGCGGGCGCCGGGGGCCCGGCGGTCGATCTGCGGAAGCTCACCGCGCGGGCTCCCGGCCTGGTGAACCTGTACAAATCCGCCCGCCGCTCCCTGGAGAGCGCCGGACTGGGGGACCAGCGTGCGGCGGTCTATCTGGTCCTGGACCGCTCGGGAAGCATGCGCCGGTACTACAAGGACGGCACGGTCCAGCACCTCGCGGAGCAGACGCTCGGGCTCTCCGCGAACCTCGACGACGACGGCACCGTCCCCGTCGTCTTCTTCTCCACCGAGCTGGACGGCATCGCCGAGGTCGGCCTGGACGCCTACGAGAACCGCATCGGCACGCTGCACGAAAGCCTCGGGCGGATGGGCAGGACGAACTACCACCTCGCCATGCAGGCGGTCATCGACCACTACACCGCCTCCGGCGCCACAGAGCCGGGCCTGGTGATCTTCCAGACGGACGGCGGTCCGACCTCCCGCACGGCGGCCGAGCACGTACTGTGCACGGCCGCGCGACTGCCGCTGTTCTGGCAGTTCGTCGGCTTCGGCGACCCGGACAGCAAGCAGTTCGACTTCCTGCGCAAGCTCGACGAACTCCCGGTCCCCGCCCGGCGCATGGTGGACAACGCCGGCTTCTTCCCCGCCGGCCCCGAGCCCCTCCACCTCAGTGACGACGCCCTCTACCGCAGCCTGATGAGCGAGTTCCCCTCCTGGCTGTCCGCCGCGCGAGAGGCGGGCATCCTGCGCTGAGAAGCCGGGTGGGCCCTCGCCGCGCGGGGCGGCGGCTCAGGCGTTCTTGAGGCCCAGCGGCTCGGCGATCTCGGCGGCCATCACGGCACCCGCCTCGGCCTCCAGGGAGCCGTCCTCGTCCCCCGCGTTGCTGTCGGTGTCCAGGCCGTCGAGCTCTTCGAGGGGCTTGTCCAGCCGGACGTGCGCCACCAGCGACTGGAGGGCGCGCAGTGCCGCCGAGGCGGTCGGGCCCCAGTTGGACAGGTAGGAGAACTGCCACCACCACAGGGCTTCGCTCACCCGGCCCGCGCGGTAGTGGGCCATGCCGTGCCGCAGGTCGGTCAGCACGTCCGAGAGGTCGTCGGAGATCCGGCAGGCGACGGGCGCCGAGCGCGGTACGTACGGGTCGAAGACCTCCGAGTAGACGTCGACCGGGTCCAGCAGCACGGCGAGCCGCTCGCGCAGCTCGTCCACGTCCGGCTCGGGGCCCACGTCCGGTTCGTACCGCTCGTCCGGGACGATGTCCTCGTGCGCGCCCAGCCGGCCGCCTGCGAGAAGGAGCTGCGAGACCTCCAGCAGGAGGTAGGGAACGGCGCTGTCCGGGTCGTCGCCCTTGGCGACCTCGGTGACCGAGACGATGAAGCTCTCGATCTGGTCGCTGATCTGGACGGCGAAGTCGTCGGGGTTGTTCTTGATGGAGTTCAGCGTCGCATCAGACATCGGGCAACCTCTCCCCTGTGGGCTTTTGCGCCCTTGGCTCGCACAGGCTCGCACGGGCTCGTACATCACGGGCTCGTACATCACGGGTCATGGGCTCACACATCAAGAAGCCGCCTTCCTTCGAAGGCCCGTCCCAGAGTGACCTCGTCCGCATACTCCAGGTCTCCCCCCACGGGAAGCCCGCTCGCCAGCCGCGTCACCTTGAGCCCCATCGCGGAGACCATCCGCGCGAGGTACGTGGCCGTCGCCTCGCCCTCCAGGTTGGGGTCCGTGGCCAGGATCAGCTCGGTGACCGACCCGTCGGCGAGGCGGGAGAGCAGTTCCCTTATCCGCAGGTCGTCGGGGCCGACGCCCTCGATGGGGCTGATCGCCCCGCCCAGCACGTGGTACCGGCCCCGGAACTCGCGGGTCCGTTCGATCGCGACGACGTCCTTGGGCTCCTCGACCACGCAGAGGACCGACGGGTCACGGCGCGGATCGAGACAGACCCGGCACTGCTCCTCCTGCGCGACATTGCCGCACACCGCGCAGAACCTGACCTTCTCCTTGACCTCGGTCAGCGCACTGGCGAGCCGGCGTACGTCGGCGGGCTCGGCCTGCAGGATGTGGAAAGCGATCCGCTGCGCGCTCTTGGGACCGACGCCGGGCAGCCTGCCCAACTCGTCGATGAGGTCCTGGACCACGCCTTCGTACACGGATGGCTCCCGCCTGCTCTCTGTTCGTCTCTGCGTACGTTAGTGGTCCGTACGGGCCACCACTAGCCGCTGACCAGCCCTCGACGGCCCCCGGCTCCCGACCCTGTGCGCTGCGTGGAGCCGGGAGCGGGTACCGCTCGGATCGCTTGGACCGCTTGGACCGCTGTCAGAACGGAAGGCCGGGCATTCCGCCCATGCCCTGCGCGAGGGGGCCGAGCTTCTGCTGCTGGAGCTCGGCAGCCGCGCTGTTCGCGTCGCGGACGGCCGCGAGCACCATGTCGGCGAGGGTCTCGGTGTCCTCCGGGTCCACCGCCTTCGGGTCGATGACCAGCCCCTGGAGCTCACCGGAGCCGTTGACGGTCGCCTTCACCAGGCCGCCGCCCGACGTGCCCTCGACGGATGTCTCGGCCAGCTCCTGCTGCGCCGCGGCCAGATCCTGCTGCATCTTCTGCGCCTGTTGCAGCAACTGCTGCATGTCAGGCTGTCCACCACCGGGAATCACGATTGCTCCTGGCTCACTAGACGCCTCTTCACCGCCCCGAGCCTACGTGTTCCCCCCTCCGCGGACCCGCCCCTCCCCGAACAGTCCCCACCTTCCGACCGCGATGCAGCCGTCAGTCGCGCGTCGTCGTGTGTTGTCGTACGTCGTCGTATGTCGGTCGTACGTCGTCGTACGTCGTCGTACGTCGTCGTACGTCAGTCGTGCTGGAACTCCTCCAGCACCGTCGCGCCGAGCTCTCGGACGATGAGGTCGTGGCCGGAGAGGGCGGAGTCGTCGAGGTCGGGGTCGTCCTCGGCGGGCATGTCGTCCTCGGGGCCGAAGCTCGACGGCGGAGGCGCCGCCGCGCGGGGGGCCTCCGGCGTCGGTGCTGATGCCGGGGCCGGAGTCGGCGCTGGTGCCTGGGGCGGCACCGGCGCGGTTCCGGCCCCCGCGGGCTGCCCCGTCCCGCCGGGCGCCCCGGACGCGGCGGCACTCGGGGCGGGCGCGGGCGCCGACCACTGCTGCGGCGGCGCCTGCGCGGGAGCGGGCGCCGTCACCGCACTGCGCGCGCCGGCCGCGCCGCCTCCCATGGCACCGGACCCCGCGCCGTACCCGGAGCCCGGCCCGCTAGGGCCCCCGGCACCACCACCGCCGCCGCCACTGTTACCGCCGCCACCCGACGGGTCGACGATGGCCTCGACCTGCCACTGCACTCCCAGCGCGTCGCCGAGCGCCTGCCGCAGCACCTCGTCGCTGCCGCCGTTGGCGAAACTGTCGCGCGCGCCGACGTTGGGGAACCCGATCTGGAGCGTCTTGCCGTCGAAGCCGACGATCTGCGCGTTCTGGCTGAGCAGGATCCAGGTGAAGCGCCGCCGGTTCTTGACGGCCTCCAGGATCTGCGGCCACATCTGCCGGACCTGCGCCGGATCGCCGCCACCGCCCGCGGGGGCAGCCGTAGGCCCGTCGCTCGCCCCGCTCGCCCCGTCGGCCGGTGGCCCGGACGGGGCCGGAGCGGCGGGAGGGGGCCCGGCGTGAGAGGTGGCGGGGCCACTGCTCGACGGCGGACCGGCCGCCCCCGGCCAGGCACCGGGACGCCGCGCGGAGTCCCCCGCACCAGCTCCACCACCGGCGCCGCCACCAGGCCCGGTTCCGCCGGGCCAGGCCCCGGGCCGTCGGGCCGACTCCGCGGCAGCGGGTGCGGACGGGGCCGAAGGGGGCGGCGCGGGTGCGGGCACCGACTCGGCGGGAGGCTGCCCTCCCGGACCGCCACCCGCATCGCCGGACACCCCCGCCCCCGTAACGGGCGACCCCGCAGCAGCACCCCCGTCACCGCCGGGACTCCCGGCACCAGAAGCCCCGACCCCAGAGGCACCGACACCCGGAGCCCCCACGCCAGGGGCACCGACACCAGGCGCACCGGCACCAGGCGCACCGGCACCAGAGGCACCAACACCAGAGGCACCCAGCGCAGCACCCGCAGCCCCTCGCTCCAGCCGGTCGAGCCGGGCCTGCACGGAGCGCTCGTCCCCGTACGTGGCGGGCAGCAGCACCCGGGCGCAGATCAACTCCAGCTGCAACCGGGGCGCGGTGGCCCCCCGCATCTCCGTCAGCCCGGTGTTGACGATGTCGGCGGCACGGCTCAGCTCGGCAGCCCCGAAGACCGACGCCTGGGCCCGCATCCGTTCGATCACGTCCCCCGGCGCGTCGATCAGCGACTTCTCGACGGCATCCGGCACGGCGGCCAGGATCACCAGGTCCCGCAGCCGCTCCAGCAGATCGGTGACGAACCGGCGCGGATCATGCCCGCCCTCGATGACACGGTCGACGATCTCGAACGCGCGCGCCCCGTCACCCGCGGCAAAGGCGTCCACGATGTCGTCCAGCAGCGCGCTGTCGGTGTAGCCGAGCAGCGAGGTCGCCATGGCATAAGTCACACCGTCCTCGCCGGCCCCGGCGAGCAACTGGTCCATCACCGACATCGAGTCCCGTACGGAACCGGCTCCCGCCCGTACGGCAAGCGGCAACACCGCGTCCTCGACGGGGATCTGCTCGCGCTCACACACCTCGGCCAGATAGTCACGCAACGTACCCGGCGGGACGAGCCGGAACGGATAGTGGTGCGTACGCGACCGGATGGTCCCGATGACCTTCTCGGGCTCCGTCGTCGCGAAGATGAACTTCAAGTGCTCGGGCGGCTCCTCGACGACCTTCAGCAGCGCGTTGAACCCGGCCGGGGTCACCATGTGCGCCTCGTCGACGATATAGATCTTGTACCGGCTCGATGCGGGCCCGAAGAACGCCTTCTCCCGCAGCTCACGGGCGTCGTCCACACCCCCGTGCGAGGCGGCGTCGATCTCGATGACGTCGATCGAACCGGGCCCGTTCCGCGCCAGATCACGGCACGACTGGCACTCCCCGCAGGGCGTGGGCGTCGGCCCCTGCTCGCAGTTGAGGCACCGGGCCAGGATGCGCGCGCTGGTCGTCTTCCCACAGCCGCGTGGGCCGCTGAAGAGGTACGCGTGGTTGACCCGGTTGTTCCGCAGCGCCTGCTGGAGCGGGTCGGTCACATGCTGTTGCCCGATGACCTCGGCGAAGGTCTCGGGGCGATAGCGGCGGTACAGGGCGAGGGACGACACACCCCCGACGATATAGGCCACCACCGACAACTGGCCCACTCCGCGGCCGCGCCCCACCGTCGCAAGCCCCCGGCAACGCAGACGCCCCTCACGCACCCGCCAGAGCCGACCTACCCTTGCTGCCTTCCGGCCCTGGGGGAGTTCAGTCAGTTAGCGCCACGTGAGGGGCTGCCGCCAGCCTACCCGATCCCCCGCACCCCCTTCGACCTCCCTCCCCGCCCCTCCCCCACCCCCGGATACGAGTTCGCGAGCACTCCCCAAGGTCTTGTACAGTTTGCGGCGGAGGATTCGCCTAGTGGCCTAGGGCGCACGCTTGGAAAGCGTGTTGGGGGCAACCCCTCACGAGTTCGAATCTCGTATCCTCCGCCCAGCTCTCACCGGGCTGAACGTAGGGCCCCACCGCCTCGGCGGTGGGGCCCTACGTAGTTCGTGGTTGCAGTTTTGGTTGCAGTTGGGCGTCCGCGCCCCCGACTGTGTGGAAGCGACCTCCATGACTGCCGGACGCGGGCCATGCTCGTGTCATGGCTGCCCTCCGTTCGACACGCCTTGAGCGCCTGCTGGGCGTACCGGTCTCCGAAGCAACCCAGTCTCACGTGAGCGCGCTGACTGGCGGCGCGGTCCCCGAAGACTTCGACCTGGACTTCAAGACAGAGCTGTACGGACGCAGTGACTCAGCGAAGCGGGACCTCTGCGGCGACGTGGCAGCGATGGCCAACACGTCAGGGGCCTGATCATCCTGGGGCTGGACGAGGACGAGCACGGTAACGCTGCGGGTGTGACGGAGGTCGAACTGAGTGATGACGAGAAACGTCGCATGCTCCAGGTCGTCGCCGCCGGCGTCTCTCCTCCTCCGTACATCGACGTGATCGCCCGGCCCGGGGAAGACACTGCAAGAGGCTTCTATCTGATTGCCGTGCCCCGCAGCACCCAAGCCCCCCACGCGGTTCTCGTCAACGACGCTCTGCGCTTCCCCAGGCGCAACGGTTCGACGACGGTGTACCAGTCCCAGCCTGAGGTCCGCGCCGCCTACCTCTCTCAGTTCGCCGCTGAACGTGACCGTGCTGGGCAGTTGGAGATCATCGAGAGCGAACTGCTTACCGAACTGGACTCCTCAACACAGGTGTTCGCTGTCCTTACTCTGGTTCCGGACCTTGGCGGTGCGATGACGATCGACACCGCAGCCTCAACAGATTTCCAGGGGCAGACCCTGGGCCGAAGCCCTTTGATCGCCAACGTGTCGGGGCTCAGTTGGAAGCGCGCCCAGGTTGGGCCTGGACGCCTGATCGCCGACGGAACTCCGAAGCCGGACGGCAGGTCGAGCTGGCTTGCCTGCCACCTCCACGCAACAGGTGCAGGATCGTTCGCCGCCCTGCTCGCTCGAACCGATCGCGACGATGCCCCTCACGCGTTGCTCGGCGATGAGCACCTCGCTGATACCACATGAGCGGGCTGCAATACCTGGCCTCCCATGCAAAGGACCGGGCAGGGGCCACTGGAAATGCGCTTCTACGTGCCACCGTCTACGGCAGCGACAAGAGCGAGGTATGCGCCACGTGACTTCGTGATCGTCAATGGACCGATGTTGATGGTTCCCTTCACGGTGCCGCTGCTGACGCTGACCGTCTGCACGGTCATATCTCTGCCCGCATGGAACGTGTTCTGCGTCGCTGCGGTTTCCAGTCGCGCCGCGAAGTCTGGGTCGTCGGCCAGAGCCCTCGTCAGGACCGTCCGCACCTGGCTTTCCCGCTTCAGAGGATCCAGGCTCCTGATCGAGCTGCGCCAGTGCCGCACGCCCTTCTTCAGATCCGCCGAGCCGGTCCCTGACCAGCCGGGATACCTCCTCACCGGCTGCCGTTCCCACACAGGTGCCTGCCCCCAGTTGCCAGACCGCTGATCATCTGCATGACGATCGATGTCAGGTCAGCCGCTTCCATGCACACCCTCCGCCCCCTATGACAGCCGTGGTCAGTAAGGGCCCTACCCCGTCTCTTCGGCTGGACCACCACTCAGCACTGCCTGGCCACAGGTTGGGACTCAGCGCTGCTTTGAGCAACTGACGGCACTTCATCCGAGAGCTTCGCCCCCATCTCGTAGCGCCACTGCGGTGGGCGAGTATCGGGAGTGCAAGGCGTGACGCGGCTCGGTGGCTGGTCGTCAGTTGGTGCTGCTGCGCGTGGCCTTGGGGCAGGACTTGGTCGCGCCGCCGTCGTCGAGGTTGTCGCCGGAAAGCCAGCCTTGCCACTGTTGTTCTTTGATCCGGGCGTAAGTCCAGCTGTGGCCGTGACTGTTGGTGACAGAGCACCAGTAATACACCACGGTGCCGGGGGTCACCGCTCTCACATTGCTGCAGAGGGTATATGGGCCGGTCTTCATGTTCCCCGCGCCCGTGAGTCGGCCGTAACCAGCGTCGACGTTGCTGATGCTCCCACTGCCTGAGCAGCCCGGTTGGGCTCCTGGCTCCGCTGTCGTGGGGGTGCTCTTCGTCGTGCTTGTTGGGGAGCCGGTGCGGGCGGGGTGCTCACTGGAAGGTTGTTCACGCGCCGGGGCGGAAGCGGTGTGAGGTGCAGGGGAAGTGGGCGTCTCCGGCGGTTTTGTGGGCGGAGAGGAGGAGCGGGGGGACTTGGCCTGTGGGGGCGCCGCTCGCTCGGCGGGGGGTGAGTCGGCTGTCTCGCGCAGCAGGTACCAGCCACCGGCCGAAAACAAGATCAAGGAAGCCGTCAACAGCACCAAGAAACGGCCGCCGCCGTACCGAGACGCCGTGTGCGGGGCACGGTCAGCGGATATGCGCTCGACCGGTGAGACAGGCCCAGATGTGGGTGCCGCCTGCTGCGGCGGGACATCGGCAACGGCGGCGTCCGAACCCGCTGCCATGTCGCCTGCGGCCGGCCCGCGGGGCGCCGGATCGCTGACCTCCTGCCCGGCTTCTACTGGTGGATGCTCCTCCTCGCCCTGGCCCACCGGAAGAGCTTCCTCGGAGACGTCCGGTTCGAGGGTGCCCGCCGCCCGCTGTACCCGAGCCTGACGCGCTCGATCCCACAGGGTGAGGAGACGCGAAGCATCGAGCTTGCGCCGGGCGCACAACGCTTCAACCGCCTCGCGGGGCGGGAACGCACCCTGGCTGAAGACGCGGTGCCACGAAGCTTTGGAGTAGCCGGTGCCGTGAGCTAATGCCTGCAAGGACAGACCGCTGGCCTCGCGAAAGCGCCTCAGCTCCTCATACAGCTCGCGCTCTTCCGGCAGCACATTCCTACGACGACGTTCGCTTGACTCACTACTCACGTGTTTCTCCAAGGCGTCGCGGTGCATCACGCAGTCGTCCGTCTCACGCGCTCTGTCTCATTGCGCAGCTCACAGCGTTGTGACGGTGAGCTGAGACAAGACGGAACGCGACGAAACGGCATCAGGCTACCGACGAGCCGACCCTTGACGGAGGGTCAGGTGTGGGTTCCGGGCTCCAGTCCCGGCTCTGGGTAAACCGCCGGCCCCGAAGGCTTCACGCACCACACCGGTGCAGGGGCCGAGACACCACCACCGCCTGAAAGGCCACCATGCTTGTTTCGTTGCGTTCGCCCCTTGCCTCTCAAGTTGCGGTACAGCTCCCGGGGGCTCCGCACCCGAGAGCTGTACCCAGGCGTGTGCTGCTGTGCGTCCTTGCTCTGCTGATAGCCGCCTCCGGGCTGCTGCTGGCAGCACCGCAGGCGTCAGCCACTCCGCAACCGTCCACCCGTCAAGTGCAATGGAATCTCGCCGGCATGGGGTATCTGCCCTTGTCGGGCGTGGACGGCATCAACGGTCCACAAACACGTCACGCAGTCCGCACCTTCCAGGGCGATGTCTGCATCAGCGTCGACGGCATCGCCGGACCTGACACCGGCGCCCACATGACCCGGCAGGTGCGGAAGATTCAAGCAGCAGTCGGCACCGACCAGGACGGGGCATACGGTCCCGACACCAAGAAAGCCGTAGAACGCTACCAGCGCGCCCACGGCCTGACCGTCGACGGCATCGTCGGCCCCCGCACCATGCACGACATGAACATCCCCCGGAGCACGCGGTGTCACGCGGACAGTGACCAGGATCGTACGCGGCCGGCACCCGGTCCCGAGCGCCAGAAGCCACCGGCACCCGGTTCCGTGCGCCAGAAGATTGTCTCCATCGCAGCCAGCCAGGTCGGAGTCCGTGAAACAGCGAACAACTGCAACCCGTACGGCTCCTGCGCCGCCTGGTGCGCAATGTTCGGCACATGGGTGTGGCAGAAGGCCGGCGTGGAAGTACCCGATGAGGCGTTCACCGGAGCGTGGTTCAACTGGGGTGAGGCCAACGGGCATTCCACCCGGGGCCACCGCGGCCTGCGCCCCGGAGACGCCGTGATGTACGGCACCGGGCCTGCCGACCCGAGCACCAGCCGCCACGTCGACCTGGTGGAGAAGGTGCATGCGGACGGGAAGATCACCGTCATCGGCGGCAACGTCCAGGACAAGGTGACCCGACGCGTCAAGGACCCGGCCGTCGCGGACATCTACGGGTACGTACGCCCCTGACGCTCCCATCCGGCCGTGGGGTGCAGTCCATTGCGGCACCCCACGGCTGACTCGGCCAGGAGAGGGCGGTCCGCCGGCGAAAACCCCTTGCGGCTCAGGTCGCAGTCCGCACCTTCCAGCGCGACGCCTGCATCAGCGTCGACGGCATCACCGGCCGCCAACACAAAGGAAGCCGTGCAACATCACCAAAGCCCAAGATTGGGAAAAACTGCAGAAAACTGCCTCAAACCACGCCTGTTACTGACGGCGGAACATATTCGACACGCTCAACGCACTGTTCGGAGAGGACACCATGGACTTGAACAGACGACAATCACTGCGTAGTTCGCTCGAGGCTGGCGCCGCTGCTAGGAAACCTGGCTTTGCGGCCGTGTTGCTCTCCTTGCTGCTCGTCCCGCTGTTGCTCGCCACGCCTGCTTCAGCAGCCAGCGCCGACAGCAAGGACCGCAGCGTCGCCAGTATCGGGAAGGTCGAGAGGGAGGCGCCGCTGAGCATCCAGTCGCAGGCGAAGCTGAACCCGCGCGATGGCATCCACACTCCGAGTGGGAACGCGAACGCGTACCCGACGTTCCGCGCCCAGCCCAACCGAGTAGGGACGATGAACCTTTACAACCCCGGGGGCCGCGCGGTCGATGCTGCCGCCGACGTGCTTGCCCGCTACAAACCACAAGTGGTGGGCTTGCAGGAGGCATGCAGCAAAGACGTCATTAAGCTCCGCGACAAGCTGCGCGAGCGAACAGGCATCAACTACCACGCAATCACCGCACACTTCCTGCCGTTTTATGACCCATTGCACGTGGGTCGATGCTGGGACACAAGCGGCGATGGCGGCTTCTACGGGATCGGAATGCTGACCGCCTCACCCATCACCGCCTCGGGCTCGCATAGCTACGAAAAGGGCGGCACCGAGAACCGCGGCTACCTCTGGGCGAACACGCTCGTCGACGGGGTCGAAGTCCGCGTGTTCAACACGCACCTCGCCCAGGCTGGCCAAGCCAGTGAGCGTCGCTCGGAGGTGGCCGAACTCGTCGGGGAGGCAGCGCGCCATGACCGTTCCCTCGTCGTCGGAGACTTCAATGCCGAGCCGCAACAAGACGAATTGAAGGGCATGTGGACTGCCTTTCGCGAGGCCGACCCTGGATGCGGACCGGCCTACAACGCAACGTGCACAGTGACCGCCAACGCCTCCCCTCGGCGTAAGAAATTCGACTACGTGTGGATCAACGACGCCTTTCAGTTCGGTCCGGGCGTGACCACCGTGGACACCTGGTCCGACCACGACTTCGTCTTCAGCGACGTCGACAACACGCTCTTCTAGCTGTCGCACCGCTGCAAGGTCCAATCCGGCTCCCGCGCCTCTTCCTGACGTGACGGGCGCACATTGGTTCAGCCGGCCAGCCCGGAGGCCCTGGGCCGTGGCTCCAGTACCGGGGGCCTCGCCGAGGGCCCACTGGGATGACTGGGACGTCGCGCGCTCGTAGTCCGCTTCCTGGCGCGGTGCGCCGACGCACCGCACAAGCCCCCCCGGCCCCACCCTTGATGAGGGCACAGCCGGGGGGTCTTAACTAACGGGATGTCACATGCTCCCGTACGCTGCTGTCTGACTTCGAATGGGGAAAACGGGATGGTTGATGCGCCGAAGGCAGCTGTGGCTCTGCTCTCGCTGGCGTTGGCAGCGAGCCTCGTCGCGTGCTCCGCGGACAGCGACCCGAACGGGGCCGCAACAGGCGGGAACGCCCAGGGCAAGGGCGTCAGCGACGACTTTCCACGCAAGAACGTGATCGTTTCGGCGGTGTGCTCGCCGGGGAACGGCAGGGGCGACGCCGTCAAGGTCGACGGCTGGGACCCGCGAAGCTGGAAGCACGTGGCGCACGCCGAGTTCAAGCTGCCGGACACGGCGGTCGTGCAGTCCGACAAAGGCAGGCCCAACACCGCTGTACGGGATCTGTGCGAGCCCCAGCCGGAGCCCGCCAGTGCCTCGGACACAGGCGCCATAAGGTCGCTCTTCGACAAGGACTTCACGAAGATGGCCGTGGTCACCGAGGACCCGAAGACCGAAGCGAGTCACGTCGGATACGTCGACCGCTCGGGCAAGTTCACCGATCTGACCGGGACCAAGGACTTCGGCGATACCCCGCACGAGGACAACGCCGCCCTCTCGCCGGACGGCAAAACGGTCTGGTTCACCTACGACGTGGAAGACGGCCCCGAGGGCGCGTCCTCGGGCCGGGTCGCAAGCCGGGCCATCGCCGGGAACCACAAGCCGGTCGACCGGCTGAAGGTCCAGGTCGTCGGCGAAGATCGCCTCACCGTGCTGGGGTCTCCGGCCCGGGGCGTGCTGGCCGGCGGCGCTCATCTCTCGCCGGACGGCAAACGCCTCCTCGCCGACGGCTACGTGCTGGAGCTCCCTCCGGGGGGCCGCTCGGTGGGCCAGGAGCTCATCGAGAAGGGCGAGTTCCTCTCCTGCGGGGAGGACTGGCTCGACGACGACTCGGTGCTGTGCGGTAGCGCGGAGCCCGCGGACCACAGGTTCGCCGCGTTCGACGCCTCCGCGGACGCGAAGCCGGGAGCGCCCGTCCTCCCCCGCAACGACCATGAGAACTTCGCCATGGTGCTCTCCCCCGACCGGCAGGAGTTCGCGTTCCGCTCCGTGAAAGGGACGGTGAGCAACTACTTCCTTTCCGGCACCAAGCCGGGCTCCACGCCCAAGAAGGTCAAGAAGACTGGCGCGTTCTCAACTCTCGGCGACGGCGCGGTGTTCATCGACTGGCGGTGATAACGCAGGGTCCAGGGGCAGTCTCACCTGTAGTCTCATCCGCCCACGTTCGCAGCCGTTCAATTCTCCCGTCTGGCGGTGAGAACCCGCGAGTTGAACGTGCCTGGACTGCGTCGAACCACAACGTGGGGAGCTGGAAAGCGTGTTGGGGGCAACCCCTCACGAGTTCGAATCTCGTATCCTCCGCCCAGCTCTCACCGGACTGAACGTAGGGCCCCACCGCTCCGGCGGTGGGGCCCTACGTAGTTCGTGGTCTCAGTCTTGGTCTCAGTTGCTGCGCCGGCTGCCTCGTGGGCCCCTCTGGTTCAGGGCGGCCCTCAGGGGGCACGCGTCAGGCCGCGTTGCGGCCGTGGTGCCGCATCAGCTGCCACCGGCGGGTACCCCGGCGAGGCTGCGACGGCGACCCTCTTGGCCGTCGAAATCACCCAGGGGCGTTGATGTCTGCGCATCGGCGGCTGGCTGAGCGGGTATCGCCGGTCGGTTGCCCCGCCTCACGTACAGGTCGCGCAGCACCGGCACCCCGGCAGTCCTCGCCGGCACGGCATTCCCGGTCGATCTCCTGCTCGGCGTCCTCCGTGTCGGACGCCGAGCCCAGCAGGCAGCAGAAGGCAGCAGAAGCAGCAGAAGGATCTCTCTTTCGTGAGCGGTGCGGTCAGGCGCGGGTGTAGCGGAGCAGTACGACCTTGGAGTCGCAGGTGCGGGCCTCGGCGAGGCGGAGGTCGAACCGCTCGGGGTCGTGGAACGTCGGCTGCCCACCGCCGAGTATCACCGGGTGGACGGAGATCTGGTATTCGTCGATCAGTCCGTGCTCGGTGAGGAAGGCGGCCAGCGTGGTGCCGCCGAAGAGCACCAGGTTGGTGCCCGACGCCTTGAGCTTGGTGATCTCGTCGGCGACGTCGTCCTTGATGACGCGGGTGTTCCAGTCGGCCTTCTCCAGCGTGCGGGAGACGACGTACTTGGGGAACTCCCGCCAGACCGGCGCGAACCGCAGGTCGTGCGGGTCGTCCGACAGCTCCTCGGCCCGGGGCCAGAAGCCGGACATCATGTCCCACACCTTGCGGCCGTAGAGGAAGGCGTCGGCGAACTCGTTGAGTTCCTGCCCGTGGTCGGACAGCTCGGACTCCATGATCGGCCAGTCGAACTCCCCGTTGGGTCCCTCGATGTAGCCGTCGACGGACTGAGCGACGAAGTGGATCAGCTTGCCAGCGGACATGGGCACTCCTTGGGTGGGTGACGTGCGTAGGGGGAGGTGGGCACCGTTGTGCGGGTCGTTGCCCGCCTCGTAAACTGTTTCCCTGAGACGCTGTGTACCTTAGACACAGTTTTCTCAAGCCGACAAGTCTCAAGCCGACGAGGGAGAGGGAGAATTGATGGGTGCGGACGACGATCCGAACGCGCTGGCCGGGCTGTTGTGGGAACGTCGCGGGCCGGCGAGAAGGGGCCCCAAGCCCGCACTCGACCTGAACCGCATCGCTCGTACGGCGATGGCACTGGCTGACGACGAAGGACTGGAAGCCGTGGCCATGCAGCGCGTCGCCGCCGAGCTCGGCTTCACGAAAATGGCCCTGTACCGCTACGTGAGCGGGAAGTCCGAGCTGACCGCCATCATGATCGAAGCGGCGGTCGGCGACCCGCCCGACCTCAGCTCGGTGACCGGCTGGCGGCCCCGGCTGGAGGAATACGCCCGGCACCTGTCGGCTGCTTGGGAGCGCCACCCCTGGCTGCCCGCGATCACTGCGGGCGACCGCGTTATGGGCCCCAGGGAGACCGGCTGGAGCGAAAGCGCCCTGTGCGCCCTGGACGGCACACCGCTCAGTCTGCGCGAGCGGATGGATGCGATCGTGCTGATTTCCGGGCACATCCGCGCCACGCACCGGGCTGCCGTCGCGGGCACGCAGACCTGGACGTCGGGCCGGTCCCGGCCCGTCATGCAGGACCTCATCCGCCGCCATGCCGACCGGTTCCCCCGGCTCGCGGAAGCCGACGCGGAGCCGTCCTCCACCACGACGCGCGAGTTCGGGCTCCAGGCCATCCTGGACGGCCTGGAACAGGTCATCACCGGGCGCGAGTGAGCTCCGCACCGTGCCGAGCGCGTGGCCTCAGTGGTGGTCATGGCCGCCGCTTCCTGTCCTGCCCGGCGTTCCCGGCTGCTCGCCGGGCTCGACCACCATGAACTGGCCCATCAGTCCCTGGTCTTCGTGGTACAGGATGTGGCAGTGGTACATGTACGGCATGGTGCGGTCGCTGTGGTCGCGGAAGCGCATGGCGAGGCGGAAGGGGACGCCGGGACGGGTGTGGACGGTGTCCTTCCAACCCGTGAGTTCGGGGGGAGGCGGTTTCCCGGCGACGGAGAGCACCTGGAACTGGACGTCGTGCACGTGGAAGTTGTGCGGTGTGCCGTCGGTGGCGGTGACCTCCCACACCTCGGTGGCGCCCAGGTCCACCGCGAAGTCGGTACGGCGCATGTCCATGCTCTTTCCGTTGATCGTGAAGCCGGACAGTTCGAACTTCCGGTCCACGGCGGCGGTTCTGGGGGCCAGCGCCGGAGCGGTGGTGAGTTCGTCCGGCAGCCGGGGTGAGGGTTGCAGGGCGCGGGCTGCGCGGAGTTCGAGGATGTCCAGGGTGTCGTCCCCGCCGGCGAAGCGGCGGTCCCAGAAGTTCAGGCCGAGGTCGGGAGGGTAGCTGCGCAGCACAGTCCGCTCCCCGGGGCGCAGCGTCACCACGATCTCGGCGCGCTCGGCCGGGGAGAGCTGGATACGGGTGGTCCTGTGAGGGGCGGGGAGCAGTCCGCCGTCGGTGCCGACGAGCGCGAAGGGCCGGTCGTCGTCGAAGCCGAAGCGGTAGATCCGGGCGTTGGAGGCGTTGAGCAGCCGCAGCCGGATACGTTCCGTGGTGACCGGTTGGTACGGGCCGGTGGTTCCGTTGACGCAGATCACATCGCCGAGGAGGCCGACCTCGCTCATCCGGGGGTGGCTCTCGTCGAGCTGGTTGGCGTCGTCGAGGCGCTTGTCCTGCACGATGACGGGGATGTCGTCGATCCCGTAGCGGCTGGGCAGCGCGCCGCCACCGGGGCCGGAACCGGGGCCGGTGGGCTCCGTCTTCGGCTCGTCCAGGATGAACATGCCGGCCAGCCCGCGGTACACGTGCCGGGCGGTCGCTCCGTGCGGGTGCGGGTGGTACCAGAGGGTGGCGGCCGGCTGGTCGATGGTCCAGGCCGGTGACCAGGTCTCGCCCGGCTTCACCGGCTGGTGCGGGCCGCCGTCCATGCGCGCGGGCAGGTGCATGCCGTGCCAGTGCAGGCTCGTCGTCTCGCGCAGAGCGTTCCGTACGTTCACGCGCACCGTCTCGCCGCGGGCGGCCCGGAGCGTGGGCCCGAGGTAGGGGCCGTTGATGCCCCAGGTGGCGGTGCGGCGGCCGGAGCGCAGCCGGTGCCTGCCCGGCGCCGCGCGGAGTGCGAACACCTTGCGGCCCTCGGCGTCGCGGCGTGCGGGTGCCAGGGGCGGGACGGCCAGGCGCCGGTTGAACTCGACGCGGCCGACGGTGTCGGTGTCGGCGGCCGACCACCACCATCCGAAGGTGCCGCCCGTGCCGGCAGCGGCGGCACCCACGCCGCCCAGGCCGGCCTTCAGCAGCGTACGGCGCTTCACCGGCGGCCCTCCCTGGTGGCGGTCGCGTCGGCGGGTGCGGGGGCCGGTGTCCGGTGCGTGGGCATGTGGGGACTCCAATCGGCAGTGTGGGCAGGGGTTTTCGGTGCGGTGCGGAGGGAGCTCACAGGTCGAGGGCGATGCGTCGGCCGCGTGCCCGGGAGACGCAGGGGTAGATGAGGTCGCTGCGGTCGCGCTCGTGCTCCTGCAGCACGCTGTCGCGGTGCTCGGGGGTGCCGTCGAGCACGCGCGTCTCGCAGCTTCCGCAGACGCCGTCCGCGCAGGAGAAGTCCAGCGAAGGCTCGACCTCCCGGATCGCCTCCAGCAGGCTGTGGCCGGGCTCGACCCGTACCACCTCTCCGCTACGGGTCAGTTCGGCGTCGAAGGGCTCGTCGGCCTCAGGGCCGGGCCGGTCGGCGGCGGCGAAGCGCTCCGTGTACAGCCGTCCGTGGGGGCAGGCCGTCCGCATGACGGCCGAGACCTCCTCGAGCATCGGCGCGGGCCCGCAGCAGTAGACCGCCACGCCCTGCGGTGCGGCGCTCAGGAGTTCTTCGAGGGCGGGACGCCGGTCGGTGTCCGACGCGGTCACCCCGACCCGGCCCGGGTAACGGCGGAGCAGGTCGTCGGCGAACGCCATGGCCGGGCGCGTACGTCCCCGGTAGAGCAGCTTCCAGTCGGCGCCCTCGGTG
This sequence comes from Streptomyces sp. 3N207, assembly GCF_052246355.1. Lineage (NCBI taxonomy): Bacteria > Bacillati > Actinomycetota > Actinomycetes > Kitasatosporales > Streptomycetaceae > Streptomyces > Streptomyces sp. 3N207. The sequence goes on along the minus strand of NZ_JBQQBV010000012.1, from coordinate 196,799 downwards.
TCCAGCCGCCGGATCATCGGGAGGAACGGGGTGATGCCGATCCCGCCCGCGAGAAACACATACGCCGGGGCCGCTACCAGCGGGAAGTTGTTCCGGGGGCCACGGATCGCGACGGTGGCACCGAGGCGGAGCGCGTGCGCCTCGACGGAGCCGCCGCGGCCGTCGGGTTCCCGCAGCACCGCGATCCGGTAGGCGGCCACGGCTTCCTCGTCACCCCGCCCGTCCTGCCCGCCGTGGCTGCCGTGGCTGCCGTGGCTGCCGTGGCTGCCGTGGCTGCCGAAGAGGGAGTACTGGCGCAGCTTTCCGGACGGCAGGACCAGGTCGACATGGGCCCCCGGCTGCCATGGGGGCAGGGCGCGACCGTCCGTGCGCCGCAGCTCCAGCGAGACGACGCCGTCGGCGAGTTGCTGGACCTCGCCCACGGTCACCGGGGTCTCCTGCGCGGTCCCTGTCCGCGTCCGCCGGGCGGCCGACGGGGTCCTGGTCGGGGCCGGGGCCGGCGCCCCGGCACGACGTGCCCGTTCGCTGCCGTGCCCCCAGCGGGTCCTGCCGCCGGGCTTGACGACGGAGAGGATGACCGCGACCCACAGCAGCGCGGTGAACGTGGCCAGGCAGATTGCCAGGGCGAGGCCGGTGCCGCCGGGCTCGGCGGCGGGGTCCTTCGTCAGCGCCTGAAGAGTCCTGATCCACTTGCTCTCGATCAGGGCCGCGAACGTCGGCAGGCTCAGCGCGATGACGAACTTGAGCAGCACCCACCAGTGCCTGACCAGGCCCCACGGCGTCCCGAGCGAGAGGACCAGGCCGGAGAGCACGGCCACCGCCATGCTGGGGATCACGAGGGTGAGATCGAAAAGGTGCATCAGCTCGTAGGCGCCATGCCGGACGGCATGGGTGTCCGCGGTGAGACCGGCCACGGCCAGGACCGTCATCGCCGTGGACAGGCCCAGCCAGCTCACGGCGACGCCGATGTGCACCGTCAGCCAGGTCTTGCGGGCGCTGCGCCCCAACCGTGGGAAGCGGGGCTTCAGGAGCACGACGAACACCGCGGACAGCACCATCCCCGCCAGCGGCTCGAAGTTGCCGAAACTGAACAGGAACTGCAGCGGGATGAACAGGAGATGGAAGCCGATGAGCGTCCTGCGGGCACGCGCCGCGCGCGCCGGGCGCCGCAGGGTGACGGCGCAGACGGTCACCAACGGCGCGGCCAGGAGATAGCCCACCACGCCTGCCGACTGGATGGCCGGGAAGACGCCGTCCTCGCGCAGGCTCAGCACCAGCGCCGTGCCGACGCAGAAGAGGGCGAAGACCAGCTGTCCGGTCGGCACGAGGCCGGATCGGCGGGGTGCGGGGGAAGGCCGGGAGTGCTGCGCCTCGGTCCCGGGGCGGTCCCGGGGCGGGCGGACACGTGAGGTTGTCGTTGGCATGGTGCCAGCGTCGTGAGCGCGAGGGCGCCGCGCGTCCGCCGATCACCGCGCTCCGCGTCAGCGGAAAGACGCACGCCCGCGGCGTCCCCGTACAACTATCGATGGACGCTCCCCCGCCACGGCGTGGCTAGCCTCACCTCATGAGTTGGTCCCAGCACTATGCGGCCGTACGGGAGCGCGTCCGGCCGGTCGCCGACGTGGCGGTGGCACTCGCCCTCGCGGTGACCACCGCTTCGCGGGACGGCCAGTCCGCCAACTTCGCCTACCTCGACGCGTCCCCTCCGCTCTGGCCGGCCGTTGTGCTGGGGCTGCTGACCGGCGCGGCGGCCTGGCAGCGGCGGCGCCGCCCGGAGCTGTTCCTGCTGTGCGCCCTGGTCTCCTTCGTGGTGCTGGCGTCATGGGTGGTGGTGATGGTCGCGCAGTACACCCTGGCGGAGCGCACCACCTCCTGGCGGAAGGTGGCGCCGGCCACGCTGCTCGCCCTCGTGGTGGTCGCCATGCCGGTCTGGCGGCTGGGCGGCCCCGACGCCGCCGCGCCGATCAGCCTGGGGATCTGTCTGCTGCCGACACTGCTCGGACTGTACGTCGGCGCCCACCGCGCGCTCCTGGCCGAACTGCGCGAGCGCGCCGAACGCGCCGAACGGGAACAGCGCCAGCGGGTGCTGCAGGCACGCAGCGACGAACGCGCCCAGATCGCCCGGGACATGCACGACGTGGTCACCCACCGGGTCTCGCTGATCGTGCTGCACTCCACTGCGCTGGAAGCCGCCAGGGGCGAGACCGCCCTCACCCTCGGCCGCCAGATCGGCACCATCGGACGCGAAGCCCTGAGCGAACTCCGCTCCCTGGTCGAAGTGCTGCGCGCCGATACGGACGTACCGCTGGCCCCCCAGCCCGGCCTGGCCGAACTCGAGGACCTGGTCGCCGAGTCCCGCCGTACCGGAATGCCCGTCACCCTCACGATGACCGACGGGGTCGGCGACGGGGACGGAGACGGAGACGGGGAAGCTGCGCCCGAACTGCCTGCCCTGGTCCAACATGCCGTCTACCGCGTCGTCCAGGAAGCCCTGACCAATGTGCGCAAGCACGCCGGTGACGCCGAGACCCACATCGAGGTCCGGAACACCCCTCAGCTGCTGCGGCTGTCGGTGACCAACCGGCGCGGCACGGCGGGCAGCGCCCCCGGCTTGCCCAGCGGAGGACACGGCCTGCTCGGCATCGCCGAGCGCATCCGCCTCCTCGGCGGCGAGTTGACCGCCCGGCCCACCGGGGACGGCGGCTTCGAAATCCTCGCGGAGGTCCCGCTGGACGAGCCCCCGCACGTCGAAGACCACCGCGAGGGAGCCCACCGTGCCAAGACCTCCCCGACAACCGAAACGGCCCGATGAGCGAGACGATCAGCGTCCTGATTGTGGACGACGAATGGATGGTGCGCTCCATGCTGCGCACCATCATGGAATCCGCCCCGGACATCACCGTGGCCGGTGAAGCGTCCGACGGCAACACCGCGGTGAGCATGGCCGCGACCCTCCGGCCGGACGTCGTCCTGATGGACATCCGGATGCCCCGCGCCGACGGCCTGACGGCCACCGAGCGGCTCGCCCGCTCGGCCCACCCGCCGCACGTCGTCGTCCTCACCACCTTCGACCTGGACGACTACGTACGGACCGCGCTGCGCCACGGCGCGGTCGGCTTCCTGCTCAAGGACGCCACCGCAGACGACATGATCACCGCAGTGCGCAGCGCGGCCCTCGGAGACGCCATGCTCTCCCCCAAGGTGACACGCAGGCTGCTGCGGCACTTCACCAAGGACGACGAGGGACGAAGCGGAACGCAGACCGAGCAGCGGGCGGCCGAAGCCCGGCAACGCCTCCAGGCCCTCACGGCCAAGGAGCGCGAGGTGCTCGTCGCCCTGGGCAGGGGGCTGTCCAACACCGACATCGCCGCAGCGCTGCGCATGAGCGAGGCCACAGCGAAGACCCACATCAGCCGGATCCTCACCAAACTCTCCGCCACCAACCGGGTCCAGGCCGCCATCCTCGCCCACCACGCCGGCCTCCTCGACTGATGGCTAGGCGTCAGTTCCAGAAGACCCGGAAGGTCCAGAAAGCCCAGAAGGTCCAGAAGCAGCGCCGACAGGTGCGGGGAGGCTGAACATGTTCAGGAAGCGCCCGGCCGACGCGATGTCGCCCTCGACCTGGACGTCTCCCGCGGCGGTTGCCTCACTGAAGCCGTATCCGGCGTACACCACGCGCGCGAGGACGGTGGGCGGTCCGGTGACGACGGCGTCCGGCCCTTCCTGCGAGCCTCGCTCGACCAGGAGTGTCCCGTCCGCCAGGACCACGCGGGCAACCTCCTCCCCCACGTGCAGCTCGTACGTTCCGCGCGCACCTCCGGCACGGCCCCGGTCGAAGTTCGTACGCAGGGACAGCAGGAAGGAGGTGGCGCTCAGCTGGGCGGTGCGGTCGTGGTCGGGGGAGCGGACGGCCCAGCGGCCCAGTGCCCGTAGCAGCGGTTCGAGTTCGTACCCCCAGTCGGTGAGTTCGTAGACCGTCGCGCTGGTGGGCGGCGGGAGCCGGCGCTTGCGCAGGACGCCGGAAGCCTCCAGCTCGCTGAGGCGCTGGGCAAGCACGTTGGTCCCGATCCCGGGCAGATCCGCGCGCAGTCGCCCGTATCTCTTGGGGCCGAGGAGCAGCTCGCGCACCACCAGCAGCGCCCAGCGCTCACCGACCAGATCGAGCCCGTGGGCGATCCCACAGGCGTCGTGATAGCTCCGCTTCGTTGCCATGGCAGCAGTCTACCGACAGGACTTCCACAATGAAACCGACTACTTGCTTTTTAGAAGTAACCCCTCTACGTTGATCACAGCCGGGCAGGAGCCGGCTCCGCTCCGGCGACGGAGACAGCACGCGATATGAGACACCCAGGACACTCAGGAGACTTTGAGATGCGCACTCTGATCAGCACTGCCTTCGTCTCGCTCGACGGCGTCGTGGAGGCCCCCGGCGGCGAGGCCGGCTACCGCAACTCCGGCTGGACCTTCAAGGAGGTCGAGTTCCTCCCCGAGGCGTACGAGATCAAGGGCCGGGAGCAGAAGGAAGCCTCGGCGATACTGATGGGCCGGGTCAGCTACGAGGCGTTCAGCCCCGTCTGGCCGGACATGGAAGAGTTCACCGACTACAAGCCGATGCCGAAGTACATCGTCTCCTCCACTCTCGGTGAGGACGCCCTGGTCGACAACTGGGGCGAAAACACCATCCTGCGCACGCTCGACGACGTGGCCGCACTGAAGGAGACCGAGGGCGGCCCGATCATCATGCACGGCAGCGCCACCCTCAACCGAAACCTCTCCGACGCGGGCCTGATCGACCGCTACCACCTGCTCGTCTTCCCGCTGCTGCTCGGCGCGGGCAAGCGGCTCTTCAGCGCCACGGACAAGGACACCCAGAAGCTCAAGCTCGTCGAGCACGAGGCGTACGCCAACGGCATGCAGCTGAACATCTTCGACGTCGTCCGCTGAACGACGTCGTCCGCTGAACGGAGTGAGACCCCGGCCGGGCCGACTGCCGGCCGGGGCCTCATGCTGTGTGCCCCGCCAGGCGAACCTGCTCCCGTGCGGCAATCTCGGACCGCGCCTCGCTGGAGGTGCTGGCCGACCACGCGCCGGTCTGGCATGAGGGCGCCTCGGAGCTGGAGAAATCGCCGGGCGCCGAAGCCTGCCGAAAAGCGTCACCGATCTGACCGGTGACGTTCCGCAGCAGGGGACCGATCACATGGATGTACCGGGCCGCAGCCCCTGGCTTCTGAGGCGTGCTCCGTGACGCCGGCGTTGTTCGGGAGCGGCCTCTCCGGGGGTGGCCGGGGGTGCGGTGGGCATGGGGGGCGCTGCGGCGGGACGCTGGAGGGGGTACCCGGAGGTCGGTGGGGTTCCCGGCGCCCGGCTCCGGTCGGGGCCATGACCGGCAGGGGGGTCATATCTGGAGGCAGAGTGGAGGGACACGTTCCGGAGGGCTTGGCGGTTGTCGTCGACGCCGGTGGCGCGATCCTGGTGTGGAGCGCCGGAGCCCAGCAGCTGCTCGGATACGAAGCCGCCGAGGCCGTGGGCCGGGCCGCCACCGATCTGCTCGCCGCCGACCTGCCGGGTTCCACACAGCGTCATCTGGCCGACGGGCACCGGTGGGCCGGTGAGGTGGCGCTTCGGCACCGGGACGGAGACCGTGTCGTGGTGCGGCTCCAGGGAACGCCGCTGGTGGACGCGGGCGGCAAGCGGCTCTGGCTGCTGACCGGCGCCGCACCGGCGAACGTGGCCGGGCGGCCCGAGCCGGAGGCGGCGCCCCTGTGGGACCTCGCGCTCGCGCAGCTCCCCGTACCGGTGGCGGTCTACGACCGGGAGGCCAGGCTGGTGGCCTGCAACGAGGTCATGAGCCGGGTGATGGGCAGGACCGAGGAGGAGATGCGCGGCCTGACCCTGGGGGAGATAGAGCCGAGGGCGCCCTTCGACGAGTACGACCGCCTCCAGCGGCAGGCCCTGCGCACCGGCGAGATGGTCTTCCACGAGGCGCACGGCCGGGCTCCCGGTGAGGTCCGGGGGCACTCCTGGTCGATGTTCTTTTCGCCGTTGAAGGATGAGACCGGCGCTGTTCAGGGACTTTCTGCGGTCGTCTTCGACACCACGGAGCAGTACTGGGCCCGCCGCCGCCTGGCGGTGCTCAACGACGCGAGCATGCGCATCGGCAGCACCCTGGACGTGACCCGGACGGCCGAGGAACTGGCCGAGGTCGCCGTGACCGGGTTCGCGGACTTCGTCACCGTGGACCTGCTGGAGCCCGTCGCGCTGGGCAGCGAGCCGGAACCCGTACCGCTGAACGAGCCGGTCACCGTACGTCGCACGGCACAACGGTCCGTGCTGGAGGACTGCCCGGAGTCGGTGGTCGCCACCGGTGACGCGACGTTCTACCCGGTGGGGACGCCGCCGATCCGGGCACTGGTCGGCGGTCGGGGCACCCGGCCCCAGCGGGGAGATCCGGGGCTGCAGGAGTGGATCAGGTCCGTCCCGGCCCGCGCCGAGTCCATGGCCAAGTACATGATCCACTCGGTGATGATGGTGCCGCTGCGAGCCCGGGGAGTGACCCTGGGCCTGGTGCACTTCATGCGGCACCGGACGGCTGAGTCCTTCACCGATGACGACCTGCTGCTCGCCGAGGAGATCGTTGCCAGAGCCGCGGTGAGCGTGGACAACGCCCGCCGTTACACCCGTGAACGCCGCACGGCGCTGGCGCTCCAGCGCAGCCTCCTTCCCGAGCGGCCGACGCGCCTGCCGGCGACGGAGGTGGCCTACCGCTATCTGCCGACCAGCTCCGGTGCGGACATCGGCGGGGACTGGTTCGATGTCATCCCGCTGTCCGGTGCCCGGGTCGCCCTGGCCGTGGGCGATGTGGTGGGACACGGCATTCACGCCTCGGCCACGATGGGCCGGCTGCGGACCGCCGTACGGACCCTCGCGGATGTCGACCTCGCCCCCGACGAGCTGCTCACGCAGCTGGACGACCTCGTCATCAAGCTCGACCGGGAGGAAGGCCCCGACGTGCGCAGGCAGGCGGAGGCGGCGTCGGGGGAGGTCGGGGCCACCTGCGTGTACGCCGTGTACGACCCGGTGTCCCGCCGCTGCACCATGGCCCGCGCCGGGCATCCGCCGCCCGCCCTGGTCACGCCCGACGGCGTCGTACGGCTGCTCGACCTGCCGGCCGGGCCGCCGCTCGGTCTCGGCGGCCTGCCGTTCGAAGTCGCCGAGATGGAGCTGGAAGAGGGCAGCCTGCTGGCCTTCTACACCGACGGCCTGGTCGAGGCCGCCGACCACGACGTCGAGACCGGGCTCGCCCTGCTGCGGCAGGCGTTGAGCAGCCCGGCCGGCACCCTGGAGGAAACCTGTGACCAGGTGCTGAGCTCGGTGCTGAGCGGCCGTCCCGCCGACGACATCGTGCTGATGCTGGCCCGGACATCCGCGCTCGACGCCGACAAGGTACGCACCTGGGAGCTGGCGCAGCACCCTTCGGCCGTGGCCCAGGCCCGCAAGATGGCGGCCGACCAGTTGGCCACCTGGGGGCTGACGGAGGCGGCGTTCGCCACCGAGCTGATCGTCAGCGAGCTGGTCACCAACGCTCTCCGGTACGGCACAGCCCCCGTCACACTGCGGCTGATCCACGACTCGACCCTCATCTGCGAGGTGTCCGACGGCAGCAGCACCGCCCCTCATCTGCGCCGGGCCCGCGTCTTGGACGAGGGCGGGCGCGGGCTGCTGCTCGTCGCCCAGCTCTCCGAGTGCTGGGGCAGCCGCCAGACTCCCACCGGCAAGACCATCTGGGCCGAACAGTCGCTGCCCGCCGAACCATCCGCCGCCCCACCCTGACGGCACTCGGCTGCTCCGCGAGCTGCGGGACGGCGTTGAGCGTTCTGCCACCACCGGGGATCAGAGCGTCCAGCCGATGACCGGAGCGAGCGAGCGGACGAACGCGGAACGTGGCGTCATGCGCATGAATGCGTTGCGCGCCGGGGTGAGCGCCGGACCGAATCGATGCGCCATCGCCCCGATCCGGCGTGAGCGGCGGGCAATCATCTGGGTTCGCGGTCGGCGAGCACGGTCGTAGGCCGCCAGCCCTTCGGCCACGGTGACCTGCTCCATCGCCCTCGCCAGCACGACCGCGTCCTCCAGTGCCTGGCACGCGCCTTGTCCGAGGTCGGGCGTCATCGCGTGTGCTGCGTCGCCGACCAGCGCGACCTTGCCGCTGACGTACGTGTGCAGGTCCGGCAGCTGACAGGTGTCGTGGTACAGGGCACTGTCCGCGTCCGCGTCGTCGAGGAGCGCCGGTATCGGGTCGTGCCAGTCCGACAGGCGTCGACGCAGTTCGGGGAGCCGGCCACGGACGCCTTCCGCCGCGGTGACCATGACGTAGCAATAGACCCGTCCGTCCGGCAGCGGCGCGTAGCCGACACGCACCCCTCGGCCCCAGGTTTCGACGCTGCCTTCGACAGCTCTGGGCTTGACGATGAGGCGCCAGGTGCCGTAGCCGGCATAGCGGGGCCCGGTTGCGTCAGGCCACACCGACCGACGTGTGATGCTGTGCAATCCGTCCGCGCCCACGACGAGGTCTGCCGCGGAGTTGCCCTCGGTGTGTGTGACGGTGCCGTCGCCGAGCACCCCTCGTACCTCGATACCGGGCCGGAGCGCCTCGGAAGGCAGCGCGGTCCGCAGCTGGGCGAGCAGTTCGGCGCGCGGCAGCATGACCCACCGGCCATAGCGGCGTTCCAGTTCGTCCGTGTCGTTACGGACCAGCCAATTCCCGCGCGCGGCCCTGATCCCGCGGGGCGGGCCTGCGAAGGCGCCGGCCCGGATGGGCGTACCGAGCCCCAGCGCGTCCAGTGCGCGCAGGGCGTTGGGCTGAATCGCCAGGCCCGCGCCGACCTCGGTGAACCGAGGGGCCCGCTCCAGGACTTCGATGCGCCAGCCGCGCTGGTGCAGCGCCAGCGCCGCTGCGAGCCCGCCGATGCCGCCACCGATCACGACTGCTTTCCGGGCGTGCGACGTCCGAGCCATCTCTCTCCCTCTCTCCTTATGACCTCTAAGTAAATCTAGGAGTCGTAAGGAAACATAGATGCTCTAGAGTGTCAAACCTGCCGAGCGACGAGGGAGACGAAGGAGAAGGATGGCCGCACAGACCAGTGCCCGCCGGAGCAGACAGCGACAGGCCACCGTGGCCGAGATCCGCACAGTCGCGCGCCGACTGCTGATCGAACGCGGGGCAGCCGCAGTGACGATCAACGCGGTCGCCAGGGAGATGGGGATGAGCGGCCCCGCTCTGTACCACTACTTCTCCGGCCACGACGAACTGGTCGGAGCCATCACCTCGGACTTCTTCCAGGAACTGGCCGAGGAGATGGAAGCCGCACGCGAGGCCACCTCCGCCGACCCGCCCGCGCGGCGGCTCCTGGCCATCTGCCGCGCGATGCACGGCTGGGCGAGGTCACACCCCGCCGAGTGCCGCTGGATATTTGCCAGCCCGGTGGCACCGCCGAACAGGGAGCCCGACTCGCCCCGGCACCGGGCCGGGCGCCACTTCGAGCAGATCTTCCTGGCCGAGGTCACCGCCTTGTGGGAGACGCAACCGTTCGCGGTGCCGGACCTCGATGACCTGGCGCCGTCCCTGCGTGAGCAACTGCGCCAGTACGTGGCCTCGACAGCGACTCCGCTGCCGCCGGAAGCCGCGCATGTGTTTCTGTCCTGCTGGATCAAGCTGCACGGTCTGCTGTGCCTGGAAGCGCTGCACCAACTCGACTTCGCCTACTCGGATCTCACCCCGGTGTTCGAGGAGTGCCTGCGCGACATCTGCCACATGCTGGGCCTGAGCTACGAGAAGCCATGACCGAGCAACTCGGCTCGGGAGACTGGGGCGCAGATGGTCAGGGGCAGATTCAGTGGCCGGTGCAGTCGGGGCACAGGCCCCGGTAGGTCACCTCGACGGCGGAGACGGTGAAGCCGAACCGCTCGGAGGCGGGCAGATCTGTCAGTGGATCGCCGTCAGGGTGTACGTCACGGATTGTGCCGCAGCGTGAGCAGAGCAGGTGGTGGTGAGGCCGGTGGGCGTTCGGGTCGTAGCGCTTGGCGCGGTCGTCGGTGGCCACCTCGAGCACTTCGCCGAGGGAGACCAGCTCGCCGAGGGCGTTGTAGACGGTCGCGCGGGAGATCTCCGGCAGCCGGGCGGTGGCGCGCGCGAACACCTCGTCCGCGGTGAGGTGGACGTGCTCGCCGTCGAGCACCTCGGCGACCACCCGGCGCTGGGCGGTCATCCGCCAGCCACGTCCGCGAAGCCGTTCCAGCAGGTCACTCATGACCACCAGCCTAACCATCGTCTGCCGACGAAAATCTTACGGGCCTGGTTTCCGTATTGACTTGGATTTCGTCCATCGTAGGATCGGTTCCAGCGACAGCCAAGGGGCAGGACACAGCAGGAAACACCGTGATGGTTCAGCAGATGGGTCCGATCACATTCGCAATCCGGTCGACGAGGCAAGGGTCTTCGCCGACGAGGCGACGGTCTTCGCCGGAGCCTGTGCCCCGGCTGTTCCAGTACCGGCATTCCCTGAGCACCGTGATCCGCCCAGTCCGGAAGGATTCCCATGTCTGAGAACCATGAGGCGATCGTCGTAGACGCGAAGACGGAGGACACAGGCGGCGGCTGCCCGGTCGCGCACGGACGTGCCCTGCACCCGACCCAAGGTGGCGGAAACCGCCAGTGGTGGCCGGAGCGGCTCAATCTGAAGATCCTTGCCAAGAACCCCGAGGTGGCCAACCCCCTCGGGGAGGAGTTCGACTACGCCGAGGCGTTCCAGGCCCTCGACCTCGCGGCCGTGAAGCGTGACATCGCCGAGGTGCTGACGACCTCGCAGGACTGGTGGCCCGCCGACTTCGGCCACTACGGCCCGCTGATGATCCGTATGGCCTGGCACAGCGCGGGCACCTACCGCATCAGCGACGGCCGCGGCGGCGCAGGCGCCGGCCAGCAGCGCTTCGCCCCGCTCAACAGCTGGCCGGACAACGGCAACCTCGACAAGGCCCGCCGTCTGCTGTGGCCGGTCAAGAAGAAGTACGGCCAGAGCATCTCCTGGGCCGACCTCATGGTCCTCACCGGCAACGTCGCGCTGGAGCAGATGGGCTTCGAGCCGTTCGGCTTCGGCGGCGGCCGCAAGGATGTCTGGGAGGCCGAGGAGGACGTCTACTGGGGCCCCGAGACCACCTGGCTCGGCGACGAGCGCTACAGCGGCGACCGTGAGCTGGAGAACCCGCTCGGCGCGGTCCAGATGGGTCTCATCTACGTCAACCCGGAGGGCCCGAACGGCAACCCGGACCCGCTCGCCGCGGCCCGTGACATCCGCGAGACCTTCCGCCGGATGGCGATGAACGACGAGGAGACGGTCGCCCTGATCGCAGGCGGCCACACCTTCGGCAAGACCCACGGCGCGGGCCCGGCCGACCATGTCGGCCCCGACCCCGAGGCCGCGTCGATGGAGGAGCAGGGCCTGGGCTGGCGGAGCACCAACGGCACCGGCAAGGGCGCGGACGCCATCACCTCCGGCCTGGAGGTCACCTGGACCACCACGCCGACCCAGTGGAGCAACGGGTTCTTCAAGAACCTCTTCGAGTACGAGTACGAGCTCACCCAGAGCCCGGCCGGCGCCAACCAGTGGGTGGCGAAGGACGCCCCGGAGATCGTCCCCGACGCGCACGACCCGTCGAAGAAGCACCGCCCGCAGATGCTCACCACCGACCTGTCGCTGCGCTTCGACCCGGTCTACGAGCAGATCTCCCGCCGCTTCTACGAGAACCCCGAGGAGTTCGCGGACGCCTTCGCCCGGGCCTGGTACAAGCTCACCCACCGTGACATGGGCCCGAAGTCGCTGTACCTCGGCCCGGAGGTCCCGGAGGAGACCCTGCTGTGGCAGGACCCGCTGCCCGAGGCGGAGGGCGAGGTCATCGACGCCGGGGACATCGCGGCGCTCAAGGCCAAGCTCCTCGACTCGGGTCTGTCCGTCTCGCAGCTGGTCACCACCGCGTGGGCGTCGGCCTCGACCTTCCGCGGCAGCGACAAGCGCGGCGGCGCCAACGGAGCCCGCATCCGCCTGGAGCCGCAGCGGGGCTGGGAGGTCAACAACCCCGACGAGCTGGCGACGGTGCTGCGCACCCTGGAGGGCGTCCAGCAGGAGTTCAACTCCGGGGCATCCGGGGCCAAGAAGGTCTCGCTGGCCGACCTGATCGTGCTCGGCGGCGTCGCCGGCGTCGAGAAGGCGGCCAAGGACGCCGGCTACGACGTCGAGGTTCCGTTCACTCCGGGCCGTGTCGACGCGACGGACGAGCACACCGACGCCGAGTCGTTCGCCGCGCTGGAGCCGACCGCCGACGGGTTCCGCAACTACATCGGCAAGGGCAACCGGCTGCCGGGCGAGTACCTGCTGCTGGACCACGCGAACCTGCTCACGCTGAGCGCCCCCGAGACGACGGCCCTCGTCGGTGGTCTGCGCGTGCTGGGCGCGAACCACGACGGGTCGAAGCTCGGCGTCTTCACCGACACCCCGGGCCGGCTGACCAACGACTTCTTCGTCAACCTGCTCGACCTGGGCACGACGTGGAAGGCGACGTCCGAGGACGAGAACACCTTCGAGGGCCGCGACGCCGCCACCGGCGAGGTCAAGTGGACCGGCAGCCGCGCCGACCTCGTCTTCGGCTCCAACTCCGAGCTGCGCGCACTCGCCGAGGTGTACGCGAGCGACGACGCGAAGGAGAAGTTCGTGAACGACTTCGTCGCGGCGTGGGACAAGGTGATGAACCTCGACCGGTTCGACCTGAGCTGATCGCGAGCGTCCGAGCAGGACGTCCGGCCTCAGCAAGCTGAGGGCAGGGCCCCGACCGCCGTCGGGGCCCTCGCCATTGGGAGGCCCCGCCGGCTCCGCACTCGTCGGGCCCCTGAGGGAGGGGCCGCGCCCCGCCCGGCTTCCGGTTTTCCTGGCTTCCTGGAACGTCGGGCATCTGGGACGTCAGTCGTCCTGGGAGCCTGTGGGGAGTTCGCGGATCTTGAGGTCCTTGGCGCTGTCGGAGCCGAAGCCGTGGTCCAGCAGCTTGGCCGCGTCCTTGTACCGGTCCTTGCTGTTGAGGACGGTGCCCACGAGGGTCTTGCCGTCGCGGGTGGCGGCGAAGACCAGGCACTTGCCGGCCTTGCCGGTGGTGCCGGTCTTGATACCGATCGTGCCGTCGTAGGCGCCCAGGAGCTGGTTGGTGTTGGTCCAGGTGTAGTACCGGGTCCGGCCGTTGGCGGCCGGGGCTTCGGCCTTGTGCTTCTTGGTCCGGACGATCTGGCGGAAGGTGCTGTGGTGCAGGGCGTGCCGGGTCAGCTTCGCCAGTTCGGTCGGGGTGCTGAAGTCCTTGGAGGAACCGTCGAACGTCCCGAACCGGGTCTTCTTCAGGTGAAGTTGCCTGGCCTTGACGTTCATCTTCCCGACGAAGGACCGGACCCGTTCGGCGGGAGTGTCGCCGGTGCCGAAGGTGTCGGCCAAGGCGTAGGCGGCGTCCGCGCCGGAGGGCAGCAAGGAGGCGTAGAGGAGCTGGCGGACGGTGACCTTGTCACCGGTCTGGAGGTCCGCCGTGCTGGAGTGGTGCTCGGTGACGTAGTCGCGGTACTGCTGCCGGACCGGAACCTTGCGTTCCAGGTCGACATTGCGGGTGTCCAGGACCACCGACGCGACCATGATCTTTGCCGTGCTGGCCATCGGACGGGCCTTGTTCACGTCCTTGCCGTAGAGCGACTTGCCGTTCTTGGCGTCCACCAGCGTGGCGCCCTTCGCAGCCACGGTCGGTGCCGGGTCCTCGGAGGTGACCGCCCGTGCGACCAGGGGGGAGGCCGCCAGAAGGATGCCTCCGGCGGCGACGGCTATGACGGCTTTGCGGACGGTCAGCGTTCTTGCGGCCATGGGAAGGTGCTCCGAATCTGCGGTTGGAGTTCGTCGTGGGGGCCGAGCCCTCCGGGTCCGGACACCGATGTCTGATGACGGCCCCGCCGCAAAAGTTCACGGCGCCACCGCCCAATGGGTTCACGCCGCCCCCAATGCCTGAGGGCCCAGCCCTTCTGGCCCCTCCTCCGGCTGCGTGGGGGCACGCGGGTGGGTGGGGGCCCAAGGCTGGGCCCTCACGCGTTGGACCCCGTACGCTCGCCCGGTGCAAGCGGATGGCCGGACGGCAGGGAGGGGCAGGGCGGGATGAAGCCGCTGGAGGCTGGCGATCCTTATGCGATCGGCCCGTACGAGTTGCTGGGGCGGCTCGGCAGCGGGGGCATGGGGGAGGTGTTCCTCGGCAGGCCGGGGCGGGACGGCCGGCCGGCTGCGATCAAGGTGGCGCGGGGCGAGTTCGCGGACGACGCGGGGTTCCGGCGGCGGTTCGCGCGCGAGGTGCAGGCCGCGGGGAAGGTTGACGGCCGGTTCACGGCCGAGGTCCTCGCGGCCGACCCGGAGGCCCGCCGTCCATGGCTGGCCACGGCGTACATACCCGCGGCCTCGCTCGCGGACGCGGTGGCCACCAGCGGGGTGCTGCCGGAGAGTTCGCTGCGTGCGCTGCTGGCCGGGATCGCCGGGGCCCTGGAGGCGATCCACGCCGCCGGGCTCACCCACCGCGACCTGAAGCCCGCCAACGTGCTGCTCGCCGACGACGGGCCGCGCGTCATCGACTTCGGTATCTCCCACTCCTCCGAGCAGTCGCAGCTCACCCGTACCGGACAGGCCCCCGGAACCCCCGGCTATATGGCACCCGAACAGTTGCGGGGCACCTCCCTGGGCCCGCACACGGATGTGTTCGCACTCGGCGCGGCTCTCGTGTACGCCGCCACCGGCGAGGGCCCGTTCGGAGCCGGCGACCCCATGTCGCTGATGTACCGCGTGCTGGAGGACGAGCCGCGGCTGGAGGGCGTGCCGGACGGGCTGCGCGACGCCCTCACGCGCTGTCTGGCCAAGGATCCGGAGCAGCGGCCGACGGTCGCCACGCTGCGCGCCGAGTTCGCCGTCCCGCACACGGTCGGCGAACGGCGCTGGCTGCCGCCTGAGATCTCCACCATGGTGGCGCTGCCTACACGGCTGGAGCCGCAGCGGCTGGACGATCCGCAGGGCGCCGCCGCCCCACGGCAGCCCGACGATCCGCGGAACGCGCTCGCCGCACCCCGGGGCGCCTTCGGACCGCCGCCCGGCGCGGACGGCCGGCCACCGTCGCCGGGGGCCGCCGCGCCCCCGTACGCCCCGGCGCCCCCCGGGTACGGCACGCCCCCCAACGCCCCGCAGCCGCCGGGCACGCCGGGCGAGGCCCCCAAGCGCCGCCTCAGCCGCCGTTCGCTGGTGGCGCTGACCGCGGGTGGGGTCGCCCTGCTCGGGACCGGTGGGACGCTCGCCGCCCTCGAAGTGCTGGACGAGGGCAAGAGCAAGGACGACAGCAAGGCCGGGGGCAAGGGTGGCGGAGGCTCGGCCGACAGCGCCGCGCGGGGCAGCCGGGGCCCGGGCAGCGGACCGCTGCCGAAGGTCGTTGCAGGGAAGAAACTGGGCGACCAGCCGACGCTGGAGAAGGAGCGCGGCGCCCCGCCGAAGGACCTCGTCGTCCGCACGCTGATCCAGGGCACGGGCAAGAAGGTGAACAACGGCGACCATGTGAAGTGCCACTACGTCATGCAGGAGTGGACCAAGGCCAAGACCGTGGACAGCTCCTTCGACCGCAGCGAGCCGTTCGTCCTCCAGGTCGGCGTCAGCCAGGTCATCAAGGGCTGGGACGCGGCCCTCGTCGGCCAGCGGGCGGGCTCCCGGCTGGAGATCTCGGTCCCGCCCACCCTCGCCTTCGGTGACGAGAGCAGAGGGAAGGGGATCCCACCCGGAGCGACGATGCTGTCCGTGATCGACATCCTTGAGGTCATCCACACCCAGGGCTGACGGCGGCGAGTGCTCGCGCCAGGCGTGACGGCCAAGGCGACCGGCGGCCGAGTTATTTGCTTGTACAAGCAGGTAATCTCCTCCTAGGCTTCCTGCGTGACGATCACTACAGAGGACGGGGAGCCGCCGCGTCCGGCGGACGATGCCGAGGATGACCGCTGGTGCATGGCCGTACGGCTGCTGGGGCGGGTCGAACGCGAGCTGGACGAGACCCTCTCGCGCGGCCACGGCCTTCCGTTGTCCGAGTACCGGGCGCTGTGCGCACTCAGCCGCGCCGACGCCGAAGACGAGGACGATGTGGAAGGCCGAGAGGCGACCGCTCTGCGCATGGGGGAGCTGGCCGACCGGATCGGACTCAAGGACAGCAGCGTGACGCGGCTCGTCGCACGGCTGGAGGGACGCGGGCTGGCGAAGCGCGCCGCGGCGCCCGGCGACAGACGGGCCGTTGCCGCGCGGATCACCCCGCTGGGGCGCCGGTGGTACGCCGACACCACGCCGATCTACCGGGCCGCGCTCGGCCGCGCGCTGGAGGCGTCGTTGAGCAGCGTCTATCTCGCCGATCTCGCCGCCTGGGTCCGCACCGGGCAGTCCGCGGTGGCGGGCCTCCACCCCGCACAGGGCCCGTCCGCACAAGAGCCCGCACAAGAGCCCGCGGAAGAGCCCGCAGAAGGATCCGCAGAAGGAGAGGACCGCCCATGACAGCCGCAACCGGCGCCGGCAGGGCCAAGGGCGCAGCCCAGTACGAGGCCCACTACGCCTCCCTCCTCGCCCCGCACTACACCTGGATGCTCGGCGGCGACCTGGAGGCCGCGGTGAGCGCGCAGCTCGATCTCCTGCGCGGGCTCGGCCTGCCGCGGGAGCAGCCGGGCGCCGGCTCCTTCGCGATCGACCTCGGCGCCGGTCCGGGGCCCGGCGCCCTCGCGCTGGCACGGCTCGGCTTCACCGACGTGGCGGCCGTCGACACCAGCGAGGAGTTGCTCGACGAACTCGTGCGGCACGCCGCGGAGACCGGCGCTGCGGCGGTACGGCCGGTGCGGGACGACATCCGCAGCTACCCCCGCACCGTCGCTTCCGGCTCCGTCGAGGTCGTGCTGTGTCTGGGCGACACCCTTCCGCACCTGCCCCACCGTTCGGACGTCCTGGCGCTGTTGGTCGAGATCTCCGGCGTACTCGCCCAGGGCGGCAGCTTCGTCGCCACCTACCGCGAGCAGGAAAAGGTGGCACGGGGCACGGACCGCTTCCTTCCGGTACGCAGCACGGAGGACCGGATCCTCACCTGCTTCCTGGAGTACGTGGACGAGGACACCCTCCTCGTCCACGACCTGCTGCACACCCGCGACGGTGCCGGCTGGCACCTGGAGACCAGCGCGTACCCCAAGCTGCGGCTGACGGCGGGCCGGCTTGAGGAGCAGTGCGCCGAGGTCGGCCTCCGGGTCCGCCATCACGAGACCGGCCCCCGCGGGATGCGCGTCCTGCACGCCGTCAAGCCCTGAGACGGCCACCCGGCCGGCGGCTCCCCGCTCGCACCCGTGGTCGGCTGCCGCTCTACTGAGGGCTACGTGCCCTCAGCGGCCCACAAGGAGGAGCCCACCGATGAGCGGCCAGTTTCCCCTGGAATCGTCCCAAGCCACCGCGATCCGCGAGACCCCCGACACCGTCGACCCGCGCGGGCTGCTCAAGCACCTGGCCCCGGTCACGGTGCCGGTGCCCGCGGGGAGCGCGGCCCGGCGGCTTCCCGGGCACGACGGGCCCACCCGGCGGACCCGGCTGCTGCCGCTGGGGGCCGGGCTGGGGGTCAGCCTGCTGCTGTTCGCGGCCACCACGTACCTGGTGCTCGGGAAGGGTACGGGCCTCCTCGACCGGACGGTGCTGACCGAAGTGGTGGGGCACCGGCAGGACGTGCTGAACGGGCCGGTGCGATACCTCACGCATGTCTCGCAGACTCCGCTGCTCATCGGTGCGGCGCTGCTGGCGCTGTGGCCTGCCTGGCGGGACCGCTCCTGGCGGCCGTTGCTGCTGGTCGGCGCCGCCTCCGGGCTGGCACTCGTGGTGGCGACGGCCGCCAAGCACCTGACGGACCGCAGCCGGCCGCCCGCGAAGCTGTGGGAGGTCCAGGAACACGGCTTCTGCTACCCCTCCCGGCACACGGTGATCGCGACTGCCGTACTGCTCGTCCTCGCCTATGTGTTCGCCGTCAGGATGGCTTCCCGCGCGGCGCGGATCCTGCTGTGGACCGGTACGGCAGTGCTGTGTCTGCTGACCGGGGCCGGCCGGGTCTATCTCGGCGTGCACTGGCCCACCGACGTACTCGCGGGCCTGGCCCTCGGCGCGGCCGTCCCGCTGCTGGTCGTCATGGTGCACGCACTGGTTGATCCGCGCCGCTCCCGTCGCTCCTCGGGCTGACTCCGGTGTGTCCCGTCCGGCATTGGGCACTCCGCCCGTGACGTACGACGGATGCGACGGGAGCGAGGGGGCACCACCGATGGAGACACACCGGGGAGCGAGCGGAAGCGTGAGCGCCGGTGCCGAAGGGGTACGCGGCACCGTCGTCCGGACCCTCAGTGCCTGGGACCGCGCCCTCTTCCGCACCGTTGCCCTGCGCCACTGGCCGCGCGGCGAGGGCGTACTGCCACGGCTGAGCCGCACCGCCGACCACAGCAAGCTGTGGCTGGGCACGGCGGCGGCCATCGTGCTCTCCGGGGCGGGCGGACCCCGCGCCCGGCGGGGGGCGCTGCGCGGGCTGGCCTCCATCGCGGTGACCTCGGCGGTGGTCAACACCGTCGGCAAGGGCGCGTTCGGCCGCACCCGCCCGGTGCTGGACGACGTACCGGTGATCCGGCGGCTCAAGCGGCTGCCGACCAGCACCTCCTTCCCCTCCGGGCACTCGGCGTCGGCCGCCGCCTTCGCCACCGCGGTGGCGCTCGAATCGCGCGGCTGGGGCGCGGCGGTGGTGCCGGTGGCCGCCTCGGTCGCGTTCTCCCGCGTCTACACGGGCGTCCACTACCCGAGCGACGTTCTGGTGGGCTCCGCGCTCGGCACCGCCGCCGCCTTCGGGGTACGCGCCGTACTGGACGCGCGGCGACAAGTACCGCCCGCGCAGCCCCTGGTGGCGGCCCCTGCGCTGCCGGAGGGGCGCGGTCTGACGGTGGTGGTCAACCCGGGCTCGGGCTCGGCATCGGCCGCCCGCGAGATCGGCGAGGCGCTGCCCGCGGCCCGGGTCGTGCACTGGGACCCGGACGCGGGACCGCTGACCGAGCTGCTGGCCGACGAGGCGCGGCGGACGGCCGAAGAGGGCGGCGCGCTGGGGGTGTTCGGCGGCGACGGCACGGTCAACGCGGGAGCACGCGCCGCGCTCCGCCACGGGGTGCCGCTCGCGGTGCTCCCCGGTGGCACCCACAACCACCTCGCCCTCGACCTGGGTATCGGCCGCTGCGCCGATCTGGCCGACGCGCTCGCCTCCGGGCACGCCATCGCCGTGGACATGGTCCGCTTCGCGCCACCGCGCAAGTCGCGTCGAGCAGAGGAGGAGGATGAGAAGGAGGCGGCGGAGGAGGCCCGCTCGCCCGAACCGGGCTACTTCGTCAACACCTTCAGCCTGGGTGCCTACGGCGACCTGGTCGAGGTACGGGACCGCTGGCGCGACCGGATCGGACCGTGGGCGGCCGGGCTGGTCGCCGCGGTGCACGTACTGCGCCACTCGCGCCCGTTCGAGGTACGGGTGAACGGCCGACGGCGGTCGCTGTGGCTGCTGTTCGTCGGCAACTGCTCGTACCACACCGTCGGCGGCGGCCCCGGCGGGGCGCGGCGCTTCAACCTCTCCGACGGCATGCTGGACATCCACCTCGTCCGCGCCGGCCGCTGGGCCCGCACCCGCCTGGTGGCCTCCGCGCTCGCCGGCGTACTGCACCGCTCCCCGGTGCATGCCGCAGCGCGCGGACGCCGACTGCACCTCGCCGGGATACCGGAGGGCACCCTGTGCTCGTACGACGGCGAGACGGCACCCTCCGCGCCGGCCATGCTCCTCGACAAGTCCGGCGGCACGCTGACGGTCTACCGGCCGCTCCCCGCCTGGCTGAACGGATCGGCGCTGCCGGACGGCTGAGCGGGTCGGCAGCGGACAGCGGGGAGTCAGACAGCCGGGAGCCGGACCGCCGGGAACCGGACAGCCCGGAGTCGGACAGCCGGGGGTCGGACGGCCGGGGGTCGGACGGCCCCGAGTCGGACAGTCGGAAGTGCTCCGCCCGTCACCCGGCCTCCCACGGCGGCAGGGCCAGCAGCCCAGCCACCCGGCTGCGTACGCCGCGGACCTGGGGCCCCTCGACGGCGGAGCTCCGGGCGTGCCTCGAGCGCTGCTCCGCATGCCTGCGGTATCGGAGGGTGGCCTGCGGGATGAGCACACCGGGCGTCGCCGCGGAGGCGGCCATCAGCAGTGCGGTGTCCTCCATCCCCGCGGCCGCCTGCCAGCCGCCGAGCACGGTCACCAGATCGCGGATGTACAGGGCGGCGGCGGGGACCGCGGGAAGCCGATAGGTGTCCTCGGTGGTGACCCAGTGCGCGGCGAGCGTGCCGCGTTCCAACACGCCGGGTGCCAGCGGGAGGGAGACCTCGCGGAGTCGGCCGTCCGGCAGCAGGTCCCTGGCCTGGCCCAGCGCGAAGCCGGCGCCGGGGTGCTCGGCGAGCGCGGTGACGAGCCGGGTGAGGGCTTCGGGCTCCAACTCGTCGTCGGCGTCGGCCGTCTGGACGTAAGGGGCCTGCCCCCGGTGGAGGGCGAGGTTGCGGACGATCGCGGGGCCGAGCGCTGCGCCCCCGTGCACGCCGATGCGCACCCGGGGGTCCAACACCGCGCCGCATCCCGTCAGTACCTCGGTGACCTCGTCGGCTGCGCCGTCGATCTCGACCCACCAGGTCCAGCGGGGATGTGTCTGCTCCCGGAGCGACTTCCACAGGTTGGGGAGGAAGGAGGCGTACGCGGCGTGCACAGCGGTGACAACATCGACATCAACCCTGTCCGCTCGCGGCGTCCGGTTCCGTATCGGTCCATCGCCGTGCATGTGCCCCACAATACGGGAACAGTTGTACGGGTGGGGTACGGGAAAGGGCGTACCGCAACTCAGTCGGCGGACAGCACCTCGCGCAGCGCAGCCGCAAACGCCTCCGGCTCGCCCTGCTGGCCGAACTCGCCGCCGAGGAAGCCCGCGTGGTGGCTCGGGAAAACGGTCAGCGCGATGCCGAGCCGGTCGGCGACCGACGCCGCGGCGCGGGCCGCCAGCTCCCCCTCGGACTCCTTGCCGGCCGCGACGACGATACGGGTCGAAGCGGCGCGGAGTGCGTCGAAGTCGGGCCGGTAGCCGGTGCAGCCGCGGATGTTCTGTCGCAGCAGGGGGTCGTCGCGGGAGCCGTCGTCCTCGGTCGGCAGTCCGAAGCCGGCCGGGTCGGGCGTGGGCTCCTCGGCCCAGCTCGCAGGAAACGGCCCCTTCCTGCTGGTCACCGCTATGAACTTGGCCATCGCGGGGCCCATTCCGCTGCGCTGGTAGGTGTCGTAGATGTCCGCGCAGACCGCCAGCGCCTCCTCGCGGTCCGGCAGCGCCTGCACCGTCGGCGGCTCGTGGGCGACGAACGTCCGCACCAGTCCGGGGTGGGCCGCCACCAGGGCGAGCCCGTTCACCGCGCCGCCACTGCTGCCGAACAGCTCCACGGGACCGGCGTCCAGATCCTCGATCACCCGCCGCAGATCGTCGGCGTGCTCCTCCGGCAGCTGCTCCGCGGCCCCGTCGGTACGCACGCTGCGGCCGACCCCGCGCGGGTCGTAGGTGACCACGGTGCGGTCGGTGAAGTACGACCCGAGCGTGCCGAACCCGTCGGCCGTCATCGGCGAACCGACCAGCATCAGCACGGGTCTCCCGTCCGCCCCGGCGTCCTTCAGCTCGCCCCGGATGTCGTACTGGAGCGTGGCCCCGGGAACCTCCAGCGTGCGGGTCTCCAGCTCGGTCATGGCTGCCTCCTCGTTTTCGACGACGTTCAGGAGTGCAGACCGGCGAGCCCGCGGAAACTCATCGCCGCGCCGCTTGCCGCGCCGCCAGGGCTTGCCCGGCGGATCTCGCGCCGTCCCTCCCGGGTTCCGGCCAGGGGGTGCCCCTGCCCGCCGCCCGCAGGCTGCGGCTGCGTCGTGGCCTGTTGCGCAGTTCCCCGCGCCCCTGGCGGGGCGCGTCCCCCATGCCGGGTACGCCCTATCGCGCCATCCACGGCACCCGGCAGACATGCGGAGCGTCGCCCTCCGGGCACAGGCCGCGGATGACTGCCTTGCGGAGCGCCCGCCAGACCCGCAGGGAACACTTCACCCGCACCGCCACCTCCATCGGCCGCCGAGCACCCGCGTCCTGCCCCGGGTGCTCGATCGCCCACTGCTCGCGCAGGTCGCCGTACAGCTCCTCCGCGCTGACACCGCCGCCGAGATCGCCGCTCAGAGCGCGCAGGTCGACCACCGTCGCGCGCCGGGCCGCCGCCTCCCGCCGGATGACGTCCTCGACGAACTCCACGCCCGCGTCGTCGGCGAAAACCCCGAACCTCAACCACCGCATGGCGTCACGCTACTCGCCCCGCCTGAGCGGCGGCTTCAGGGAAGGACCTGCTCCGCCCAGATGATTTTCCCCCCGGGCGTGTAGCGCGTGCCCCACCGCTCGGCCAGCTGGGCGACGAGAAAGATGCCGCGCCCGCCCTCGTCCGTCTCGGCCGCGTACCGCAGATGAGGCGAGGTGCTGCTGGCGTCGTAGACCTCGCAGAAGAGGCTGTGGTCCCGGATCAGCCGGACCCGGACGGGCGGCGTGCCGTAGCGGATGGCGTTGGTGACCAGTTCGCTGAGCAGCAGTTCGGTGGTGAACGCCGTCTCCTCCAGCCCCCACTCAGCGAGCTGCTCGGTGGCCACGGCGCGCACCTGCCCCACCGCGGTCGGATCGTGCTCGACGTCCCACTGCGCGACCTGGTCGGAACGGAACGTCCGGGTGCGGGCCACCAGCAGGGCGACGTCGTCCGACGGGTGCGCGGGCAGCACCGTCTTGAGCACCTCGGTGCAGGTCTGCTCCGGTGTCGGCCCGCTGCCGGCGAGGGCCCCGCGCAGAAGTTCGATTCCGGCGTCGACGTCCCGACTGCGGTCCTCGACGAGGCCGTTGGTGTACAGGACCAGACGACTTCCCTCGGGAAGCTGCCGCTCGACCGCCTCGAACCGCATCCCTCCCACCCCGAGCGGCGGACCGGGCGGCAGGTCCAGGAATTCCACAGCCCCGTCCGGGGTGACCAGCGCGGGCGGCAGATGCCCGGCACGGGCCAGTGTGCAGTGTCCGCCGACCGGGTCGTAGACCGCGTACAGACAGGTGGCCCCGGCCACCGGCGTCCGGTCCGGGCCCGTCTCCTCCACATCGATACGGCTGACCAACTCGTCCACCCGTGCCAGCAGTTCGTCGGGGGGCAGATCCAGGTCGGAGAGGGTGTGGATGGCCGCACGCAGGCGGCCCATGGTGGCCGTGGCCTGGAGGCCGTGGCCCACGACATCCCCCACCACCAGCGCGACCCGGAATCCCGCCAGCGGCAGCACATCGAACCAGTCCCCGCCCACCAGGGCCTGCGCGGGCAGATACCGGTGCGCCACCTCCAGGGCGTTGTGGGTGACGTGGGCGCCGGGAAGCAGGTTCTCCTGGAGCGTCACCGCGGTGGCGTGCTCACGGGTGTAGCGGCGGGCGTTGTCCACGCCCAGGGCCGCCCGGGCGACGAGTTCCTGGGCGAGGAAGAGGTCCTCCTGGCCGAACGGTTCGGAGTCACCGGCCCGCCAGAAGTTGACCATGCCCATCAGCACTCCCCGGGCACGAAGCGGGACGAGGACCAGGGAGTGGATCCCGTAGTCGATGACACGCTGCGCCTGTTCCTGGTCCACCGCCATCCAGGACCGGGAGGCACTGCGCAGATCCCTCATGAGAACCCCCGGCGCTCCGCCGAGCATCGCGGCCTGCGGCGTGCCCGGCGACAGGGTGAGCTCGGTCCCCACCGGGAAGAGGGGGTGGTCCTCGCGGATGCCGTGGACCGCGGCACGGTGCACCGGAACCAGCCCGTGGGCCATGACCGGTTCCTCACCGCGGAGTACGGGCTCCGCCAGATCGACGCTGGCGAAGTCGGCGAGCCGGGGCACCACCACCCGCACCAGCTCCTCCGCCGTCCGGGTCACGTCCAGGGTGGTGGCGATGTCCGCGGCGGCGTCGTAGAGCAGTTTCAGCCGCTTCCGCGCGGTCTCGGCCTTGCCGGTCAGGGCCCGCAGCTCGGTGGAGTCGCGCAGCGTCGCCACGGTGCCGGCCGGGACACCGTACCCGTCGGTGCGCCGCTGGTTGACCGCGAGCAGCCGGTCCCCGACCGTGATCATCTCGTCGGTGGCCTCGCGCCCCGAGGCCAGCAGCGCCGTGCTGTACGGGGGCAGCTCCAGCTCGTCCACCCGTTTGCCCTCGGCGTCCTCCGGCAGCTGCAGCAGCCGGCGGGCCTCGTCGTTGGCCAGCGTCAGCCGCCGGTCGTCGTCCACGAGCAGGACGCCTTCACGCACGGCGTGCAGCACCGCGTCGTGGTGCTGGTACTGCCGCGCGATCTCGGCCGGATCCAGACCCAGCGTCTGCCGGCGCACCCGGCGTGCCAGCAGGAACGAGCCCGCGGCACCGATCGCCAGCGCCCCCACCGCCAGCCCCACCAGGATCGGGATCTGGCGCGACGCCTCCGTACTGATCTGCCGGAGCAGCACCCCTGCCGAGACCAGGCCCACCACCCGGCCGTCGTCCTTGATCGGCACCACAGCACGCACGGATTCGCCCAGCGTGCCGCGGTAGGTCTCGGTCAGCGTCTCTCCGCGCTGGGCCGGCCCGATGTTGCCGACGAAGTGCCGTCCGATCTGGGCCGGGTTCGGATGCGTGTAGCGGATCCCGGCCGGGCTCATGAACACGACGAAGCTGGCTCCGGTGTCCCGCTGCACCGCCCTCGCCACCGGCCGCAGCTCCCGAGAGGGATCCGAGGACTGGACGGCGCTGATCACGCTGGGGGCCCGGGCGAGCGTCTGGCTGATGGCGAGCATCTTCTCCCGGCTCTCCGCGTTCGCGGCCCGCAGCGAGAACCCCACACTCACCGCAGCACCGATGCCGACGACAAGCACCAGAACCCCGACCTGGAACAGCAGCATCTGCCCCGCCAGACGCCATCCACCCCGCGCAAGGACAGGTCTCATGTCGTCACACTCTCGCTCGCCTGCGGACGAGCTTATGGTTTATGACCTGTTTCTTCCTGCTTGACCGCGTATGGACACGCACGAACAGCTCTTTCGCCCGCATCTGCGGCACCGGGCACCAGAAGTCGTGCGGGGAGAACGGATGGCTCGACGCCCGCGCTGTCGGCCTCTCCTGCGGTTCCTGCCGTCCCGCCGTCCGTAGAGCCGCACCTGGGCGATCTTGTTCGAGCACAAGCCTTACGCCTACGGTGCTGCCCAGGGGATGTAGGGGAGGATCGATGGCGACGGGTCGTTTCAGGCTCACCGCTCCTGCGGCACGGACAACGGCACGCATCCTGTTGGCCGGTATAGGCGGGGCAGTTGTGGGTGTCGCCGCCTATTCGATCAGTCGGACCGGAGGGCAACTCTTGTCCGTCGTGGTGGGCGGACTCGTGGGGATCGGGGTGGCCGTCGGGGCGGACTTCTACCGCAGATCGGTCCAGCTCTCCGAGGTGAGCCTTGTCGTGCTGGGGAGCACGATGACGTTCACAGCTACGACGGATATGCGGCAAGCGGCCCAGCGCGCCTTCTTTCAAGCCGCGACGCGGGTGGCAACCCGTCCGCTGGAAGACGGCAGCGGAAATCTGAGAGAAGCGCTCACCTCGCTCAAGAATCTCTTCGACCTCTATCGTGAGCCGCTGGAATCCGGGGCTGCCCCCTTGCCGTCTTCGAAGGGCGACTCGGTTCACGAGTTGGTGCTGGAAATCCTCAACACCGAGTTGGGCCCGTTCCTCGCCAAGTGGCATCCCCTGCTTCAGACATGGGAGAACTCCGCATCGGAAGGCGGGGAAGCCGCCTGGCCGGAGAATCTGGCTTTCCGCGAGGAGCTCCGCGAGCTGCAGCTCCGTCTCCGTCCCTACATCGTGGGGCTCGGCAAGATCGCCGGCTTGCGCGACCCGGAACGGCACCTACCGCGCCCTGGCCGCACCGTCGGGGAAACGGTCCCCGCGCAGCATCCGACGGAGCCGGGCACGACCAGCTGACGGAGGCTGTTGTGGCCGCGTGCACGAGATGACGCATGATGTCCGGGTGATGTCTCGATCCGGCGCTTCCCGCAGGCTCAGTATTCCGGCCTCTCTTTCGGCACCCCCCCCCCGGCTGATTTTCGCGGTTGATCCAGTTGCGGGACGGACTGTCCTGGGGGGCTGATGAACAGACAGTCGATGACGGACGTGCCCGTGCCGGTGGACTGGGATGTCTTCGTCAGCTACAGCCGCTCCGATGCCCAGCGCGCCGGAGTATTGGCCTCCGCGCTCCGGCAGCAGGGGATGCGGGTATTCGTCGACGACACAGCTGTTGAGGACTTCGCCTCCATCAGCACCACGATTGCGTCCAGTCTGAACCGGTCCAAGATTCTGCTGGCTCTGTACTCCTACGATTACCCTCAGCGTCGCGCCTGTCAGTGGGAACTGACCTACGCCTATCTGGCCGGGCAGCGGGAGGGAGATCCGCGGCGGCGCGTTCTGGTGGTCAACCCCGAGGCAGGGGACGACCATATTCACCCGCTGGAACTCCGCGACGCACGTTACGGTTCCTGGCCGGAGACGAACGACGCGATGGACGAGCTCTCCTCACGAGTGGCCGCAGCCGCTTCGAGCCTGGAATCCGCCCTGGGTGAAGGAGATGCCAACGCGGACATCGGCGACTTGGCCGGAGTGCCCTGGCTGCCGGCACCCGCGCGAGTCGGCTCGGCACGCTTCATCGGACGCCTTGCGGAACAGTGGCGCATTCATTCAGCACTGCAGCGTCACCGTATGCCGCTCATCCATCAGGCCGGGCATGGCGCGAGCCGTGCGGCCCAGCTACGTGGGATGCCCGGGATCGGCAAGTCGCTGGTCGCCCAGGAGTATGCGCTGCGGTTCCGATCTGCCTTTCCGGGGGGAATTTTCTGGTTCGACCTGCACTCTGCGCAGAGTTCCTCCGGAAGCGCCGTCATGAACTGCTTTGCGGAACAAGTAGCCACGGTGATGGATGCGCTCGCCTTGGAGAGGCCCACGGACGCGGGCTTGGCACAGCTGCTGAGTCGACTGGCAATCCATTTCGGTGAGCGTGGTCTTCCCTGTCTGTGGGTCATCGACGGACTGCCCGACGGCCTCACGGACGAGCAGCTTCATCTCGTCCGGGCCCCGCATCTGCTGGCCTCCACCCTGGTCACCACACGATCACTGCGTTACACGGCGTTCGCCGAGACGATCGACCTGGCGCCGCTCTCCGACGCGGATGCTTATCGGCTCTTGACCTCGCTGCATATCCCCGAGAACGAATTGGAAGAAGCCGCCGGGAAAGCGCTCGTCCGCGATGTCGGAGGGCATCCGCAAGCTCTCGTTCTTCTTGCGTCCCATGCGACGTCGAGCGACTTCGGTCGCCTGCGGAACCGCCTTCACGCTCCGGGAACCGACATGCTCGCCTCCCGCGAGCCCGCTGGTGACCGCCCATCAGTTGCCACCGCCCTGCTGCCGCGGCCACTGACCGGACGCACTCCTACGAACGACGTGCTGCGGCTCCTCGCACTCGCGTGTCCGGCACCGCTGAGTCAGTCCGCTCTGGAGACCGCCCTCGCCTCGGTTCCACCGTACGAGCCCTGGGAAGTCAACGGTCTGATCGGTCAAGCGCTGGACTCACTGCTCGGTGCCGGGGCCTTGCGCCCTGAGGCGTACCAGCACCGTGCATGGACGATTCACCCTCTCCTCGCCCGAGCAGTACGCCGACATGACACAGACACGGCCCGTCAGGAGGACCTGCGCAGAACGCTCTTGCACTCCCTGGCCTCGTCCGGACCCACCTCGCAGGTCGGCCGACCGTCCGTTCCCGCTGTCTCCCGCATCGTCCCCACTCCGGGGCCGATCGAGCGAGCGGCAGCTTTCGATCTCCAGGTGGAGCTCGTCACGCGTATCGGGGTCCAGCCCTTGGCCGATGAGGCCGGTTCATTGCGCGAGGCGTTGTCCTCCCTGCACACCCTCTTCACCGCCGCACGGGACGCTCTGCACCGTGTCGCGGAAGAAGCCACGATCCCCCTCCTGCTCCCAGGCATTGCGGCAAGCATCCTGAACGTGCACTTGCGCCCCTTCCTCACTCGGTGGCACACAGCTCTGCAGCAGTACGAGGCGAGCCGTCCTCCGGCGATGAGTGCCATCGAACACGAGCAGAACTGGGAGCAGAGCGGCAAGATGCGAGCCGAACTCCAGGCCCTGCAAGCGCCCCTCACACAGGCCGCCGAGGAACT
Organism: Streptomyces sp. 3N207; assembly: GCF_052246355.1. Classification (NCBI taxonomy): domain Bacteria; kingdom Bacillati; phylum Actinomycetota; class Actinomycetes; order Kitasatosporales; family Streptomycetaceae; genus Streptomyces; species Streptomyces sp. 3N207. Next base: position 168,364 of record NZ_JBQQBV010000012.1, on the reverse strand, counting down.
CGCTGCCATTTGCGGGGTCAGCCTGCTGAAGCCGACACCACTCCAGGGTTGATCACTCGGCCTGTCTACGAGTTGTTACGGCACCCCGTTCGGCGGAAGAGATCGCGCGGCACTGCCCGCTGGGAGCGGGCATCGAAATCCGGCCGGTCCGGAATGCGTCGCCCTGTGTCGCCGGGGGGGCCGGAATCCTTGAACAGGTGTCCCCGGGTGCTGACGCGGGACCGTCAGGCGCCGTCCACCAGCGCCGAGTAGGCCCTCTCCAGGCCCTGGGTGTAGTCCGCCCCCAACTCGACGTAGACATGACCGCTGGCCGCACAGGCTTCGCGCAGGGCAGTGCTCTGTTCCCTGACCCACACGGCGATCTCCCGGTAGGTGGTGTCATCGGCTCCGTCGAGCCAGTCCGGGGCCGACCGCAGGCGTTCGGTGGTCAACTCCGTGTTTCCGAGGAAGACGCAGGTCAGCGGCATCCCGAGACCGGCGGCAGCCGTAGCCACCGCGGGCGTGATGATGTCGCCCTCGACCGCATAGCCGTCCAGAGGGTCGGAGTCGTCAAGGCTCTCCGCAGTGGCACGGACGAACTCGACGAGGAAGGGCTGCGCCCGTGCAGCCTTGTCCGGATGCGTACCGTGCCGCACACCATGCTGGGGCGCAGCGCGCTGCAGCATCGAAACCAGAGCATCCGTCGGGCATCCCGGAATGCCGTCCCGGTCCAGCAGCATCCACGCAAGTGTGCTCTTGCCCACCCGTGGCGGGCCGCCTATCAGGTAGATCACAGACAGACCGTACCCCGCGCGACAACGTGGGTGATCTTGCGGCGGGAATCGTGACCAGTGCCTCCGGATCAGGCAGGCGCGCTTGCCATGGGTGATCTCGCCGGAGGCCGGTGTGATCGCCGTATCGGCGCCATTTCCCGACAGCCCTCTCCTGGTGGTCGTGACGACCGGTCGTGCCCGGCAACGGCAACGAGGCTCCCGGCCCACGGCACGCTCGCCCGGCCCGCGCGGACGAACGGCTGATGCCATCCAGCGCCGCGGGCCGTGAGTGGTGACCGTCACCGGTACCCGCTCGCGTCCGCCGGCTTGCCGGCGTCTGCGACCTCCACCAAATAGCGCCAGCAGTCCGGGCGCGAGCCGTCGAGGTCGGTGAAACCGTATTCCTGTGCGAGTTGCCCGCTGGACAGCGACTGACCGTTCCAGCGCGCGACGCCGGAGTCACCGGCGAGCGCCGCGACCGCGCGTCCGACGTACGCCGGGCTCTCCGAGATGCAGAAGTGCGGCACCTCGGCCAGCGCGTCGCGCCAGTTGTCCTCGGTGACGCCGAAGGTGTCGAGCATCATCTCCGAGCGCAGCCAGCCCGGGGTGAGCGCCACCGCCGTCCCGCCATGTGGCTTCAGCTCGTGTGCGAGCACGAACGCCATGCGCAACACGCTGTTCTTGACCAGGTCGTAGAAGTAGGAGTTTCTGTAGTTCCTTTCGTTGTAGGCGGATGTCCCGTCGGTCATCTCGACCACGAGCCCACCCGGTTGCCGCACCAGCAGGGGCAGCACGAAGTGGCTGGTGATCGCGTGTGTCTCCACGCCCAGCCGGAGCAGCCGCAGTCCGTCATCGAGGTCGTGCTCCCAGACCGGCTTGTCGAACGCGAACAGCCGCTCGCCGCCCCAGACATCGTTGACCAGCACGTCGAGCCGCCCCTGCTCCACATCGATGCGCTCGGCCAGCGCACGGACCTGCTCGGGCACCAGGTGATCGGTCGGCACCGCGATGCCGGTTCCGCCCGCTGCGGTGACGAGTTCCGCGGTCTCCTCGACCGTCTCGGGCCGGTCGTACTCCGAGCGCCGGTGCCGAGTCGTGCGGCCGGTGACGTAGACCGTTGCACCGGCCGCGCCGAGCTGGACCGCGATGCCGCGCCCGGCCCCCCGCGTGGCCCCCGCGACCAGCGCGATCTTTCCGCAGAGGGCCGGCATCGCTGTGTCTGACGTGAATCCCATGGAGGTCCTTGTCTGTCTGTACGGGAGGCGGGCCCACGTCCGTCCTCGACGCCGACCGGTGAAACCATGCTCGACCTGAAACCCGACGGTGGGCCAGGCCGGCCCGAACACCGGCTGCAACTGCCGCCAGAAGCAGCCGGACGTGGCCCTCGGAGATGATCGCCCCCAGCCGCTCCCGATCGCCCGCGCTACGCCGCCCGGCGTACGCCGACCTGGCACAACCCGGAAGACACCACCTGGCTCACCCACCCGAGCGCGGGGCGAAGCACTCGGTGTGGGGGGCGAGTGGCCGGAGCAGTCGCGGGTTATACAGGGACGGTGCGTCCTGGAGAGCGGGGTCGGGTTGTCGGGCGGCCGTGGCAGCCGCGCCGGGTGCTGCTGGCGCTTCCGCTCGGGCTGATCGCCATCGTCACGGTGGTGGACATCCTGGCGCCGCCCGAGGTGCACCTCGGCCCGCTGCTCGTCGCGGCGCCGGCTGTCACGGCCGCCCTCGGCGGGCCGTGGCTCGTGGCGTCGGTGGGAGCCGTCGCCACGGCAGCGCAGCTCACGATCGGAGTGACCCGGGGCGGATGGCTGACCCTCAACCACCAGATGCAGGTTCTCGCGCTGGTCATTGTCACTGCGGTGATCGCTGGGTTCGTCGCCTTGCGTGAGCGGCAGCAGCGGGAGATGACCCAGGTGCGTTCGGTCTCCGAGGCCGTGCAGCGGGTGTTGCTGCGTCCGCTGCCCCCGCGTCTGGGCCCGCTGCGGGTTGCCTCGGTCTATCTGGCGGCCGAGGCGGAAGCGCAGGTCGGTGGTGACCTGTTCGCTGCTGCCCGTACCGGTGGGCGGACCCGGGTGATCGTCGGCGATGTGCGGGGGAAGGGACTCAGCTCGGTCAGCGATGCGGCGCTGCTGCTCGGTGCCTTCCGGGAAGCAGCACACCAGCACGCCGACCTGCCCGCACTCACCCGGTATCTGGAGCGGAGCGTCAGCCGGGACCTGGTCGAGTTCGCCGAGACCGACCGCACCAGCGAGGAGGACTTCATCACCGCCGCTGTCGTCGAGATCCCCGACGACCAGGCCGTGGTCCGAGTGGTCAACTGCGGCCACCCGCCGCCGCTGCTGGTGCGCGGCCGGCGCGTCACGCCACTCCTGACCGACCAGCCGGAAACCCCGCTGGGGCTGGGTGAGTTCGCCGCGTCCGACTACGAGGCCGACCTCTTTCCTCTGGAGGACGAAGACCTGCTCCTGCTGTACACGGACGGTGTCATCGAGGCGCGGAACGCGGCGGGGGCCTTCTACCCGCTGGCCGACCGCGTCACCAGGTGGGCGGGAGACGACGCCGAGACCCTGGTGCGGCGGCTGAGGGACGACCTGCTCGCCCACAGCGGCGGCAGCCTGGGCGACGACGCCGCCATCGTCGCCCTCCAGCGCACCCCGGCGACCCCGGACACCCGAGAAGGCCGGCGGACCCCCGTACCGGGAGACGGCCCGGAAGGCGGCCTACTCGCCGAGCGCTCTGCCCCAGGCCGCGGCAGGTGACCAACTGCCGTCCGTCGAGGTGCTGCGGACATACGCCGAGGCCGTCCTTCGGCCGCGACCGACTGGTCGGTCCGCTGCCCGACCATGGGAAAGCAGCGGCGCACGCACCCCGAAACGACGGAGCGCCCGGACCGATCACCTCGGTCCGGGCGCTCTCTCGCAGGTCAGCGGGCTGAGCCCGCCTCCCTCTCGGTAGGCCGTGTGGGACTCGAACCCACAACCAATGGATTAAAAGTCCACTGCTCTGCCAATTGAGCTAACGGCCCGCACCGAGCAGCATAGCCCGGGGGTCGGGCGGGCCTCGAAGGCATTCCGGGTTGAATGCCTTCGAGGCTGCGATCGGGCGCGCGTTCGGGAGGGCCGGGGCCCTCACCGTCCGTCAGCCGTTGCGCTTCCAGCGGGGCTTGTCCGCGCGGCGGTCCGGGGTACGGGCACCGTTGCGGCCCGGGGCGTGCGAGCTGGAGCGGTGGTCACCCGCGCGGCCGAACGGGCGGCGGTCGTCACGGCGGTCGCGGAGGAGCGGGCGGTCGCCGCCACGGAAGCCCTCCCGGCGGAAACCACGCTCACCGCCCTCGCGACGGTCGTCACGGCGGACATCGTCCCGGCGGTAGCCCGCCGCGCCGGAGCCGCCACGGCCACCGTCCCTGCCGCCGTCCCGACGGTCCCGGTCACGGTCGCGGTCCCGCCCGTACGAACGGTCGTCACGGTCCCGCCCGTACGAACGCTCGTCACGGTCCCGGTCCCGGTCCCGGCGGAAGCCGCCCCGGTCGCCCCGGTCACCGCGGTCGCCGCCGCGGTCGGACGGACGGCGGTCGCCCCGGTCGCGGCGGTCGTACGACGAGCGTCCGCCACGGTCACCGCGGTCGCGGTCGGACCGCTCCCGCTCCGCCCGCTCACGGCGCTCCGCCTCGGCCTTCGCCTCGCGCCTGGCCTCGGCGCGGGCCTCCTCGGCGGCGTGGGCCGCCTCCACCTCGGCAGCGGCCGCGACGGCGGCCTCCGGGTCCTCGCCGCGCTCACGCGCCGCGCGGGCGGTCAGCAGGGTGGCCTCCTCGCGCAGCTCGGCGGCGCGCTGCTGGAGCTTCTCCAGCTGACGGCCGAGCTTCTTGGCCTCGCGCTCGGCCTGCCGGGCCGAGTTGGCGGCGGACTCCGCCTGGACCTCGGTCAGCGAACGGGCGCCTGTGATACGCGCCACGTCTTCGTCGAAGATGTCGCCGCGGCCGATGATGTGCCGCGAGGCGTCCACGCCCGCGTCCTCCATCAGCCGGAAGATCTGCCGCCGCTGGTGCGGCAGCGCCAGCGAGACGACCGTCCCGGACTCGCCCGCGCGTGCCGTACGGCCCGAACGGTGCAGGTAGTCCTTGTGGTCGCCGGCCGGGTCGACGTTCAGCACCAGGTCGATGCCGTCGACGTGGATGCCGCGGGCCGCGACATCCGTGGCGACGAGGGCGTTGACCTTGCCGTCCTTGAAGTCCGCCAGCGTGCGGGTACGCGCGCCCTGGGTCATACCGCCGTGCAGCGCATCGGCGCGTACGCCCGCCTCGCGCAGCTGCTCGGCGACGCGGTCGGCGCCCAGCTGGGTGCGGACGAAGATGATGGTGCGACCCTTGCGGGCTGCGATGGCGGTGGTGACCGGCGCCTTGTCGCGGGGCTTCACGACCAGCACATGGTGCGTCATGGTCGTCACCGCGCCCTGCGCCGCGTCCACCTCGTGCGAGACCGGGTCGACGAGGTAGCGGCGCACCAGCGAGTCGATCTCCTTCTCCATGGTGGCGGAGAAGAGCATCCGCTGGCCGCCCTCGGGCACCAGGTCGAGAATCTCGGTGACCTCGGGCAGGAAGCCCAGGTCGGACATCTGGTCGGCCTCGTCCAGGATCGCCGTCTCGACGTCCTCCAGGGAGCAGGAGCCGCGGTTGATCAGGTCACGCAGCCGGCCCGGGGTGGCGACGAGGATGTCGACACCGCGCTCGAGTGCGGAGATCTGGTTGGCCATCGACGTACCGCCGCACACGACCTTCAGCTTGAGGCCGAGCGTGTCCCCGTACGGCTGGAGCGCGTCGGAGACCTGCATCGCCAACTCGCGGGTGGGCGTGAGGATGACGCCGCGCGGGCGCTTGCGCTGGGTGCGGCCACCGCTGAGCCGGGCGAGCAGCGGCAGACCGAAGGAGAGGGTCTTGCCGGAGCCGGTACGGCCACGGCCGAGCACGTCCTTGCCGGCCAGCGCGTCGGGGATGGTGGCGGCCTGGATGGGGAACGGTGCGGTCACACCGTTCTGGGCGAGCTTGCGTACGACGGACTCGGGGAGCCCGAGATCGCCGAACGTGATCTTCGTCTCGGCCGCCTCGTCGGCTGCCGCCTCGACGCTCTCGTCAGCCGCCGTTTCGGCCGCTTCCGTCATCTCGGGGGCCGTTTCGGTGGTTTCGGGGGCCGTTTCGGTGACCGTCTCAGCGGTCGGCTCGGGGAAGTCCTCGGGCCGTACGGCGGCAGGGGTGGTGACAGACATGCGAGTTGCGACAACCTTCCGGAGTCATTCGGCACGCGCCCATAACTCCGTGAAATTCGCAAAGAACCGCCTCGATGCGGTCAGCCACGGTCGGAGAGAACGCGCCACACGGCGCGCTGTGCTGACGGCGCCGGGCAAATGGGATCAAACGATCTACCAGCATACGCGGACCCGGGAGCAACAGCAAACGGGCCCCGGGCCGCACCCGGCCCATCCTCTCAGGCCGGGCTGGGCTGGGTGCGGCGGGTGTAGGCGTCCGAATATCCCCCGGCGCCCGGCCGGGAGGCGCCCCCGGGTGACGCGGTGGTCCGGGTCGGCGAGGGATCCGCGTCCGGCTTGCTGGGGGTGGGGCTGGGCGAGCTCGTCGGTGAGCCCGAGCCGCCGCCGTGTCCGCCCCCGTTCCCGGAGCTGCCCGAACCGCCGCCGTCCCCGCTCGGACGGGGCCTGGGCCGGTTCCGGTCGCCGCCCGACGACGAGCCCGAGGTGTCGGGGCCCGAGGAGGACGTGGCCTCCCCGCCCGCGCTGTCGCCGTCCGTACGGCCCCGGCCTGCGGAACGTTCGCCGTCGCCGGAGGTGCCGCGCTTCGCGTGCTTTCCGTTCCCGTCCCGTCCGCGCTCCCGGCCCTTGCGCCCGTCGGCGCCGTGCTTTCCGCCATGGGCGTGGCCGTTCCGATAGGCGCTGCCGTCCAGCCCGCCCTCGGGCTCGGCCGCCCCGCCGTTGTCGTCGGCCCGGCTCCCCACCGGGGCCGCGCCCTCACCGGCGTCATCGGTGCCCTGCACCGTCATACAGCCGCTGAGGGTGGAGACCGCCGCGAGTATCAGCGCCCCGGCGGTCGTCCGTGCGACGAGGGTGGTGGTGGGCGCGGCGGTACGGGATCGGCGCACGGCGGGACCTCCTGCGCGGGACTTCGGCGGGACTTCAGGCGAGTGCCATGCCCAACTCCCCGTCACCCCAACAGGTCACGCCGCACGGCGCCGACGGCGCCCGGCACGGCGCGCATCCACCCGCGGAGCGCCGCCGCCGCAAGCGCCCGAACCGCCGGAAAAACCGGCCCCCCGCGGGCGAACTCCAGGGGGCGCCGCTCACCCGTACCCGAGGGCGTGCAGCCTGTCGTCGTCGATGCCGAAGTGGTGCGCGATCTCGTGGACGACGGTGATCTCGACCTCCTCCACGACCCCCTCCCGGCCTTCCCCGTCGCCGCCGTCCTGGATGCTCTCCCGCTCGACCATGCGCAGGGTCGGCCCGCGGTAGATCGTGATGCGGTCCGGCAGGACGCCCGCGTACCACTCGCCCCGCTCGGTCAGCGGCGTCCCCTCGTAGAGCCCGAGCAGCTCGGGGTCGCTCGCCGGGGGCTCGTCCTCCACGAACACCGCGACGTTGTCCATCAGCCTGGTCAGCTCCGGCGGTATCCGGTCGAGGGCTTCGGCGACCAGCTCCTCGAACTCCTCACGCGTCATCTCCAGCACGCGCCCATTGTCGGCCAGCATCCCGGCGGAGGCATCATCCCTGCCCGCGGAGGCATCATTACTTTCCGGGCATACGGATGCCGCACAAGGGGCATAGGGGCCCACATGGCCAGCGTTGTCTCCAAGCCGTCGCGTGCCGCGGGGGGCTGGTTCAGACAGTTCGCCGACCGGCTCGCCACCGCCGTCCACCACCCACGCCCCTACCAACGCGCCGCCGGTCTGGTCGTCGTCACGCTGCTCGGAGCCTGGCTGGGACTGCTCGTCGTGGGCAGCGTCCGCACACCCGTCGGACCCGTCGATACGACCATGACGCTGCGCCCCTCCCTGGCCGGCGGCACCAAGATCAACGTCTCCCCGCTGGGCGCGCTGGAACTGCACAGCCACACCGCGCCGCTGCGGCTGGACGTCGACGTCGACCAGTTGGACCAGGAGCGCGCCGCGGCGCTCGTGGACCATCCGGAGCGCATCGAGGGCCTGGAGGACGAGATCTCGGGCGACGTCGGCTCGGGCGCGCTCGACCTCGGGCTGCGCTCCGCCGTCGCGGTGCTGACCGGCTCGACCGCGCTCGCCCTCGCCGTCTACCGCCGCCCCCGCAAGGCCCTCGCGGCGGGCGGCCTCTCCCTCGCGCTGCTGGTGGCCTGCGGCGCGACGGCGGCGGCGACCTGGAACCCGAAGTCGGTGCTGGAGCCGAGGTTCTCCGGGCTGCTGGCGAGCGCTCCTTCCGTGGTGGGCAACGCCCGCAGCATCGCCACGGAATTCGACGTCTACCAGAAGGAGTTGGCCCGCCTGGTCACCAATGTGACGAAGCTCTACGACACGGCCTCCACCCTCCCGGCCTACCAGCCCGACCCGTCGACGACCCGGGTGCTGCACGTCTCGGACATCCACCTCAACCCCGCCGCCTGGCACATCATCCGGTCGCTGGTCGCCCAGTACAAGATCGACGTGATCATCGACACCGGCGACACCATGGACCACGGCACGGCCCCCGAGAACGGCTTCCTGGAACCCATCCCTGACCTGGGCGCGCCGTATGTCTGGGTACGCGGCAACCACGACTCCGCCACCACCCAGAAGGCCATGGAGAAGCTGGCCGAAAAGCGCGGCTCGCAGGTGCACGTGCTGGACAAGGGCGTACCGGTGAAGGTCGCCGGCCTGCGCCTCTCCGGCTGGGGTGACCCGCAGTTCACCCCGGACCGCTCCGTCGTCCCGGAGGGCGACCCGGCGGAGCGGGCGGAGGGTCGCCAGCTGGCCGAAACCCTGCGCGCCCAGCGGAACGCCGGCACCCCGGTGGACATCGCCGTCGGCCACAACCCCGAACTGGCCAAGCAGACCGACGGCCTGGTGCCGCTCGCCCTGGCCGGGCACACCCACAACCGGAGTACGCGCGTACTGCCGCACGACACCCGGCTGATGATCGAGGGCTCCACCGGCGGCAGCGGGCTGCGCGCCGTCGAGGGGGAGACCCCCGACAAGGTGCAGGCGTCCGTGCTCTACCTGGACCGGGACAGCAACCGGCTCCAGGCGTGGGACGAGATCAACCTGGGCGGCCTCGGACTGTCCAAGGCGGAGGTCTCCCGGCACCTCCCGGCGGAGATAAAGCCCGGCTCATCCCCGTCACCCTCCCCTTCCTCGTCGAGCCCCACCGTCACCAGCCCGGCGACGGGCCGTTGACAGGCCACTGACGGTCAGTCGCCGGGCCACAGCACGGAGGGCCGCCCGAATATGTTTTGGCGAACCGTCCGTGCATCCCATATGCTGCCCGAGCCTGCCGAAGCACTGTTCAGGCGCTCGGTCGGCCGTTTCGCCCTCATCGTCTAGCGGCCCAGGACGCCGCCCTTTCAAGGCGGTAGCACGGGTTCGAATCCCGTTGGGGGCACCGTTTTAACAACGCCCTGTGACCTGCGGAAACGCGGGTAGCAGGGCCTTTTTTGTGCCCGAAGACCCACTCGCGCCCCCCAATGACGCCAAAGGTGTATACGGCGCCGTACAGATGGGGCTAACCTGAGTTCTATACGGCACCGTATAGAGAGGGGTCCGCCCATGAGACTTCCCCGTACCGCACACACCTCCCGCCCCTGGCGCATCCACGAGATCGCGCCCGACTTCAAGATCGAGGACGTATGGCGGATCCCGACCCCCGGCGGGCCGGACGACTTCCCTCATCTCGTCGACCAGATGGCGAACGGTGCCGAAGCGCACCGCTCCGCCGCCGTCTCCCGCTTCCTCTTCGATGTCCGCTGGAAGCTGGGCGCGGTGCTCGGCTGGGACAGTCCCGACGCGTCCCTCGGCACCCGCGTCCCCACCCTGTGGGACCGGCTCCCCGCAGATCTGAGGGAAGTCCCGCGCGGGCCGGACCTCAAGGGCGTCCCCATCCCGTTCCTCTCCGTCTACCAGACCCACGACGAATGGGTGGCCGAGATGGCCAACCGCACGGTGCACGGGCTGATGCACGTCGGCTGGGTCCCGGACACCAAGGCCCCCGGCGGCTACCGCGGCCAGATGACCGTTCTGGTGAAGCCGAACGGGGTCTTCGGCACGCTCTACATGGCAGGCATCAAGCCCTTCCGGTACCTCGGGATCTACCAGCAGATGCTCCTCGCCCTCGGCCGCGAGTGGCGGGCGACCGCCGCCCGGAGGAACACGGCCGGGACGACCGGCCCGACCGGCCGGTAGCAGTTCGGGGCTGCCCTCGGGGTCTGTTACTCTTTTCCGGCGACGTCACCCCTGCTGGGGAGCCCCACAAAGCCCACAAAAGTGGTTGGGAGCACTCGTCGCACTGTGCGAGACTGGAGCTCGCACGAAAGCTTGGTCCTGTGGAGCAGTTTGGAGTGCTCGCCACCCTGTCAAGGTGGAGGCCGCGGGTTCAAATCCCGTCAGGACCGCTGCCATCAAGTTGCTTCACCTCTTGATGGTCCTCCCGACCAGGGATTCCACCCCTGGACACCGGGCTGGGTAGCTCAGTTGGTACGAGCGTCCGCCTGAAAAGCGGAAGGTCGCCGGTTCGACCCCGGCCCCAGCCACAGCGTGAGGAAGGCCCCGTCCCTTGGGACGGGGCCTTTCGTGGTTTCAGCCCGAGGCCGCCGCGGCGTGGGTGGGGGCTGGGGCGGCCGCCCGGATGGCGGTGGCGCCAGGTCCAGAAGACGGCGCAGGAGACCAGGGCCCAGGCGGCGAGGACCAGGTAGGGCTGGAGGAGCTGGTGGTCGGGGAAGTAGACGGCGGTGTGCTGGGCGTTCACCGAGGCGCCGGGCGGCAGCCAGCGGCCGATCTCGCCGAGCGGTGACGGCAGCAGGGGCCAGGAGACGGCGCCGCCCGAGGAGGGGTTGCCCAGCAGCACCATCAAGCCCCAGGTCGGCAGCATGGCCCAGCGGCCGACGAGGGTGTTGAACATCGTGAAGACCATCCCGCCGGCGAACATCGTCAGCGCCAGGATCAGCCAGGAGCGCACGAACGGGAGGTGCAGCGCGTCGAGGCCCCAGTCGACGAGCGCTGCGATGACGAAGCCGCCGAGGAGGGCGTAGGCGAGGGTGAAGGCGATGCGCTCGGGCGGGTTGAGGGCGCGTGCGTGGACGCTGAGCTGGATGGCGCCGACGAAGCCGATGATCACGGCGGCGAGCGAGATGTAGAAGATCGCCAGGCCGCGCGGGTCGCCCTTGCCCAGCGGTTTGAGGTCGCGGACCTGGACGGGGACGCCGATCTTCTTGCCCACCTTCGGAGCCGCCTCCTCGAGCAGCTCAGCCACTGAGGCACCGGACGCGCTGGAGACGTCCAGTTCGACGCCCTGCGGCCGCTCCACCCGCATGACGGCGAAGACCCGCTGGGCCTCGATGGCCTGCTCCGCCGCCGCCTGCGTACGGTAGTGCCGCAGCTGCAGCGAGGAGCCGAGCGCCTTCTCCATGCCGGTGACGAACGCGCTGCGGTCCTGCTTGCTGTCGGGCTCACCGACCACCGCGACGGGCACATGGTGCGGGGCGGGGTCGGCCATCGCGTACGTGTACGACCCGGCGAACAGGCCGGCGGCAGCAGCGAGGATCAGGACGAGGACGGTGGCCGGCAGGAACGGCGAGTCCTTGAAGTCCTGCCACTTCCGGGACGCGGTGCGCTTGGTGCCGCCGTGCCTGCCATGGGCCCCCTCCGGGGGCCGCGGTCCGCGCGGTGCTCGGACCACTCGGGTTCCTCGCTCATGGCGCTCACATTATGCGGGCGTAGCGGTCATCCCCGTACTTTTCGGGCAGCCGGAGCCTCGCCCCGCTACGTGTCCGAGGACGTATCCGCGTACGTGTCCGAGCGCGCCCGGCGCCTCCCCCGCACTGCCCGGACCCCCAGCGCCGCGCCCACCGCGAGCGCCAGCACCACCAGCAGCGCGCCGTCCGGTACCGCGTCGCCCGCCCGCCGGGCCCAGCTCTCCGCGGCGAAGGCGCCGTCCACGTCCGTCAGCCCCGGCAGCCCGGCGGCGCCGTCGAAGGCGAGGAAGAGGGTGCCCAGCAGTACGAAGAACAGCCCCGACAGGAGCGAGGTGGTGTGCAGCCGGAGCCGGCCGCCGAGCCGCAACTCCCGCCCCCGCAGCCAGCGTCGCCGGCCCAGGTCGAACCGCTCCCACAGCAGCGCGAGCACGAACAGCGGTACGGCCATGCCCAGCGCGTACACCGCCAGCAGCACTCCGCCGTAGACGGGGTTGCCGTGCACGGCGGCGACCGTCAGCACGCTGCCGAGAATGGGACCTGCGCAGAACCCGGCCAGGCCGTAGACGGCGCCCAGCGCGTAGACGGACAGCGCCGTCGTCGGACGGATGCGGCCCGACGCCTCCACCAGGCGGCGCGGGGCGAAGCCGCGGCCGGCGAGCTGTACCAGCCCGAGCGCGACGATCAGCCAGCCGCCCGCCGAGACCAGCAGATCGCGGTGGCCGTAGAACAGCCGCCCGGCGAAGGAACCGGCGGCGCCCAGCGGGACCAGCGTCGTGGCCAGACCGAGGTAGAAGATGCCGGTACGGGCCACCAGCCGGCCGGCCGAGTCGATCGAGTACGCGAAGAACGCGGGCAGCAGCAGGGCGCTGCACGGGCTGAGCAGGGCGAGGAGGCCGCCGAGGAAGGCGGCCAGATATCCGACGTCCATCTCTTGTCAGCCCTTGTGGCCGGGCTTGCCGGGCTTGCTGGGCTTGCCGGACTTCTCGGCAGTCGCAGCCGCACGTTCGATGGCGTCGGTGAACACCTCGTCCGGCTGGGCACCCGCGATCGGCTGCCCGTTGACGAGGAAGGCAGGCGTGGAGCTCGCACCGAGCCCGTACGCCTCCTTGCGGTCCTTCTCCAACTGCTTCCTGGCGGCCTCGCTCGTGCGGTCCCGGTCGAAGCGGCCGAGGTCCTTCACGCCCGCCTGCTCGGCGAGTTCGTGCAGCCGGCCGGTGGTGAAGGAGCTCTTCTCGTTGCCCTTGTCGGCGTAGACGGCGTCGTAGAACTGCCAGAAGCGGCCCTGCTGCCCCGCCGCGTAACTGGCGAGCGCGGCGCGTTCGGAGCCTTTGCCGAAGACGGGGAAGTTGCGCCACTCGATGCGCAGCAGGCCCTTCTCGACGTACTTCTTCATCAGCTTCGGTTCGGTGTCCCGCGCGAACTTGCCGCAGAAGGAGCAGCCGAAGTCGGCGTACTCGATCATCACGACAGGCGCGTCCTTGTCGCCGCGCGCGAACGGGTCGTCGGCGGTACGGCGCGCGAGCTTCAGCAGTGCGGGGTCGCCGGCGGCGGTGTCGTCGGAGCGGCCCTCGACGGTCGCGTTGCCGCCGCCCGAACCGGCGGAGTTGCCGCCGACGGCGTACTGCGACACCCAGCCCGCCAGCAGCGCGGCGACGGCGACGAGGGCGCCGATGACGACGCCCTTGCGGGGGCGGGACGGGGAGGGGGAGGGGGACGAAGGGGTGGGCTTGTTCGGTTTGTTCTGCTTCTTCTGGTTGTTTGGTTTGTTCTGCTTGTTCGACGGCATACGAACGTCTCCTGTGCTGCGAATACGGAAAGCGACGGACCGGCGCCGACGCGGAGCCGCGTCGGCGGGTGCCGCTATACGCGCAGGACGGAGAGTTCGACGGGAGTGGGAGGCGGTATCGGCGCGGGACCGCGCACGGGCGGCCTCGCGTGCGCCGCACCGATCGCGCTGTGCGACTGCGGTGTCAGACAGACCAGGAGCGCGAGGGGCAGCAGTTGCTGCTGACCGGCGGCCGGCGCAGCGGGAAGCGCGCCTCCCCCGTCCTTCGACTTGTGACAGTGGGAGGGACCCGCGTCGTCGGCGAGGGCCGCAGCGGAGGCAACGGAAGCAGCGGAGGCAACGGGCGCGTCGGCGGGGGACGGAGCGGACCGGTCCCCCGCCAGATGGACGGCTCCGTACAGGGCGAGCAGCAGCGCCACGAGTACGGCGGCGGCCCGCCGTGTCCCTCGTACCGCCTGCTCGCCACCGTGCATGCCGCCACCCTAGGGGGTACCTCCCGGCCGGAGTCCCCCAGCCTCCGGCCGGGGGCACCCCCAGGGGGAGGGCCCACAGCAGGCAGGCCCGTTCACCCCAGTACGCGTCGTAGGACCCCCGCCACCTCCTCCGCCGTCAGCAGCGGACCGGTCTCCTCCCCCTTCGGGGTGTACGACTGTTCCAGGTGGCTCCGCGCTGCATCCAGGTCGCCGCGCTGCTCCGCGACGCGCGCCAGCAGGTGCCGGGCGGTGCGGTGCTGGGGGGAGTCCTCCAGCACGGGAGCGAGCAGGGTCTCGGCCTCCTCGTACGCCTCCTCCGTCGCGATGTCGTTCACCAGCACCGTCGCCAGCTCCATCGACGGGTCGAAGAGCGAGGTCAGCATGAAGCCGCTGTAGCCGAGCCGCACGATGTGGTGGACGTCCCGCGCGGTACGCAGCCACTCCACCGCCTCCGCGGAACGGCCCTGCCCGTGCAGCGCCCGCCCCAGCCAGTACGCGGCCTCGTGCAGCGGGTCCTTCTCCTCACGGCCGGTCCAGGCGAGCCGCAGCAGCCCCTCCGCCTCCGCGTACCGCTTCCAGCGCACGAGCTGCATACCGGCGCGCCAGCCGTACCAGACGCGCCCGCCCTTCGCGGCACGCATCCACCAGCGGACGGCCTCTTCCCTGTCGCCGTAGTCATCACCGACCCGGTTGCCGACCCAACTCGCGGCGTCGGGCCGCCCGAACCGCGCCGCCTTGCGCAGCCACGGCTCCGCCTTGACCGGCTCCTCCAGCCGTACGTACAGCGCGCCCAGTCCCTCGATCGCGTCCAGGTCGCCCGCCTCGGCCGCGGGCCGATAGAGGGGGACGGCCGCCTTCTCGTGGGCACCGCACTCGTGGTGCAGCATGTGGCCGAGCGCGTACGAGGCGGCGTGGCCCTGCGGGCTGTCGGCCGCGGCCACGGACGCGGCGCGCTTGTAGTGCCGTACGGCCTCCGGGTAGCGGTGCAACTTCTCCATCAGGCGGCCGAGTTCGAGGTCGGCGGCCGGGTCACCGGACTCGGCGGCCTCACGGAGCGCGGGCAGCCGGGACTCCTCCTCGGCGTCGAGGGCGGGCGGCGCTGCCAGCTCGGCCTGTTCCAGCTCTTCGAGGGACTCCTCGGCGGACTCGTAGGTGTCGTCGTCGCCCTCGGTGCCCTCGGCCGCCGCATCCAGCCAGCGGCGGGCCTCGGCCAGCCGCCACTGGTCGCGGTAGTAGTCGCCGAGCCGCCGCTGCTGGACGCGATCGCCGGCCTCGGCGCCGGGCAGCAGCGACGCCTCGTACCTCTCCAGCTCGCCGTACTGGAGGTGTACGGCGCTGAGGGTGCGGGCCAGCGTCCGGGAGTCCGGATGCCGGCGCAGCCCGTCCTCCAGCACCCGGCACGCGTCCTGGTACCGGTCGAGGTTGTAGTACAGGAGCCCGTGCCAGCGGTCGGTGCGCGGGTCACCGAGCGCCTGCGCCTCCTCGTAAGCCTTCTCCGCATCGGGGAGGAAGGAGGGGTAGGAGGTGAACCACTCCGGCTCCGTGTGCAGTTCGCCGAAGGGCTCGTACTCGTAGTCGTCCTCGCCCTCCTCCAAGAACGCCTCCAGCTGCTCGTCGAGGTCCGCGGGGCGCTCCTGGGGTGGCAGCGCGCACAGCTCGCCGAGCTCGGCGATCCGCACCCGGTAGTGCTCGAGCCGGTCGGCCAGCTCGATCAGCCGGTCCTCGATCTGGTCGGCGACGTGGTCGTACGGCGCCGCCTCCCCCAGCTCTTCCTTGGCCTCGCGCGTGCGGCCCTGGCGCAGCATGAGCAGGGCGCCGTTGGTGCGGCACTTGACGCTGCCGAGTTCCGCGCCCTTCGCGTACCACTCGGCGGCTCCCTCCGGATCGTCCAGCCGCTCCAGCAGCAGCTCAGCGAGCCCGAAGGCGCAGTCGCCGTCCCGCTCGGCCGCCGAGCGGTACCAGTAGTCGGCGACCGAGAACTGGCCCCGGTCCTTCGCCGTTATCGCGCGCAGCCGGGCGGCCCGCGCGTCGCCGCCCTCGGCCGCCTCCTCCAGCCATGGAACGGCGTCGTCCACGCGTCCTCGGCCCACGAGGTACTCGCCGTACGCCTGCTTGTCCCCCGCGTCGCCCTCCTCGGCGGCGGTGCGGTACTTGCGCTCCTCGGCGGTGAGCTCGGTGTTGCCGGAGCCGTCGGTGCTGGTCCCCGCTGATGTCATTGCTGTGTATCGCTTTCTCGCGGTTTCTTCGAGTGCTGGCGATGGTGCTTCCCGGACTGCGCGAGGGCACGCCGGATGCCGGGTTCGGGAGGGCCGAGGAAGCGCGGGTCGGGGGTGACCGCTGCGTCGTACGCCGCCTTCACCGCGCCAGGCAGCTCACGCAGCCCGCCCGCGTACCAGGTGGCGTCCCGCGGTTCTCGCACGGGAATGCCGTACGAGTCGATGCCCGCCCCCCGGCACAGCGCGGCAGCGCGGCGTACGTGGTAGTCCTGGCTGACCAGCAGCGCCCGGCGCACCCCGAAGACGCGGGCGGCGCGTGCGCACGAGTCCCAGGTGTCGAAGCCCGCATAGTCGGCGACGATGCGGGAGGAGGGGACGCCGCGGTCGGTGAGGTAGTCGCGCATGGCGCCGGGTTCGTCGTAGTCGTGGCGGCTGTTGTCGCCCGACACCAGAAGGACGCGGACCTTGCCCGCGCGGTAGAGCTTTGCCGCGGTGTCGAGGCGGTGCGCCAGATAGGGGGAGGGTTCGCCGTCCCACAGTCCCGCGCCGAAGACGAGGGCCACCGGCGCCTCGGGGGCTTCCGCGATGTCCTCACGGATGCGGCTGTCGGTGGAGAGCCGCACCCACGTCGCGGGCAGCAGCGCCAGTACGCAGGCCAGCACGGCGCACTGCACCCACCGCCTGCGGCGCGCCGTGACGCTGGTCTTCACCCTGCTCCCCCGCCCCCGTCCGGTTCCGTTTGCGTACAGCGACGCGGAAGCCGCGCCCCCGGTTGCAAACCGTTCGCCACTCGCTCCCCGCGGGTGCGATCCTTGGCGTGGTATGTCGACTTCCACCCAGACCCCCGCCCCCTCTCCCCAGGAGCTGACCGAGCGCCTCCCGCACCTCATGCTCGGCGACCAGCACCGGCTGGCCCGCCGTCTCGCGGGGGCGCGGAAGATCCGCAAGTCAGAGGCCCGCACGGCCGTCCTCGCGGAGATCTCCGCGGCGATGGACGCCTCCGAGCTGCGCGTGGCCGCCCGCCGCGCGGCGGTTCCGCGGATCACGTATCCCGAGCAGCTGCCCGTCAGCCAGAAGAAGGACGCGATCCTGGCGGCCGTCCGCGATCACCAGGTGGTGATCGTCGCGGGCGAGACCGGCTCCGGCAAGACGACACAGATCCCGAAGATCTGCATGGAGCTGGGCCGCGGCGTCCAGGGTGTGATCGGTCACACCCAGCCGCGCCGGATCGCGGCGCGCACGGTCGCCGAGCGGGTGGCGGAGGAGCTGGGGTCGCAGCTGGGCGAGGCGGTCGGCTGGAAGGTGCGCTTCACCGACCAGGTGAGGGGCGACACGCTGGTCAAGCTGATGACCGACGGCATTCTGCTGGCGGAGATCCAGCAGGACCGCGAGCTGCGCCAGTACGACACGATCATCATCGACGAGGCGCACGAGCGGTCCCTCAACATCGACTTCCTGCTCGGCTATCTGGCGCAGCTGCTGCCCGAACGGCCCGACCTCAAGGTGATCATCACCTCCGCGACGATCGACCCGGAACGGTTCTCCCGGCACTTCGGCGACGCACCGATCGTGGAGGTCAGCGGCCGGACGTATCCGGTGGAGGTCCGCTACCGGCCGCTGCTGGAGGAGAGCGCCGAGAACGGCGAGAGTGCGGCCTCCGACCGCGATCAGGTCACCGCCATCTGCGACGCGGTGGACGAACTGCATGCCGAAGGGCCCGGCGACATCCTGGTCTTCCTCTCCGGTGAGCGGGAGATCCGGGACACCGCCGACGCGCTGGAGAAGAAGTTCAAGAGCGGCCAGGGTGCACGCGCCGGCGGCTCCGTCGACGTACTCCCGCTCTACGCCCGGCTGTCCAACGCCGAGCAGCATCGCGTCTTCCAGCCGCATTCGGGCCGCCGCATCGTGCTGGCGACCAATGTGGCGGAGACGTCGCTGACCGTCCCCGGCATCAAATACGTCATCGACCCGGGTACGGCCCGCATCTCGCGCTACAGCCACCGCACCAAAGTGCAGCGGCTGCCGATCGAGCGGATCAGCCAGGCGAGCGCCAACCAGCGCAAGGGCCGCTCGGGCCGTACGTCGGACGGTATCTGCATCCGGCTGTACTCGGAGGAGGACTTCCTCGCCCGGCCGGAGTTCACCGACCCGGAGATCCTGCGTACGAACCTGGCCTCCGTCATCCTTCAGATGACGGCCGCGGGCCTCGGGGACATCGAGAAGTTCCCGTTCATCGATCCGCCGGACCACCGCAGCATCAAGGCGGGCGTGCAGCTGCTGGAGGAGCTGGGCGCGCTGGATCCGCAGAAGGCACAGACGCGGAAGCTGACGCAGCTGGGCCGCCGCCTCGCCCAGCTGCCCGTCGACCCGCGGCTGGCCCGGATGGTGCTGGAGGCCGACACGCACGGCTGCGTACACGAGGTGATGGTGATCGCGGCGGCGCTCTCCATCCAGGACCCGCGCGAGCGCCCCTCGGACAAACAGCAGCAGGCCGACCAGCACCATGCCCGCTTCAAGGACGAGGGCAGCGACTTCCTCGCGTTCCTCAACCTGTGGCGGTACGTACGCGAGCAGCAGCGGGACCTCTCCTCGTCCGCCTTCCGCCGGATGTGCAAGGCGGAGTTCCTCAACTATCTGCGGATACGCGAGTGGCAGGACATCTACAGCCAGCTGCGCCAGGTCGCGAAGACGATGAAGATCCGGCTGAGCGACCAGGAGGCGAGCGAGGACGCCGTCCACCAGGCGCTGCTGGCGGGCCTGCTCTCCCACATCGGGCTCAAGGACACCGACAAGAACGCGTACCTGGGCGCACGCAGCACCAAGTTCGCGATCTTCCCCGGCTCCGCGCTGTTCAAGAAACCGCCGCGCTGGGTGATGTCCGCCGAGCTGGTGGAGACTTCGCGGCTGTGGGCCCGGGTGAACGCGAAGATCGAGCCGGAGTGGATCGAACCGCTGGCACAGCACCTGGTCAAGCGGACGTACAGCGAGCCGCACTGGGAGCAGAAGCAGGCGGCGGTGCTGGCGTACGAGCGGGTGACGCTGTACGGCGTGCCCATCGTCGCCCAGCGGAAGGTCAACTACGGCCGGATCGACCCGGAGACCTCCCGCGATCTGTTCATCCGCAACGCGCTTGTCGAGGGTGACTGGCGCACCCACCACCAGTTCTTCCGGGACAACCGCAAGCTGCTGGACGAGGTGGAGGAGCTGGAGCACCGCGCCCGGCGCCGCGACATCCTGGTGGACGACGAGACGCTGTACGACTTCTACGACCAGCGCGTGCCCGAACACGTCGTCTCCGGGGCGCACTTCGACTCCTGGTGGAAGAAGAAGCAGCGCGAAGAGCCCGACCTGCTCAACTTCGAGAAGTCGATGCTCATCAACGACCGGGCCGAGGAGATCTCCGCCGCCGACTACCCGGACGTGTGGCGGCAGGGCGGCCTCGCCCTCCCGGTGACATACCAGTTCGAGCCGGGCACGGACGCGGACGGCGTCACCGTGCACGTCCCGCTCCAGGTGCTCAACCAGGTGACGGGGGACGGCTTCGACTGGCAGATCCCGGGACTGCGCGAGGACCTGGTCACCGAGCTGATCCGGTCCCTCCCCAAGGCGATCCGCCGGCACTACGTCCCCGCGCCGAACTACGCCAAGGAGTTCTTGCGCCGGGCCACGCCGGGGCAGGAGCCGCTGACGCACACGCTCGCGCGGGAGCTCAAGCAGATGGTCGGCGTCCCGGTGACGGCCCAGGACTTCGACCGGGGCAAGGTCCCCGACCATTTGAAGATCACCTTCCGGGTGACCGACGAGCGCCGCCGCAAGCTCGCCGAGAGCAAGGACATCGAGGCGCTGCAGATCCAGCTCAAGTCACAGACGCAGACGGCGATCTCCAAGGCGTTCGACTCATCGGCGCGTGCGGCCCGCAACAAGACCCGTAAGGCCGCCACAGACGCCTCAGCGGCCCCGGAAGCCGCCGCCGCGCCCGCCCTCCAGCGCACGGGGCTCACCAGCTGGACGATCGGCTCACTCCCCCGCACCTTCGAGACGCGGCGCGCGGGCCAGCCGGTGAAGGCGTACCCGGCGCTGGTGGACGAGGGCGCCTCGGTGGCCGTACGGCTCTACGACACCGAGGCGGAGCAGCGCGCCGCCATGTGGCGCGGCACCCGGCGCCTCATCCTGCTCAACATCCCCTCCGACCCCGCGAAGTTCGCCCAGTCGAAGCTGAACAACCAGCAGAAGCTGGCCCTCTCCCGCTCCCCGCACGGCAGCGTGCAGGCCCTGTTCGAGGACTGCGTCGCGGCCACCGCCGACCAGCTGGTCGCCGCGCGCGGCGGGCCCGCCTGGGACGAGGAGTCCTTCCGCAAGCTGTTCGACGCCGTACGCGCCGACCTGGTGGACGCCACCCTGCGGACGGTGCGCCAGGTGCAGGAAGTACTGGCCGCCTGGCACTCGTGCGAGGGCCGGCTGCGGGCGACGACCAGCCCGGTGCTGGCCGACTCCGTGGCGGACGTACGGCAGCAGCTCGCCGAGCTGATCAAGCCCGGGTTCGTGACCGAGCACGGGGCCGGACGGCTGCCCGATCTGATGCGCTACCTCGTCGCCGCCGACCGGCGCCTCCAGCAGCTCCCGCACAACGTGGAGCGCGACCGGACCCGGATGGCCAAGGTGCACGAGATGCGGGACGAGTATCTGTGGCTGCTGGAACAGTTCCCCGCGGGGCGCCCGGTGCCGCAGGCCGCGCGGGACATCCGGTGGATGATCGAGGAACTGCGGGTCAGCTACTTCGCCCATGCGCTGGGCACCGCGTATCCCGTCTCCGACAAGCGGATCGTGAAAGCCGTGGACGCCGCCGCACCGTGAGGGCTCCGCCGCGCGATGGGTGATCTTTCCGTCGCTCAGGGTGAGTTCGCTCCGAGCCCCTGACCTGCTGTACAGTTCCATCTCGCGAGGTCCTGTGGAGCAGTTTGGAGTGCTCGCCACCCTGTCAAGGTGGAGGCCGCGGGTTCAAATCCCGTCAGGACCGCACCTTTTGAGAGGGCCGCACAGCCAATGGTTGCGCGGCCCTTTTCGTTGCGGCTCTTTCTTTCCCGCCGCGACGGCGATGAGCCACGACGGTGGAGACCGGCGGTGCCATACGCACCTCGCCGTCGACTTCTCGCCGTGACGAATCGCCTACCCGCCCACCCGTTACGCCCTCCGTGTTGACGAGGAGTTGGCTTGTGGGTAGTTCTGGCCGTGGAGGAGGTGGCTCATGGCGAGGGAACCCATCGACGCGGCGCGGCGGGAGGCGAGGGCGCTCCTGCGAAGCCACCTCGCGGCAAGAGGGCGCCGGCACCATGCGGCCCGGCACTGTCCGCACTGCCACCGCCTGCTCCGCCTCGCGATGACGACGGCTCCGCGTGAGGCTGCCGGGAAGCGCAAGTGAGGGGCGGCGCCGAGCCGTTGGCGCATTACCGTACGAGGGTCGGTCACCACAAGGTCTCTCACACGTGACGGGAGTCACTCGGCGGACCCGTACCGGCCGGGAACTTGAGGGCCCCTCAGAAGCCCTCAATTTAATATGTGCAATTGCACTACACGTCAGGGCGCACCCACCGGCCCCGCACAACAGGTCGCGGACGCAAAAGCCGAGGGCACAAGCCGTGGGCACAAGCCATGCCAGGGGGACACCCGAGCGGTACCCGCGAGCGGTGACACCAGCAGTGGACACAAGACAGCGCGGTGGACACAAAAAGATCGCGCTGGACCCGGCGGAGTCCAGCGCGATCAACGGACAAGCACTGTTGGGGCAGCGACCTGGCCGTGTGGTGCGCAGTGGGCGGATCGATTGGGGTTGGGGGCCCCGGAAACGCCCCTGTTTGGTGCTGTTGCGCCTGTTCAGAAACCCTGATCAGGCTTCGCTGCGCTGCTGCGGGATGCCCGCCAGCAGAGCGCGAACCTCCGCTTCGCGGTAGCGGCGGTGTCCTCCGAGCGTGCGGATGGACGTGAGCTTGCCCGCCTTTGCCCAGCGCGTGACCGTCTTGGGGTCCACACGGAACATCGTGGCAACCTCAGCCGGGGTCAACAGCGGCTCGGCATCAGGGGTGCGAGCGGTCATGAGCGGCCTCCTCGGGAGAACCGAACCATCACGGTTCTTTCCTCTAAATTCTGCACCTTGACCCGCGTTGCCCGATATGGCGGACGCGAGCCGAGTCGGTTATAGGACGAACGGCTTGTCCTCGGCACTACAACTACACCATCTGTCCAGCCACGTCGGCCAAACCGATGGAATTGCCCTCTCAGGTGTTCAACCTCGGCGGAAGCCGATGGACCGTCCCATAGCGGACAGTCATCCCCCTGTAACGATCAGTCACAACGGGAGCAGGGGTCATCAGACCCACCAAGGAGCGCAATACCGATCTATCCGCCCATAGTTGGACGGAAGGAGCCCCGTGCGGACTCCTTGTCCTATTTTGACACGAGGGGTAGCTCTGAGAGCAAGACCCGTTTAAGTGCAATCCATCACGCTTGAGGCAAACACCCGGTTCGGGACGTAGATCCCACTCCCCTCCGCCGGTCGGAGGGGCTGCGTGACAGACGACCCCCGCCGTGCGGCGGGGAGGGGTCAGCTCGCGTACTGGAGCTGGCGAACCGCCCTCCAGCGCGCTGTCAGCCGCTCGTACGCCGCACCGGCACGCTCACCGTCGCCCGCGCGGAGGGCCTCCAGGCCCTCCGCCACATCGGCGGCGGAGTGGTCGCCCGCCAGCTGCTCCTCGGGGATGGCGTGAGCCAGCCCGCCGTAGTCCAGCTCGACCAGGGAGCGCGGGTGGAATTCCTCCAGCCAGCGGCCCACATCGATCAGGCCCTCGACGAGCGGCCCCTCTTCCAACTCCTCGCGGAGCACCTTCAGGCCGCGAGCGAGGCGGCGCCTCGCCTGAACCATGGGCGTGCGATAGCGGAATACGAACTGCTGTCCGCTCTCCTGACCCGATTCCGGCTTCGCAAACTCCCTTTCTTCGTCCTCGAAGAGAACGAACCAGCGCACGGGCACATGCCACAGCGCCGTACGGATCCACGGCCGGGCGTCCGGGTTGCGCTCGCGCCACCGCTCGTAGTCGGCCGCGGCCTGCCGCCGTACGACGGGCGGCAGCGCGGCGTCCAGCACCGTCTGGGGAAGGGCGAGTTCGCGGTCGTCGGCGGCCTGGGTGAGCGCGGTGAGCGCCTGCCAGCTGCGCAGCCGGGTGCGCCAGGGGCAGACGCACGTCACACCGTCCACCTCCGTCACGAACGCCTCGGCGCTCTCGCGGACCGGGACCACCACAGGCGGCACCGGGACCAAGTCGGCCAGGGCGCGGCGGATTTCGTCCTGCGCGGTGGGGAAGCGCTCTCCCTTCGCATATGCGATCCAGTGCGAGCGCTCCGGCTCGGGGAAGGCGGCCAACGGTTCGTAGACCCGCAGGTACGCCGCGTACGGGACGACGACCGACGCTTTCTCAGCCACGCATTGCCTCCAAGCCTTCACGCCTCACCAACCGGTCGCATGAGCGAGCCTGGAAGACAGTTGACTACCCCGATCGTGGGACCGCAACGTGCCCGTGACGCGCAGGTCGTACGCTGCTTCCCGACCCGGCCCTCCCCGGGCTTCGACTGCCACAAGCGGCGTGTCCGCCGAGGGCTACGACGCGATCCCAGGAGTCACTACCGTGATCGAGGTATCACCTTCTGCAAGCGTTCCCGCCGGTGTCCCCGCCGGGGACCCGGTCGTCAGCACACTTTTCCGCTCCGAGCAGGGCGGACACGAGCAGGTCGTGCTCTGTCAGGACCGGCCCACCGGCCTGAAGGCCGTCATCGCGCTGCACTCCACCGCGCTCGGCCCCGCGCTGGGCGGCACCCGCTTCCACGGGTACCCGGGCTCGGCCGACCCCGAGCAGGCCGCGGTGCTCGACGCGCTGAACCTCGCGCGCGGGATGTCGTACAAGAACGCGCTGGCCGGGCTCGACCACGGCGGCGGCAAGGCCGTGATCATCGGCGACCCCGAGAAGATCAAGACCGAAGCCCTGCTGCGCGCCTACGGCCGCTTCGTCGCCTCTCTCGGCGGCCGCTACGTCACGGCCTGCGACGTCGGCACCTATGTGCAGGACATGGACGTCGTCGCGCAGGAGTGCCGCTGGGCGACCGGCCGCTCGCCGGAGAACGGCGGCGCCGGCGACTCCTCCGTGCTGACCGCCTTCGGCGTCTTCCAGGGCATGCGCGCCGCCGCGCAGCGGCTGTGGGGCGCGCCCACGCTGCGGGGCCGTCTGGTGGGCATCGCAGGCGTCGGCAAGGTCGGCAAGCACCTGGTCTCGCATCTGCTGGAGGACGGGGCGCGGGTCGCCGTCACGGACGTGCGCGAGGAGTCCGTACGCGGCGTGCTGGACGCCCACCCGGGCGCCCCGCTGACGGCCGTGGCCGACACGGACGCGCTGATCAGGACCGAGGGGCTGGACCTGTACGCGCCGTGCGCGCTCGGCGGTGCGCTGAACGACGAGACGGTGCCGGTGCTGACCGCCAAGGCCGTCTGCGGCGCCGCCAACAACCAGCTCGCACACTCCGGCGTGGAGAAGGACCTGGCCGAGCGCGGCATCCTCTACGCGCCCGACTACGTGGTGAACGCGGGCGGCGTCATCCAGGTCGCGGACGAGCTCCATGGCTTCGATTTCGCACGTGCGAAAGCAAAGGCCGAGAAGATCTTCGACACCACCGTGGCGATCTTCGAGCGGGCGGAAGCGGATGGCGTACCTCCGGCCGTCGCCGCCGACCGGCTCGCCGAGCAGCGCATGGGCCGATGAGTGTGACGCAGGAGACCACCGTGACAGTGGTCTCACCACCCCACGGCGGGTCCCTCAGCTACAGGAAGGTAAAATCGCCACTGACCAGCACGAGAAGGGTCAACGGGCGCGTCGGACGGCGGCCGTGTCGTGCGGGCGACGTACCGTACGGCGGCGGAAGCAGGTACCGTTGAAGCCCTGAGTACCGGTCTCTCGGTCGAGAGGCCGCTCTGAACCATGAACGCGTGTCAAGACTCTGGGGCCGTCGAGCCCCGTCGTTGAGGGGGTCGAGCCATGGGGCGCGGCCGGGCCAAGGCCAAGCAGACGAAGGTCGCCCGCCAGCTGAAGTACAACACTGGCGGGACAGACCTATCGCGCCTGGCCGAGGAGCTGGGCGCATCGACATCGAACGAGTCGCCGAACGGCGAGCGCTTCGAGGACGATGAGCAGGACGACCCGTACGCACGGTACGCGGATCTGTACGACGACGAGGATGACGACGACGCGGGTGCGCCCGGGTCGTCCGACCCCCAGTCGAAGCGCCGCGGCGCCTGACGTTCGCCCGTACTGACCCGGTCCGGCAACCGCCGGGCCGGGTTCTGGCGCGCGCGGCGGGCCCGCGGCGCAGCACAGCAGCCCTGCGGCCGCCCTGTGCTGTGCGGTGCAGCCGCGTGGGGCCCGCTGTCAGGTGCTCACCGGGCATAGTCACCCGTGAGGGTGACCGCTTCCGTGCGGTCCCCGCGCTCGGTGATCGCGCCCGCCACCCAGGCGTCCACGCCCCGGTCGGCGAGGGTCGCCAGCGTGGCGTCGACCGATTCCTGCGGTACGACGGCGATCATGCCGACGCCCATGTTCAGCGTCTTCTCCAGCTCGGCACGCGCCACGTCGCCCGCGGTGCCAACCACCTCGAACACCGGGCCGGGCCTCCACGTCGAGCGGTCCACCGAGGCGTGCAGCTCCTCGGGGATGACCCGCGCGAGGTTGCCGGCCAGCCCGCCACCGGTGATGTGGGAGAAGGCGTGCACCTCGGTCGTACGGGCCAGCTCCAGGCAGTCCAGCGAGTAGATCTTCGTCGGCTCCAGCAGCTCCTCGCCCAGGGTGCGGCCGAACTCGGGGATGTGCCGGTCCAGCGCCCAGCCCGCGCGGTCGAACACCACGTGCCGGACCAGCGAGTACCCGTTCGAGTGAAGACCGGAGGCCGCCATCGCGACCACCACATCGCCCGTACGGATGCGATCGGGGCCGAGCAGCGCGTCGGCCTCCACCACGCCGGTGCCCGCGCCCGCCACGTCGTACTCGTCCGGGCCCAGCAGCCCCGGGTGCTCGGCCGTCTCCCCGCCCACCAGCGAGCAGCCCGCCAGGACGCAGCCCTCCGCGATGCCCTTGACGATGTGCGCCACGCGCTCCGGGACGACCTTGCCGACGCAGATGTAGTCCGTCATGAACAGCGGCTCGGCGCCGCAGACGACCAGGTCGTCCACGACCATCGCCACCAGGTCGTGACCGATCGTGTCGTGCACGTCCATGCGCTGTGCGATGGCGACCTTGGTGCCTACCCCGTCGGTCGCGGAGGCGAGGAGAGGGCGGGCGTAGCCCTTGAGGCGGGACGCGTCGAAGAGGCCCGCGAAGCCGCCGAGCGCACCGATCGACTCGGGGCGCTGGGTCTTGGCGACCCACTCCTTCATGAGCGTCACCGCCCGGTCGCCGGCCTCGATGTCGACGCCGGCGGCGGCATAGCTGACGCCTTCGCTGCTGTTGGTCATGGGTACGTCGTCTCTCGTGTCTGCGGGAGGGAGAGGGCGCTCCGCACGCCCCTCCGGCGGCGCGGCTGAAGGGGGTGGGCAACCCCCATGAGCGCGGGGCGGGCGAAAGCTACGGGCGCTTCAGGGCGTCGGCGGCACCTACACCGGAGGCCAGCGTGTTGACGCCGTCCACGTCGGAGCCCGCCTCGGCCTCGAGGAGATGCTTGCCGAGCAGCTCGGGGTCGGGCAGCTCCATCGGGTACTCCCCGTCGAAGCAGGCCCGGCACAGCTGGTTCTTGGGGATCGTCGTCGACTCGATCATCCCGTCGAGGGAGATGTAGGCCAGCGAGTCGGCACCCAGCGACTTGCCGATCTCGTCGGTCGACAGCCCGTTGGCGATCAGTTCGGCGCGGGTGGCGAAGTCGATACCGAAGAAGCACGGCCACTTGATCGGCGGCGATGAGATCCGTACGTGCACCTCGAGCGCCCCGGCCTCGCGCAGCATCCGCACCAGGGCGCGCTGCGTGTTGCCGCGGACGATCGAGTCGTCGACGACGACCAGCCGCTTGCCGCGGATGACTTCCTTGAGCGGGTTGAGCTTGAGCCGGATGCCGAGCTGGCGGATGGTCTGCGAGGGCTGGATGAAGGTCCGGCCCACATAGCTGTTCTTGACCAGGCCCGCGCCGTAGGGGATGCCGCTGGCCTCGGCGTAGCCGATCGCGGCAGGGGTGCCGGACTCGGGCGTCGCGATCACCAGGTCGGCGTCGGCCGGGGCCTCGGCCGCCAGCCTGCGGCCCATCTCCACCCGGGAGAGATACACGTTCCGGCCCGCGATGTCGGTGTCGGGGCGCGCGAGATAGACGTACTCGAAGACACAGCCCTTCGGCTTTGCTTCGGCGAAGCGCTGGCTGCGCAGTCCGTCCTCGTCGATGGCGACGAGCTCGCCCGGCTCGATCTCCCGGATGAAGCTGGCACCGACGATGTCCAGCGCCGAGGTCTCGCTGGCGACGACCCAGCCGCGCTCCAGGCGGCCGAGGACCAGCGGCCGGATGCCCTGCGGGTCGCGGGCCGCATACAGCGTGTCCTCGTCCATGAAGACCATCGAGAACGCGCCCTTGACCTGGGGCAGCACCTGCGGCGCCGCCTCCTCGACGGTGAGCGGCTTGCCGTCCTCGTCGGTCTGGCCCGCGAGCAGCGCGGTGACCAGGTCGGTGTCGTTGGTGGCTGCTACCTGGGTGGCGCGGCCACTGCGGGCGTCGGCCTGCTTGGCGACCAGCTCCGCGAGCTCCGCCGTGTTGACCAGGTTGCCGTTGTGACCCAGTGCGATGGAGCCATGGGCGGTTGCGCGGAAGGTGGGCTGGGCGTTCTCCCAGACCGAGGCGCCGGTTGTCGAGTAGCGCGCGTGACCCACACCGATGTGGCCGCGCAGGGAACCGAGGGAGGTTTCGTCGAAGACCTGTGAGACCAGGCCCATGTCCTTGAAAACCAGGATCTGGGAACCGTTGCTCACCGCGATACCCGCGGACTCCTGACCGCGGTGTTGCAGGGCGTACAGGCCGAAATACGTGAGCTTCGCGACCTCTTCCCCCGGCGCCCAGACACCGAAGACGCCGCATGCGTCCTGGGGGCCCTTCTCGCCGGGGAGGAGGTCGTGGCTGAGCTTTCCGTCACCACGTGGCACGTCTTCGAGTCTACGGGCCCGCAACGCGCTCCGCCGACCCGGGGACCTGTGACCTTCAGCCCAGTACGGGCAGCACCTGGGACAGATCGGCGCGGGCACCGCTGGCGGTGAGGTGGGGGGTGGCCAGCGCTTCGGCCCAGGTCGTGCGGCCCGTGGCCAGTCGGATCCAGGTGAGCGGGTCGGTCTCCACCACGTTCGGCGGGGTGCCGCGGGTGTGCCGGGGG
Source organism: Streptomyces sp. 3N207 (assembly GCF_052246355.1). Classification (NCBI taxonomy): domain Bacteria; kingdom Bacillati; phylum Actinomycetota; class Actinomycetes; order Kitasatosporales; family Streptomycetaceae; genus Streptomyces; species Streptomyces sp. 3N207. Next base: position 139,801 of record NZ_JBQQBV010000012.1, on the reverse strand, counting down.
CCCTCGACGGCCTGGACGACGGCGAACGGCGGGATCCGCACCTCGACGGAGGCACCGGGAGCCTTGGCCGCCAGCGCGTCGGCGAGCAGCCGCACGGTGGCTGCCGTCGCCTGCCGGTCGAGCGCCACGCGCACGCCCGTGGCCCGCGCCAGGTCGTCGCTGTGCACCACCAGCTCGACCAACCGGGTCACGGTGAAGTCGAGCATCCGCATCGCACCGAAGTCGTGCGGGATCAGCAGGTCCTCTCGTACGGCCGACTCGATGACCGGCTCCAGGTCGGCGACGGCCTGGTCGATACGGGCCGGACTGTCGGGGGAGGACTCCGCGTCCTTGCGGGTGTCCGCGTCCAGTTCCTCGGCGAGGGTCGCGGTCGAGACGGCCCAGCGGGCGAGGGAAACCTGCGGCGCCCTGCTCGTCACCTCCGTCTCCGGGCGGGCCAGGAAGCGGGGCACGGCGTCGATCTGCCGGGCGATATGTACGAGCAGATGGTGCACGTCCCATCCGGGCAGCCCGGACGGGAGGGCGTGCTGCGCGGGCGTGAGGCGGTGCGCGGCGTCGGCCACGGCCTCGACCTGATTGATGAGCGCGGTGCGGATGCGGGTCGGGTCGTACGTACGCCGGTCTCTTCCAGAGGGGGTGGTGCGTCGAGCGGGCGGCATACGCGTGAGATTAGCCGCCGAGCGCCCTTTGGGGGGAGAAGGCCGGGAGAAGGCCCCTGCCCCCGGGCCTTCTCCGGGGGCAGGGGCCGGGGCAGCTCAGCCGAACAGCTGGGGAATCGTCGCCTCGTGGTGGCGGCGCAGCTCCTCCAGCGGGAGGGAGAACTGGCCCTGGATCTCCAGCGCTGCCCCGTCCACGACACCGATCCGCGCCGCGGGCATCCCGCGTGCGGCGCACATGTCGGTGAACCGCACCTCCTCGCTGCGCGGGATGGCCACCAGCGCCCGGCCCTGCGACTCCGAGAAGAGGAAGACGAAGGGGTCGAGCCCGTCGGGTACGACGATCCGGGCGCCCTTGCCGCCCTTGAGACAGGACTCCGCGAGGGCCTGGGCGACGCCGCCGTCGGAGATGTCGTGCGCCGCGTCGGCCATGCCGTCCCGCGATGCGGCGATGAGGATCTCCGCGAGCAGCCGCTCCCGCTCCAGATCGACCTTGGGCGGCCGGCCGCCCAGGTGGTCGTGGGCGATCTGGGACCATGCCGAGCCGCCGAACTCCTCCTCCGTGTCGCCGAGGAGATAGACCAGCTGACCCTCGTCGCGGAACGCCATCGGGGTGCGCCGGGTGACGTCGTCGATGACGCCGAGCACGCCGACCACCGGAGTGGGGTGGATGGCGGCCTCGCCGGTCTGGTTATACAGCGAGACGTTGCCGCCGGTGACGGGGGTGCCCAGCTCCTTGCAGGCGTCGGCGAGGCCGCGGCACGCCTCGGCGAACTGCCACATGGCCGCCGGGTCCTCGGGGGAGCCGAAGTTGAGGCAGTCGGTGACGGCCAGCGGGCGCGCACCGGTTGCGGCCACATTGCGGTACGACTCCGCGAGCGCCAGCCGCGCTCCCTCGTACGGGTCGAGCTTGGCGTAGCGCCCGTTGCCGTCGGTGGCGACGGCGACGCCCAGGCCCGTCTCCGCGTCGATACGGATCATGCCGCTGTCCTCGGGCTGCGCGAGCACGGTGTCGCCGAGGACGTAGCGGTCGTACTGGTCGGTGATCCAGGACTTGGCGGCCTGGTTCGGGGAGGAGACCAGCGCGAGCGCGGCGGCCCGCAGCTCCTCGCCGTTCGCCGGGCGGGGCAGCTTGGCCGGGTCGTCGGCCTGGAGCGCGTCCTGCCAGTCGGGGCGGGCGTAGGGGCGCTCGTAGACGGGGCCCTCGTGCGCGACCGTACGGGGGTCGACGTCGACGATCTTCTCGCCGTGCCAGAAGATCTCCAGCCGGTCGCCGTCGGTGACCTCACCGACGACGGTGGCGGTGACCTCCCACTTCTCGCAGATCTCCAGGAAGCGGTCCACCTTGCCGGGCTCGACGACCGCGCACATCCGCTCCTGCGACTCGCTCATCAGGATCTCCTCGGGGGAGAGCGAGGAATCGCGCAGCGGCACGGTGTCCAGCTCGACCTGCATCCCGCCGGAGCCGTTGGAGGCCAGCTCGCTGGTGGCGCAGGACAGCCCCGCAGCGCCCAGGTCCTGGATGCCGACGACGAGGTCGGCGTGGAACGCCTCCAGGGTGCACTCGATGAGCAGCTTCTCCTGGAAGGGGTCACCGACCTGGACGGCGGGGCGCTTGGACGGCTTCGCATCGTCGAAGGTCTCCGACGCCAGGATGGAGGCGCCGCCGATGCCGTCGCCGCCGGTCCGAGCGCCGTAGAGGATGACCTTGTTGCCGGTGCCCGCGGCTTTCGCCAGGTGGATGTCCTCGTGCTTCATCACACCCACGCAGAGCGCGTTGACCAGCGGGTTTCCCTGGTAGCAGGGGTCGAAGACGACCTCGCCGCCGATATTGGGCAGCCCCAGGCAGTTGCCGTAACCGCCGATACCGGCGACGACGCCGGGCAGCACCCGCTTGGTGTCGGGGTGGTCGGCGGCGCCGAACCGCAGCGGGTCCATCACCGCGACCGGGCGGGCACCCATGGCGATGATGTCGCGGACGATGCCGCCGATGCCGGTGGCCGCGCCCTGGTACGGCTCGACGTACGAGGGGTGGTTGTGCGACTCGACCTTGAACGTGACCGCATAGCCCTGGCCGACGTCCACCACACCGGCCTGCTCGCCGATGCCGACGAGCATCGCCTCGGCGCCCGGCCCCTCGGTCGGGGCCTTCTCGCCGAACTGCCGCAGATGCACCTTGCTGCTCTTGTAGGAGCAGTGCTCGGACCACATCACCGAGTACATGGCCAGCTCGGCGCCGGTGGGACGGCGGCCGAGGATCTCCCGTACCCGGGCGTACTCGTCCTCCTTGAGGCCGAGTTCCTTCCAGGGAAGTTCGGTGTCGGGGGTCTGTTCGGCGTGCTTGACGGTGTCCAGGGTGTGGCTGTGGCTGTGGCTCTGGGGACTCATGAGGCGACCAGCTTCTTCAGGGCCGAGGTGAAGAAACCGAGCCCGTCGGTCGTCGGCCCGGTCAGGGCCTCGACGGCGTGCTCGGGATGCGGCATGAGGCCGACCACGTTCCCGGCCTCGTTGGTGATTCCGGCGATGTCGCGGCGCGAACCGTTGGGGTTGCCGTCGAGGTAGCGGAAGACGACGCGGCCCTCCCCCTCCAGCTCGTCCAAAGTGCGCTCGTCGGCGACGTAGCCGCCCTCGCCGTTCTTGAGCGGAACGACGATCTCCTGGCCGCGCTCGTAGTCCGACGTCCAGACAGTGGTGTCGTTCTCGACCCGGAGCCGCTGGTCGCGGCAGAGGAAGTGGAGATGGTCGTTGCGGGTCAACGCGCCGGGGAGGAGATGGGTTTCACACAGGACCTGGAAACCGTTGCAGATGCCGAGCACCGGCATTCCGGCCTTCGCCTGTTCGACAACCGTCTCCATGATGGGAGAGAACCGGGCAATTGCGCCGCACCGCAGATAGTCGCCGTAGGAGAATCCGCCCGGCAGCACGACCGCGTCGACCTGGTGCTTGCGCAGATCCTTGTCACGGTGCCAGAGCGCGACGGGTTGTCCGCCCGCGATACGGATGGCGCGCCGTGCGTCGCTGTCGTCCAGGGAACCGGGAAATGTGACGACGCCGATACGGGTGGTCACGCCACTGCTCCTTCGGATGCCGCATCCGGGCCCGCCTCGACGGGGTGTTCGTTCCCGTCCGCGTCCTGGACGCGCACGGTGAAGTTCTCGATCACGGTGTTGGCGAGAAACGTCTCGGCGAGTTCGTGTATGCGGGCGAGGGTGTCACCGTCGACGGGACCCTCCACTTCGAGCTCGAAGCGCTTGCCCTGGCGGACATCGGAGATGCCCTCGAAACCCAGGCGGGGCAGTGCACGCTGCACCGCCTGTCCCTGGGGGTCGAGGATCTCCGGCTTCAGCATGACGTCGACGACGACGCGAGCCACAGGTACTCCTAGTGCTTAGCGGGGCGCTGCGCTGGCCAGCGTACCCGGCATCAGAATCTACGCGCGTTGATATGCGTACCGCGTTGTGTGCCGATCCTGGTGGGACTTCGCGAAGCACTGGGAAAACCGGCGGGAAAAAAGTAGGGTCCAGATTGCGGCCGGATCCGGAATCAATTCCGTGGCCACAATCCTTGTGCGCCCTTTGCACTCCGGTGCCGGTGTGCAGCACATAGTTGAATAAGAACCTGTTTCCTACTCGGGTTCGCCCCGCATACCCGCCGATCGGCGGGGACTTGCCGACGACGTCGTAATGCCGGGTGACCCCCTTTCGTGATCCTGAGGAAGGACCGATATCCGTGGCCCAGCGCGTAGTAGTGATGCTCTCCGACGACATCGATGGCGGAGAAGCGGCGGAGACGGTCTCCTTCGGCCTCGACGGCAAGACCTACGAGATCGATCTGAACTCCGACAACGCGAAGCGGCTCCGCACCGAGCTGGCCCCCTTCGTGGAGGCCGGCCGCAAGCGGGCGCGGTCCGGCAAGACGTACCGCCGCACCTCGATCGACCCCGATCCGCGTGCGGTGCGCGCTTGGGCGGAGTCCAACGGCTTCGACGTGCCCGCGCGGGGGCGCATCCCGAAGAAGGTGTACGAGGCGTTCCGCGCCGCGAGCTGATTGCGGCGGACGCCGACTGCATCAGAGAGAGGGGGCGCCCCGGGACAGCGGGAGGGGCGCCCCGGCACAGCTCGGCGGGCCGGAACGGTCGTCGCCGGGGCTCGACTTGCCAGAGGCCCCGGGTGATCGGATAGAGTCAAGGCACGCCGCGAGGGAGCCCCCGAAAGGGAGGACCTCAAGCAAGCGTGCGGGTGTAGCTCAGTAGTAGAGCGCCCTCTTTCCAAGAGGGAGGCGCAGTGTGCGATTCCTGTCACCCGCTCTCCAGTACGGACCGCCGATCGGAAACGATCAGGTAGAGTATTGGTCGCGCCACTCGGTGAAAGCCGGGTGGAGGCAATGCGGACGTAGCTCAGTTGGTAGAGCGCAACCTTGCCAAGGTTGAGGTCGCGAGTTCGAGCCTCGTCGTCCGCTCGGTTCACCAGTGAAGGGCCCCGGTCTTCGGACCGGGGCCCTTTCGCGTGGACCCCTGCGCGTACCACCCTCTCCAGCCCGGGCGCACCACCTCTCCCGGGGCGCACGAAACGCCTCCGCACCGCCCTTCCAAACTGAGCTGTGCGCGCCGATGCCCACCGAACCTCAGGCCCGATGACGTTTGTCATCCGCACCCATGACTGCCCGCACTCCCCTCGCGCCCTGGCCGGCGGAAGCCTGGAGGCATGGACGCGATAGAGGTCGAGGGACTGAAACGCCGCTATGCGGCCGAGGCCGGTGCGGGCGGCGATGGATTCGAGGCGGTGCGGGACGTCTCGTTCTCCGTACGCGAGGGGGAGATCTTCGCGCTGCTGGGCACCAACGGGGCGGGCAAGACCTCCACGGTGGAGGTGCTGGAAGGGCTGGCGCGGCCGAGTGCGGGAGTCGTACGGGTGCTGGGGTTCGACCCGTTCAGCGAGCGGTCCTTCGTACGGCCGCGTACCGGCGTGATGCTCCAGGAGGGCGGCTTCCCCTCCGAACTGACCGTCCTCGAGACGGCGACGATGTGGGCGGGCGTCACCAGTGAGGCCCGGCCTCCGCGGGAGGCGCTCGAACTTGTCGGACTGGGCGGCCGGACCGGCGTACGGGTCAAGCAGCTGTCCGGGGGCGAGCGGCGGCGGCTGGATCTGGCGCTGGCGCTGATCGGGCGGCCCGAGGTGCTCTTCCTGGACGAGCCGACGACGGGCATGGACCCCGAAGGGCGCCGGGACACCGCCGAGTTGGTGCGCGAGCTGCGCGCCGAGGGCACGACGGTGCTGCTGACCACCCACTATCTGGAGGAGGCCGAGCAGCTTGCCGACCGGCTGGCGATCATGCAGGCCGGGCGGATCGTGGCGTCGGGAACCCCGGAACAGGTGGTGGCCGCCAGGCCCTCGCGGATCACCTTCCGGCTGCCGGCCGGGTTCTCGCCCGAGCGGCTGCCGCTGGGCGTTCCGGCCGCGGTGGACGGCCGGGTGGTGACGGTCAGGACGCACGAGCTCCAGCAGGCGCTGACCGAACTGCTGCTGTGGGCACGGGAGTCCGGCGTCGCGCTGGAGAGCCTCCAGGCGAGGTCGGCCTCCTTGGAGGAGGCGTTCTTGGAGATCGCCCAGGCGGGCAACCGGCCGGGCCGGGAAGACGAGCGAGCGGTGACGGGGGTTCAGGCATGAGCGGGACGACGACCACGGGCCAGGGGGCGGCAACGGCGCGCAGCGCGCGTAAAGGCTCGGCGAGCAGGCTGTCGGCGCGGCGGGTGGCGGCGCTGGCCCGGGCGGAACTGACGCTGCTGATACGTAACAGGTCGGCGCTGTTCGTCGCGCTGTTGCTGCCGACCGTGATGACCTTCTCCCTCAAGTCCACCGTCGAGCAGGCGGATCTGTCCGGCACCGGGCTCTCGGTGGGCACCGCCGTGCTTCCGGGGACCGTGGGGATGGTGCTGCTGTTCGCCGTCTACAGCAACCTCGTCGGGGTCTATGTGGGCCGCCGCGAGGAATTGGTGCTCAAGCGGCTGCGCACCGGGGAGGCGGACGATCTGGAGATCCTGGGCGCCGCGGCGCTGCCGTCGGTCACCATCGGCATCGTCCAGTCGGTGCTGCTGCTGGGGGGCGGGGCGCTGCTGCTGGACGTGGGGGCACCGGCGCGGCCGGACCTGCTGGTGGCAGGGCTGGTGCTCGGCCTGTTGCTGATGGCGACGCTGGCCGCTGCCTCGGCCGCGTTCACCCGGACCACCGAGCTGGCGCAGCTCACGCCGATGCCGCTGATGCTGGCGACGTTCGCCGGATCCGGGGTGTTCGTCCCCCTGGAGATCTACCCCGACCGGATCGCCGAGATCTGCCGCTGGCTCCCGATGACACCGGTCATGGACCTGCTGCGGAGCGGCTGGACGGAACAGCTCAGCGGGCCGGAGACGCTGCGGGCGCTCGCGGTGGCGGTGGGCTGGACGGCCGTTGGCGGATACGCGGTGCGCAAGCGGTTCCGGTGGGAGCCCCGCCGCTGACCGGCTGCGGGGTCGGGCTGTGGCGGATGCCGCATACGGTGTGCCGTAAGCGAGACGAGGAGGGGGGCGATCACCGATGATCCGCTGGGGACGGCAGAAGCGGCGGAACTGGCAGCGGCGCAGCCAGCTGGAGCAGGTCGAGGTCTCGACGCACTGGATGCTGCTGCTCACACCGTGGATCTACTTCACCAGCGGCATGCCGCAGTTCCTCGTCCAGGTGACGCCCCAGCGGCTGCCGCTGACGCTGGCCGGCATCGTGGTGGCGCTGGGGTTCGTCCAGTGCGTGACAGCGGTGCGCGGTCTGCGGCAGGGGGTCGGCCACTATCTGGGGACCGGCGAGGCCCCGCGCCGCCCGCTGGCCGCCGGGCTGGTGGCGTTCGCCCTCAGTACGGCCCTGGTCACGGTGCTGGTCGCACGCGGTTGGGTGGGCGACACCGTGGGTCCCGCGATGGCGCTGTTCGCCGGCGTCCCGGGTCTGGCGGGGCTGTACGGACTCACCGTGCCGCCGCGTCGGTCGGCGGCCGTGGCAGCCGGTGGCTGCGCGCTCGTCACCGGTGCGTTCGCCGTGGCGGGCATGGCGTGGCCGACCCTGCTGGGCACCCTGATCGTGCTGGCGCTGGGCGGGCTGGTCGGGATCTTCACACCGCGCTGCTCGGCCTGGTACATCGCCGTGATGCGGGAGCTCGACGGGGCGAAGGAGGCCCAATCGCGGCTCGCCGTCGCGGAGGAGCGGCTGCGCTTCAGCCGTGACCTGCACGATGTGATGGGCCGCAATCTGTCGGTCATCGCGCTCAAGAGCGAGCTGGCAACCCAGCTGGCCCGGCGGGGTGCCGAGTCGGTCGTCGAGCAGTTGGAGGAGGTGCAGCAGCTGGCTCGCCAGTCGCAGACCGAGGTGCGCGCCCTGGTCCGCGGCTACCGCGAGGCGGGGCTGGAGACCGAACTCGCCGGGGCCCGCTCGGTGCTGCGGGCCGCCGGAGTGGACTGCCGTATCGAGTCCGCGGAGCTCGGGATGGCGCGGGAAGTGCAGTCGGCGCTGGGCTGGGTCGTCCGCGAGGGGGCCACCAATGTGCTGCGGCACGCGGAGGCGAGCCACTGCGCGATCCGCCTCACAACCGGCGCGGCGGGCACCGCGGTACTGGTGATGGAGAACGACGGGCTGCGGCCGAGGCCGCAGCGGGGCGGCTCCGGTCTCACCGGTCTGAGCGAGCGGCTGGCCGCCCTCGACGGCACGCTGACGGGGGAACGCGACGAGACCGCGCAGGTCTACCGGCTGCGCGCCGAGGTCCCGCTGGCCGCCGTCGGCGAAGCAGCCGCCGTCGGTGAGGTGGCGGGTCAGGTGGGAGGAGAGGGCTGTGAGTGACGAGGGAGCGGCGCGGGGCGAAGGTGTCATCCGGGTGCTGCTGGCCGACGACGAGCATCTGATCCGGGGAGCGCTGGCCGCCCTGCTGGCGCTGGAGGACGATCTGGCCATCGTCGCCGAGGCGGCCTCGGGGCCCGAGGCGCTGGCCATGGCGCGGGCGCACCATCCGGACGTGGCCGTGCTCGACCTCCAGATGCCGGGTGCCGACGGGGTACGGGTCGCGGCCACGCTGCGGGAGTCGGTGCCGGGGTGCCGGACGATGATCGTCACCAGCCATGGCAGGCCCGGCCATCTGAAACGGGCGCTGGCGGTGGGCGTGCGTGGCTTTGTGCCCAAGACGGCGTCGGCCGAGCAGCTCGCGGAGATCATCCGCACCGTCCACGGCGGCAACCGCTATGTGGACCCCGAGCTGGCGGCCGACGCCATCAGCGCGGGGGACTCGCCGCTGTCCGCACGCGAGGCCGAGCTGCTGGAGCTGGCCGGGGACGGGGCGCCGGTCGCGGAGATCGCCAAGCGCGCCTCGCTGACCCAGGGCACCGTCCGCAACTACCTCTCGGCCGCCGCCGCCAAGCTGGGCGCCGAGAACCGGCACACGGCGGTCCGGATGGCACGCGAGCGGGGCTGGATCTGACGCGGTCCCGGCCCGGGAAGGGTCCGGCTATACTGGGCCCCGCGCCACGGCGGCCCGTCAGGGCCGAGGGTGGGCATGCGGACGTAGCTCAGTTGGTAGAGCGCAACCTTGCCAAGGTTGAGGTCGCGAGTTCGAGCCTCGTCGTCCGCTCGGTCGAGCAGAACAACGTTGTGGTTGAACGGCCCCGGTCCGGTGACCGGGGCCGTTGTCGTGTGCGGACCGTCAGCTCCAGGGGACGCCGGTGAGGCGTTCGTACGCCTCGACGTAACGGGCGCGGGTGGCTTCGACGACCTCGGCGGGGAGAGCAGGCGGCGGCTGCTCGGAGGTGCGGTCCCAGCCGGACTCGGGGGAGGTCAGCCAGTCGCGTACGTACTGCTTGTCGAACGAGGGCTGGGAGCGGCCCGGCTGCCACTGGTCGGCGGGCCAGAAGCGGGACGAGTCGGGGGTGAGCACCTCGTCGGCGAGGGTGAGCACCGGCTCGCCGCCCGCTGCGTTGCCGCCCTGGTCCCAGCCGAACTCGAACTTGGTGTCGGCCAGGATGATGCCGCGCTCCCGGGCGATGTCGCGGGCCCGGTCGTACGCGGCGAGGGTGGCCTGGCGCAGTTCGGCGGCGGTCTCGGGGCCGACTTCGCGGGCGACCTCCTCATAGGCGACGTTCTCGTCGTGCTCGCCCACGGCCGCCTTGGTGGCGGGGGTGAAGATCGAGCCGGGCAGCTCGGAGCCGTTCACCAGGCCGTCGGGGAGGGCGAGCCCGCAGACGGTGCGGGACTCCTCGTACTCGGCCAGCCCCGACCCCGCGAGGTAGCCGCGGGCCACGCACTCGACGGGCACCATGCTCAGGGAGCGGCAGATCGTCGTGCGGCCCTCCCAGTCGGCGGGGGCGCCGGCGGGCACGTCGGTGCCGAGGACGTGATTGGGCAGCAGGTCCGCCAGCTGCTCGAACCACCACAGGGAGAGACGGGTGAGGATGCGGCCCTTGTCCGGGATCTCGGTCGGCAGCACCCAGTCGTACGCGGACATCCGGTCGCTGGCGACCATCACCAGGTCGCCGTCCTGGTTCCGGTAGAGGTCGCGCACCTTGCCCGTATGCAGGTGCACCAGGTCAGGGACCTGGGCGGGCTCGGGTTTTTCGACGAATCCCGTCACGTTCTTCCTCCCGGGGGGCAGCCGACTGAGTTCGGGTGCCCTGATTCTTCCTTGTCAGCTGAGGGAGGTGGTCAGCGGTGCCCGCCGTGGGGGTTCTCGCCGCGACGGTTTCACCCGCCCGCCCAACGCTTGCCCGGCGTCGTCCGGTCCTGGCGGGTCCTGGGCCATGCCCGTCGGCGCCGCAGGGGGCGCCCCGTAAGGGGCGCGGGGAACTGCGCGACAACCACAAGGCAAGCCGCAGCCCGCAAGCGTCGGTCAGGGGCACCCCCTGGCCGGAACGGAGAGGGCCGGACAGGCCCTAGTCCCGCTTACAGATGCGGTCCAACAAATTGCTGGTGGCGCGCTGCACGCGGGAGTCGACGTAGCCGGGGCGGTCCAGGGCCGGGGACCAGGCGAAGGTGCCGGAGGAGAAGACCAGGGCGCCTGAGGGGGCGCGGTAGAGGGAGGTCTCCTGGTGGCGCTTGGCGCCGCCGCGGTCGCGGTAGGGCGAGTGCGCCAGCAGGATCCGGGAGGAGTGCTCCGGCAGCGCGGTGCGCGGGAAGTAGCGGTCCGCCTCGCCCGCGACGAGGCCGGGCAACTCGTCCCCCTCGTACGCGCCGGTGGCCTCCCACAGCCAGTGGTCAGCGTTGCGGACGATCAGCGGATAGGGCTCGGCGACCTGGCCGGCGTACTGGATGCCCAGCAGCGCCTGCTCGGGTTCGCCCTGCTCACGCCAGAGTGCGGGGCGCCCGGGCCCACGCCGTTTTCGGCAGGTCAACAGCCGGTCTGGGGCGCCGGAGGGCAGCGCGTCCAGTTCGACCTGCCAGTACATGGTGTTGGCGGAGAGGAAGACCAGCGCGGTGCCGTTGTCCCGGGCGCGCTCGACTGCCCGGCGCATGGGCACGGACCAGTACTCGTCGTGGCCGGGGAAGACCAGCCCCCGGTAGCGGGTGGGATCGATGTGCCCGGCGTGCAGATCGCGGGTGTCGGCGTAGGCCAGGTCGTAGCCGTACCGCTCGGCCCAGCGGATGAAGTCGTAGGCGTGACCCACATGCAGGGGAAGCCCCGAGCCGGCATAGGGGCGGTCGAAGGAGACGGTCATCGCCGCCTCGCTCTCACCGAGCAGCAGCCCCTGGTCGTCCCAGGCGTGATAGAGGCTGGCGCCGGTGCGGCCGTCCTCGGGGAAGAGGTTGTACGCCTGCCACGTCACATCGGGGAGGACGAGCAGCAGGTCGGCGGGATCGCGGTCGCGGACGGTGAAGGGGATGTGGGAGCGGTGGCCGTCGGCGGTGGTCAGGACGGCGACATAAGCGCCGGTGGACCAGTAGTCGGGGATCTGCAGCCGCCAGGAGAGCCACCAGTGGTGGCAGGAGACGGTGCGGTCCGCGGTCAGCGGTGCGGGCTGCATGATGCCGGACAGCCGCGGACTGGTGGTGATCTTGGTGGCGCCCGCGCCACCGTAGTGACCGATGCGGTAGACGTCGACGCTGAAGGGCTGCGGCGGGTTGACGGTGATCCGGAAGTCGATGGACTCGCCGGGCGGGGTGCCGCCGGCCCCGGACGCGAAGCCCTTGATCTGGCAGCGCACATCGTCCGCGGTGGGCGGAGCGCTGCTGGACAGGCCCCGGGTGCGGGGCTTGGGAACGGTCTGGCCGCCGCCCGCCAGTTCCCGCACCAGTTCGGGGGTGTGGGAGGTCTGGCCGGGTGCCTGGTCGACGCAGTCGACGTACCAGGGGACGAGGCGCCCGTTCTCGAAATAGTTCTCACTCACCCGCAGCCACGGCAACGGGCCCTGACCGAAGGGATCGGTCACGGCGTGGGCCAGTGCTCCCGACTCCCATCGCCGGATCGCCTCGGCCGTCTCGCTTGCGGTATGTACGGGCTGCTCGGCCGTCGCGAGCCGCTCCGTCCGCTCGGCTTCGCGTACGGGCTGCCCGGTCCGCTCGGTTCCCATCGCTGCTCCCTCCCCGGCACCCTCGCTCCGCGCTGCCGCTGTGCCGCGGGTGTGACGGCAGACAGCACATCACATTACGCAAGGGTGTGGTCACCCTTCGTCGCTAAATGGCTGGAGATGATCTTCAGACGAGCCGAACGGGCTTCTCCGGCCGGACGCCGACCGCCGCCAGCCAGTCGCGCAGCCCCGTCGTCTCGCCGTCCTCGACGAGTGCGAGCACCAGTGCGGACAATTCGCTGGTTCGCCGGCCGTCGACGTACAGCGCCGGGCCGTCCAGCCAGTCCAGCCCGGGTGCTGCCCCCGCCGTGTCGACGGCCGCGCAGCAGACAGCCGCGGTGATGTGATCGGCCAGCAACTCCTTGCCGCCGCGCGGCGGCTGGAGCGGCAGCCCCATGGGGGCCAGGGGCGCGAGGTGTGTACTCCCCGCACCCGGCAGCGGCCCTGCGCCGGGGCTCGCACCGATGACACCGGGGGCGCTCGCCGCCCCCGCACGCGCCACCTCGGCGCTGATACGCGCGGCCAGCGCGTCGATCCCGCCCGGCGATGCGAATCCGTCCAGCACGCGGGCCAACGTCGGCCCCACCAGCTCATGATCGGCATCATCGACGGGCAGCGATCTGTCGCTGCCGGTGGGGGACGGTCCGTCGCCGTCGTGGGCTGGAAGCCTGTCGCCGTCGTGGGCTGGAAGCCTGTCGGCGTCGTGGGGCGGAAGGCTGTTGCTCTCGTGGGGCGGAAGGCTGTTGCTCTCGCGGAGTGGGCGTCTGTTGCCCTCGGGGGGCGGCGAGGCGGCGCCGACGACGGGCGCCGGGACCGGGTGGCCGACGGCCAGCGGGGAGTTGGCGCTCTCGGCGGGGCGGGATGCGCCGGCTGCGCCCGGCGACGGGGAGCCGACGGTGTCCAGCGCGGCGAAGAGGCGGGCCGCTTCGGCGCGCCAGATGCGGTCGACGACCTCCTCCGGATACGCGGACCACTCCACCGGCGTCCACTCCGGCGCCGCCTCCTGCGGTCCGGCCGTCATGGGCAGCGGTGGGCGGGGCCCCAGGAAGAGACGGGCCGCGAGCAGCGAGACCGCGCCGTCCACGGTGCCCGGCTCCTTCAGCAGATCGCAGGCGGGACGTTCGCCGAGCCGCGAGGTGAAGCCCTCCGCGAGCCGGTCGCGGTGGGACAGCTCGGTCAGCGCCGAGACCACCCCGGCGTCCAGCCGGGTGGGCCACAGGCCGAGCCGCCAGGCGGGCAGCGCCACCCGCGTCAGCAGCCGGTCCCAACCGGCATAGGCGAGACCGACCTGTTCCTGGGCCGCGGCCCGCATCGCGTGGTCGACGGCCTGGGCGCGGTCGGCGGCGGCAGCGGCGACGCCCTGCTCCATCGCCGCGGCGTACGGGCCCGCCGTCCGGAGCATCAGCCGGGCGACCGGCCCCACCAGCCGGTGCACCGCCCTGCGCAGCACAGCCGCACCGGCGCAGACGGCACGCCCGAGCAGTCCGGACCCACCCGGCGAGGCGAGCGGCCCCGGCGGTCCGGGCCCCCAGGCCGAGGTGTGGCCGGGCCCTCCGGCCGGGGCCGGAGGCCGCTCGGCGTTGGCGACAGCCGCGTCCAGCCCGCGTACGAAACGCCGCGCCGCCGCTATGTCGGGATGGGCCGAGGGGCCGGTGCCCGCGACCACGGGGGCGAGCAGGGCGCGCAGTTCGGCAACGCGCATCCACCACAGGAACGGTGAGCCGATGACCAGGACGGGGGCCGCGCCGCGTACTCCGCCCTCGCCGGTGTCCGCGCGGAAGTGCGTACGGTCTTCCAGCCAGCTGTCGCAGTCCGGGGTCAGCGCGATGGCCGAGGGCGCGGGGACCTCCAGCCGGTCGGCGAGGTCACGCACCAGGGCGTGCAGATCGGGGGCCGCGCGCTCCTCGACGGGCACCGTCGGCGAGACGGCCGGGCGGCCCCGGGCGATGACGAGCCCGGCGACAGCGGCGCAGGCCAGAGCGGCGACGGCGAGACCGGTGACCGACCAGCGGGCCGCCTCCCAGCCGGGGCCGGGGCCGAACTGTCCCGTCGTACGCCCCACCCACAGGATGACCGCGGCGGCGGCCGGGAGCAGCGCCAGGGCGAGCGCCGTACTGCGCACCCGAAGCACGGCGAGCGCGTGGGCGCGCGCGGAGCGCGCTACCGTCCGCCGGCCGGGGCCGGGTCCACCGGAACCGCTCACGTCTCACCCCCGCACCTTTCAGACCGCAAGCCGGGCTCTCCGGCTTCCACCCACTGTGTCACCGCGCTCCGACACCGCAATGCGCGCTGCGCCAGTCGACGGACGGTTCGAGACAGCTCGGCGAACAGTCCACAAACCGCGCGCGAGCAGGCCGTACACCGCCCAGCGGCAGCCACACGGCGCTTGTGGGGCACCATAGTTGGGGCCCTGGCGGGCGTCAGCCGTAAGCGAGCGTCGTCACTCGATGGAATGGCTTTGGGGAGAGCTCTTGCCCGGGTGGGACCGGGGGTATATGGGTACCCGCCCTTCGCAAGCGGCCAGGTCAGCCCTCGGCGGCCTGGGTGGCGGCCCGCTCCGCGATGTCCTTGCGGTGGTGCGAGCCCGCCAGCCGGACGCGTCCGACCGCCGCGTAGGCACGCTCGCGGGCCTCGCCGAGGTCGGCACCGGTCGCGGTGACCGACAGGACCCGGCCACCCGCGCTGCGCACCGTGCCGTCCTCGTCGGCCTTGGTGCCCGCGTGCAGGACGTACGCCTGCGGGCCGTCCTCCCGCTCGATCTCGTCCAGCCCTTCGATGACATCACCCGTACGAGGCTTCGCCGGGTAGCCGTGTGCCGCGACCACGACGGTGACCGCAGCGCCGTCGCTCCAGCGCAGCGCCGGGAAGTCGGCGAGCGCTCCGGTGGCCGCCGCGTACAGCAGCCCGCCCAGCGGCGTACGGAGCCGGGCGAGGACGGCCTGTGTCTCCGGGTCGCCGAACCGGGCGTTGAACTCGATGACCCGCACCCCGCGCGAGGTGAGGGCCAGGCCCGCGTAGAGCAGCCCGGAGAAGGGGGTGCCGCGGCGGCGCAGTTCGGCGACGGTCGGCTCCAGGACCGTCGAGGTGATCTCGTCCACCAGCTTCGGGTCCGCCCACGGCAGCGGCGAATAGGCGCCCATGCCACCGGTGTTGGGGCCCTCGTCGGCGTCGTAGGCGCGCTTGAAGTCCTGCGCCGGCTGGAGGGGTACGACGGTCTCGCCGTCGGTCACCGCGAAGAGGGAGACCTCCGGTCCGTCCAGGAACTCCTCGATGACGACGGCGCCGCCGCAGGCGCGGGCGTGGGCGCGCGCCTGCTCGATGTCGTCGGTCACCACGACGCCCTTGCCTGCGGCGAGGCCGTCGTCCTTGACGACGTAGGGCGGGCCGAACGCGTCCAGTGCGGCGTCGGCCTCCTCGGGCGTCGTACACACATAGCTGCGTGCCGTGGGTACGCCTGCGCCCGCCATGACCTCCTTGGCGAACGCCTTGGAGCCCTCCAGCACGGCCGCCTCGGCGGACGGACCGAAGACGGGGATGCCGCGCGCACGGACCGCGTCGGCGACGCCCGCGACCAGCGGCGCCTCGGGCCCGATGACGACCAGGCCGGCGCGGACCTCGGCGGAGGCGGCGAGCGCGGCGACCGCCTCGCCGTCGAGCGCGTCCACGGTGTGCGGCGTGGCCACCTCGACGGTCCCGGCGTTGCCGGGGGCACAGTGCACGGCGCTGACCTCGGGGTCGAGGGAGAGCGAGCGACAGATTGCGTGTTCGCGGGCACCGCCGCCAATGACCAGAATCCTCACGCCGCCAACCCTAGCGGCCCGCTCGGCCCCGCTTGCGCGGCCCTTACGAGTGACAGCACGGCGCCCTATACCCGACCGGGCGCCACTTCTGGGGGGAAATCGGCGCGGATCGTCGGCGTGGTCCCACTTTTGGCGGTAGGAAGGGAGGCCGCCGGGAGCGCCGGGAACACCGGGACCGCCGGATCACGACGAAGGAGCATGGGTGAAGCGGGTCAAGCAGCCGGATCTGCTGGGGCGGGGGTTCCCGTCCGGGGACTGGAACGAGCCCGCCGAGCGCCTCGAAGAGCTCTACCAGTGGGTGGAGCAGGAGGCGATGCGCCTCGTCGAGTGGTATCTCGCCGACCGGGTACGCAAGCGCCGGTGGGCGCGGTGGCTGCGCGGCGGTGTCGTGGTGGGGGCCGCCGTGGGGGCGCTGGTGCCGCTGGCCGATCTGGCGGGCGTCGCCTTAGCGCACGGGCGCTCCGCCTACGTCGGTTACGTCGCGCTGCTGTTCGCCGCCGTGTGCGCCCTCGCCGACCGCTGGCTCGGGCTGACGTCCGGGTGGATGCGGGATGTCGCCGCCGCGCTGGCCGTGCACCGGCGGCTGGAGATGCTGCGGTACGAGTGGGCAGCCGAGAACGTCCGCGAGGTCCTCGGCCCGGCCGAGGGGACGGCCGGAGAGGCGGCGGAACGGGCGCTGGCCGTGCTCCGCCGCTTCTCGGAGGACGTGAACGAGACCGTACGGGCCGAGACCGTGGACTGGATGGTCTCGTTCCGTACCGCGGGCTCCCCCCTCATGCTGGCCGCGCAGAGCACAGGGCCCGGCGGGAGGGGCATCCCGATGCGCAGGGTGCCCCCGCCGCCGAACGGGGCCGGGGGCTGGGCCACCATGCCGCGGCAGCGGCCACCGGGGGGCTGACCGGGGCCCCGGGGCCCGGAGACCCCGGGGTTGCCCCGTCGGCTCATCCGAAGACGATCATCGACCCCTGGGCCAGGCTGCGCGTCGCGGCGGCGTGCAGGCTCAGCCACACATGCCGCTCCCTGCCGAACGGGGTGCCGTCCTCGTAGCCGATGGCCGCGGAGGCCGCGGGCTCGTCCAGCTCGGTGGGGCGCAGCGGCGCCGCCGGCGCGGGCGGTGGGTTGTCCGGGTCGATCCCCAGGTGCGGTCCCACCGTCCTCAGCTCGCGCAGCAGTCCGTGACTGGAGCCCAACGGTCCGCCGCCCTCCAGCAGTTCGTCGTCGGACAGCGGGGCGTTGAAGTCCACCGGGATGTAGGCGCCCGCGTGGTCGTAGTGCCACACCAGATGCGACCGTTGGGCCGGCTGCTCGAACATCTCCAGGAGTTGCTCGTAGTCGCTGCCCAACTCCCCCACAGGTGTGACCTCCAGACCGGCGGCCAGCAACAGATAGGCGCGGCGCAGATAGTGCAGGGCCTCGTAGTCGAAACCCGCGACCGGGGCGACGTCCCCGGAGAGGCCCGGCATATAGCCGAAGACGGGAACCGTGGGCAGTCCGGCTTCGGTCAGCGCCCTGTCGTAGGTGGCGATCTCTTCCGAGAAGGGGTTGTCGGGGCTGTGGCAGAGCACGTCGACGAGGGGGACGAGCCAGAGGTCACAGGCCAAGGGGCGCTCCAATACCGTCAGGGACCTGCCTGCGACCAGCGTAGTGCGCCCCCCTGCGGTCCGTCCCCCGCACGGCTCACCCCTTGTCCGCGGGTACGCAACCACGCTGCGGGCCTCACGAGTGACTCTTACGCGTTCGGCTCCGCCGCGCCGACCTGTGCCAGCGCGTGTTGGTGGTAGGTGGCCATGACTTCTCGGGCGGCGCGTGCGTCGCCCGACTCGACGGCGTCCAGCAGTGCGTTGTGCCCCGACCACAGGCGACCGCGCAGCGAGGTGTGCCGGCGCAGGGCCGGGACGGCGAAGACCCAGCACTGGACCCGGAGCCGGTCGAGGAAGTCGCAGACGTACGGGTTGCCGAGCAGCCCGCTCAACTCCCGCCAGAACCGCAGGTCGTAGGCGATCAGCACATCGAGGTCCCCGGCGCGCGCCGCGCGTTCGGCGGCGTCGGCACGGCGGCGTAGCGAGGCCAGCACCTCGGGCCCCAGGCCGCCCAGCGCCCGCCGGGCGACCGACATACCGGCGGAGAGCCCCTGGGGGCCCGCCGAGTCGGCGGCATGCTCCTGGTCGCGCTCGATCCCCTGGAAGACGCCGTCCACGACCAACTGCCGGGCCTCGCACATGGCGCGGTAGTCCGCAAGCGTGAACTCGTGTACGCGGAAGCCGCGATGCTGTTCCACATCCAGCAGCCCCTGCGCCGCGAGATCGACCAGCGCCTCGCGGACGGGAGTCGCGGAGACGCCGTACTGCTCGGCGATCTCCTTGACCGTGAAGTCGCGGCCCGTGGCGAGCCGGCCGGCCAGGATCTCGTCGCGCAGCGCGGTGGCGATCTGCGAGCGCAGGGTGCTGCGTTTGATCACGCCCCCGCGCCCCCTGTGCCCGCGGTGGTGTGTGCGTCGGCCGCGGTCAGCGCCTCGTCCAGCACACTGAGGCCCTCCTTCAGCTCGGCCTCGGAGATGTTGCACGGCGGCACGATGTGAGTGCGGTTCATGTTGACGAACGGCCACAGTCCGCCGCGCTTGGCCGCCGCGGCGAAGTCGGCCATCGGCTTGTTGGCTGCGCCGGTGGCGTTGTACGGGACCAGCGGCTCGCGGGTCTCCTGGTCGCGCACCAGGTCGAGGGCCCAGAAGACGCCGGTGCCGCGCACCTCGCCGACCGAGGGGTGGCGGGCTGCCAGCTCGCGCAGCGCCGGACCGATGACGGTCTCGCCCAGGTGCGCGGCGTGCTCGACGATGCCCTCCTCGGCCATGGTGCGGATCGTCGCGACGGCTGCGCCGCAGGCCAGCGGGTGGCCGGAGTAGGTGAGACCGCCCGGGTAGGGGCGCTGCTCGAAGGTCTCGGCGATCTTCGCCGAGATGGCGACCCCGCCGAGCGGTACGTAGCCGGAGTTGACGCCCTTCGCGAACGTCATCAGATCGGGTATGACGTCGTACAGATCGGCCGCGAACCAGGTGCCGGTGCGGCCGAAGCCCGCCATCACCTCGTCCAGCACGAAGACGATGCCGTGCCGGTCGCAGATCTCCCGTACGCCCGCCAGATAGCCGGGCGGGGGCATCATGATCCCGGCGGTGCCGGGGATGGTCTCCAGGATGACGGCGGCGACGGTCTGCGGCCCCTCGTACGCGATCGTCTGCTCCAGGTGTGCCAGCGCGCGCTCGCACTCCTGCTGCTGGGTCTCGGAGTAGAACGGGGTGCGGTAGAGGTGCGGCGCGTAGAAGTGGACGACGCCTGCGGTGCCGCTGTCGGACGCCCAGCGGCGTGGGTCGCCCGTGAGGTTGATGGCCTGCTGGGTACCGCCGTGGTACGAGCGGTAGGCGGAGAGCACCTTGGGGCGGCCGGTGTGCAGGCGGGCCATGCGGATGGCGTGCTCGACGGCGTCGGCGCCGCCGTTGGTGAAGAAGATCTTGTCGAGGTCGCCCGGCGTCCGCTCGGCGATCAGCCGGGCCGCCTCGGAGCGTGCCTCGACGGCGAAGGCGGGCGCGAAGGTGCACAGCTTCGCGGCCTGCTCCTGGATCGCGGCGACGACCTTGGGGTGCGCATAGCCGATGTTGGTGAAGACGAGGCCGCTGGTGAAGTCGAGGTACCGGTTTCCCTCGTAGTCCCAGAAGTACGAGCCCTCGGCGCCCGCCACCGCAAGCGGATCGATCTGTCCCTGCGCCGACCAGGAGTGGAACACATGCGCCCGGTCGGCGTCGTGCACGGCCCGGCCGGTGGCGGGGTCGGGATGCGATGAGGGGTGGTGGTGCGTCATCACGGTCGGTACCTCGGTTCGCTCGCGTGTCGCCCGTCCGGCCTCGGACGGGCACCTTCCGGGCTGGGAGGCCCCCGGAAGGGGTGACAGCCAGCGTAGTGTCGCCCTCCACTTTTCTGCGCAGGGAGGGCGCCGACCGCGGAGCGGGGCTGCCGGTCAGTCGTCGTCCGCGTCGCTGTCGTCGGCCTGGCTGTCCCGCTCGACCGTCGTCTGCGGCTTGCCGTGGACGCAGCGGATGCGGACGGTGGGGTCCTCGGCGTCGTCCGCGGCCGGCTCCAGCTCGACGGTGGCCGTCAGCGCGGGGCCCGGAGCCACATCGTCGACGCTGTAGCCCTCTCCGGGGGTCCAGCTCAGCAGTGTGACGGTGCGCGCCTCGGCCCGGCACTCGGCGCGGGCGGTGCCGAGCCCGCCGGGAAAGCGGACGGTGCTCGTGCTCCCTGCGGAGGGCTCGGCGGACGGGCTCTCCGGCGCGGGGCTCCGGGTGCGGGGCCGCTGCTCGGCCTGGTGCAGCTCGTGCTGGACGCCCGCCTCGGTCAGCGGGTCGGGGCGGCCGTACTGGCTGCCGGAGTCGGCTTGTGAGAACGACCACGCGCCGAGCAGGAACGCGACGCCGACCGCGCACACCCAGCCGGCAGCGGCAAGCCCTCGCCGCCCCTCGTTGCGCCTGCCCGTCATCGACTCCACCCCTCGCAGTCTGCCGTCCCGTTCCCTAACGCGGGGTTAAGGAGCGGACAAGGCACGCGCCACGAAGGGGCGCGGGGAACTGCGCGCTCAGCCAAACAAATCCGCAGTCCGCGGACGACGAACAGGGGCACCCCCTCCCCGGCACAGCGCACTAACGTATCTGCATGCCGCATCTACTAGTGGTGGAGGATGACCCCCAACTCCGCGCAGCGCTCGTCAGAGCGCTGCGCGACCGCGGACATGCCGTGGCCACCGCCGACACAGGCATGGCGGGGCTCGACGCGGCGGTCACCCACCGGCCCGACCTGGTCGTACTCGACCTGGGCCTGCCCGATGTGGACGGCGGGCAGGTGCTGCGGATGCTGCGTGCGGTCAGCGACGTACCGGTGATCGTCGCAACGGCGCGGGACGACGAGCCCGAGATCGTCGCCGCGCTGGAGGACGGCGCCGACGACTACCTCGTCAAACCGTTCGGCTCGGGGCAGCTGGAGGCCCGGATCAAGGCGGTGCTGCGGCGGCTCGGCAGCGGCGAGCCGGACGAGCCGGAGCCGCCCGTACGGGTCGGCGGGCTCCTCGTCGCCCCCTCGGCGCGCGAGGTCACCCTCGACGGCAAACCGCTGGAGCTGACCCCGCGCGAGTTCGACCTGCTGTGCTACCTGGCCCGTCGGCAAGGCCAGGTGATCTCGCGGCGCGAACTGCTGGCGGAGGTCTGGCAGCAGCCGCTGGGCGGGGCCGACAAGACGGTGGACGTCCATCTGTCCTGGCTGCGGCGGAAACTGGGCGAAACGGCCCAGAATCCGCGCTATCTGCACACCGTACGGACGGTGGGCGTGAAGCTGGCGGCCCCGGACGCCGACGAGAGGGACACCACCGGGGAGAGCCGCAGCGACGGGAGCCGCACCGACGAGGGACAGGGCCGACCCGGCTGATGCGGCGGCAACTCCTCGCCCTCATCGGTACGACGACCGCCGTCGTGCTCGCCGTGCTGCTCGTCCCGCTGGCACTGCTGGTCCGCAGCCACGCCGAGGACCGGGCCATGACGGACGCGACCGAACGCGCCCAGTCGGTCGCGGCGGTGGTCGGCGGCTCGCTCGGGCGGGGCGGTGACGGCGGAAGCGGCCGGCGGCCGGACCGCGAAGTCGTCACCGGCGTGCTCGACGGGCTCAACGGCGCGGATCAGCCCCGGACCTCCGTCGTCCTCGCGGACGGCACCGTGCTGGGCCCGCGCGCTGCGGGAGTGAGCGCCGCCGCACTCGACCTCGCACGGAGCGGACGGGCCTTCACGTATGCGCCCGGCGACGAGCGCGGCGGCGGCAGGGTGGTGATGGTGCCCGTGCTGGGGGCCCGGCAGGGCGGCGCCCCCGGCGCGGGCGGGAGCTACGCTGCCGTGG
This sequence comes from Streptomyces sp. 3N207, assembly GCF_052246355.1. Classification (NCBI taxonomy): domain Bacteria; kingdom Bacillati; phylum Actinomycetota; class Actinomycetes; order Kitasatosporales; family Streptomycetaceae; genus Streptomyces; species Streptomyces sp. 3N207. The sequence goes on along the minus strand of NZ_JBQQBV010000012.1, from coordinate 117,861 downwards.
TGCAGGTCGCCGTCAGCGAGCAGCGGTTGCACGCCGGGGTGCTCCCCTCCTGGCTGGCCGTCCTCGGGATCGGCGTCGCGCTGATGCTGCTGGGGCTGGCCTTCGCGGACCGGCTGGCGGCGCGGATCGTCCGGGCCACGCGCCGACTCGCCGATGTCTCCGACCGGCTGGCGGGCGGCGAACTGACAGCTCGCGCCGAGCCGTTGGGGCCGCGCGAGCTGCGGCAGCTCGCCGGACGGCTCAACGAGCTCGGCGCGCGTATCGACGGTCTGGTCACCGCGGAGCGGGAGCGCGGCGCCGACCTGGCACACCGGCTGCGGACCCCGGTCGCCGCGCTGCGGCTGGACGCCGAGGGGCTGCGGGACGCGGAGGAGGCGGCCCGGATCGGGGAGTCGGTGGCCGCGCTGGAGCGCAGCGTGGACGGCGTGATCCGCGCGGCCCGGCGCGCAGGCGCAGCACCGGACAGCCGCTGGTGCGACCTGGCGGAGCTGACGCGGGAGCGCGCCGCGTTCTGGGAGCCGCTCGCCGAGGACCAGGAACGTGCGCTGCACGTCACGGCGCCGGGCCAGGTTCCGGTACGGGTCTTCGCCGAGGAACTGTCCGCCGTACTGGACGCGCTGATCGGCAACGTCCTCGACCACACCCCGGAAGGGACGGGCCTGTGGCTCACCGTCACGACATCGGCGGACGGTGCCTACGGGCTGCTCGCCGTGGAGGACGACGGGCCGGGCTTCGCTGAGGGAGCCCGGGATGCGGCCGTACGCGGGGAGAGCGGCGCGGGCTCGACGGGGCTGGGGCTGGACATCGCCCGTACGACGGCGGAGGAAGCGGGGGGAGTGGTGGAGCTCGGTGCCTCGCGGGAGCACGGCGGGGCCTCGGTGAGCTGCACCTTCCGTACGGCGGAGCCCTGAAGCGGCACGCTCAGTGCGGGATCTGCTCCGCCAGCAGCAGAGCACCCAGCAGGACCATCGCGACGCCGGAGAGCCGGGTGACGACGCGGGCCGCGGTCGGGCGGGCGCGCAGGACGGTACGGGCCAGCGAGCCCACGCCCAGGTAGACGGCGCCCGCGATGCACATGTGCAGCAGCCCGAGGAGCCCGATCTGGAGGGCGAGCGGCCAGTGGCCGTGCTGGTCGGCGAACTGGGGCAGCAGTGCGACGTAGAGCAGCAGCGCCTTGGGGTTCAGCCCGCTGACCCCGGCGCCCCTGAGCACCCTGGTGCGCGCGCCGGGTCCCGTGGCGGCGCCCTCCTCCACCAGCGGCGGCCCGGCCTTCTGCGCCCCGGCGAAGGTCGTCACCCCGAGCCACACCAGATATCCGGCGCCCAGCGTGGTGAGCGCGGTCAGTGCGCCGGGCGTCTGCGCGACCACGGCCGCCACCCCCGCCACGACGACGGCCGTGAGGACCACGTACCCCAGCATCAGTCCACCGACGGCAGGCACCACCGACCGGTCCCGCAGCCCCGAGGTGATCGCATACGCCCAGTCCGCGCCCGGGACGAGGACGAGAAGAAGGGAAACGGAGAAAAACGCGGCTATGGAGCTGACAGCCATGGACGGTCCTTCCTCTCTGACACGTGCAGGAGGAAGAATAGGAAGAAATGCCCCGAAGGTGTTTCCCGAAAGAGTCGCCCTACGCCGCCACAGTGGAAGAATCTCCCCCATGGACGATATCGACCGGGAGATCCTTGCGGAGCTCCAGAACGACGGCCGGCTGACCGTCACCGAGCTGGCCGCACGGGTGGGGCTCAGCCTCTCCCCGTGCCACCGCCGGCTGCGCGAGCTGGAACGCAGCGGCGCCATCCGCGGCTACCGCGCCGTGGTCGACGCCGACGCGGTGGGCCTCACCTTCGACGCCCTCGTCTTCGTCACCATGCGCCAGGAGGACCGCACCACCATCGCCGGCTTCGAGCAGGCGCTGACCGAGCTGCCCCAGGTCATCCAGGCCCAGCGGCTCTTCGGCGACCCCGACTATCTGCTCCGCGTCGTCACCGCGGACCTGCCGGCCTTCCAGCGCCTCTACGACGAGCGCCTCGCCACGCTGCCGGGCGTCCATCGGCTGAGCTCGACGCTGGTGATGAAACACGTGGTGCACGAGCGCCCGCTGCCCGCGTGAGGGTCACCGTTCACCGACAAGCGTCACCGTCCACTCGCACCAAGGCCCTGCGCTCAGCTGGAACAGGCAGTGCTCCGGCACCGTGAACAGGGCCTCCCGCTTGCCCGCCCGCCGTACGTCCAGGACGTCCCACTGCTTCTTGTGCATCGCATCAGGCGGCAGGAACAAATCGACCTGGGCGTTGTTCAAGCCGTCGGTGATCAGCTTGTCCAGGAAGGGATCGGGGTGCTCATGGCTGCGGACCACCGCATCGGCGGCCGGCCCGTTGTGGACCAGGACATCCGTTCCGACGCCGGTCACCGAGTCGACGAGCGGAGTGGCGGCCTCAGGCCCGTGGAACCGCAGCGCCCACTCGGTCTTCGCCTTGACCTTGACGGTCTTGCCCTCCCCGTCGGTACACCACAGCGCCCGCTCCGCCACCCCCTTCTCGGGTGACACCTGCCCGAAGCCGCAGAACAGCCCCTCGCCCTTCACGGAGAAGCTCTCGTCCTCGGCCAGGCGGGCCTCCACCAGAACCGGCCCGGCCGGCAACGGCGGCAACTCCAGCTTGTGCTTGCCGGGTTTGCCACACACCTCATGAAGCAGCGCTGCGCTGCGGTCCCCCGTCATACACGCCATGGTGCCAGGGCCGAACCTTCGGCCCAACGGCGCGTGACAAGGTCACGTCACCGATGACGCTCCACCTGCAGAGCCCAGAAGGCGAAGGGACCTTCCATCCAGGGCACTTGGCGACAGCACCGTTCTGCCTCCGCCGTCCGCCGATCCTTCGCACTCTTGCACCATCCCCCTGCGCTTAACGTAATGTGCCGGTGGCGCACCGTGACGGAGATCGTCAACGGCCGAGACGAGGGGGGAAGTTACACAGATGGGCGCGAAGAAGATTCTGAACATCCACACGGACGACCTCAAGGCATCCGCCCCTACCTACAACAAACAGGCGAACAAGCTCTTCGAAGCCACCACCGAACTCCAGCGGAAGCTTGCCGCGTTGGGCGAACCGTGGGGCGGGGACGAACAAGGCCGCGCCTTTCACACCCACTACAAGAAGGGCACCAGGCCCGTGGAGAAGGCTCTGCCGATCCTCATCATGGGACTCCAGAGCATTCACTTGGCCATGTCGGACATGGCAGACGGCCACATCGCCAACGAAGGTCTCATAGTCGGCATGTTCAAGCCGAAGGAAGACCAAGAACCTCCAGAGAATCCCGTCAAACCGGAGTTCCGGTGACCGGGGCGGCCGGGGGATGGGGGACTTCGAGGACGCCAAGGAATGGCTCGTCGAGAAGATGGGCATGTGGTGGCCCGACGCCGACGAAGGAAAGCTGAGGGAAGCAGCCCGCCACTGGCGTGAGTTCGCCAAGGTGGTAGGCGACGTCACACAGGAGACGAACAGCAAGTCGGGCACCCTCATCATGACCAACAGCGGTGAGGCCATCGACACCTTCGAAATCTTCTGGGGTCGCTACTACCGAGCAGGAAACGGCTGGCTGGCAGACCTGGAAAAGGCCGCCCTCGCCCTGGCGAAATTCCTGGACAGGTACGCAGACGAGGTCGACCAGGCAAAGAAGGACATCGACAACCGGCTCACCATCGACGCTACGGCCATCGTGCTGAGCATCGCGCTCGTCATCCCGACCGGCGGCGCCTCCAGCGCCGGTGCGGGCGGCGTCACGGCGGCCATGCTCCGCTTCGCGGCCAGCCGTGGCGCCGCACTGTCCGTTGCCACAGCCGAACTCGTCGAAACCACCCTCACCACGGCGGTGCTGGCCGGGCTCGAAGGCATCACCATCAATCTCGCCGTCGCCCAGCCACTCGAAATCGAGGCCGGACTGCGTGGCGGCCTCAGCCTGGCCGATGCCAGAAAGGCCGGCATCTGGAGCGCGGCCCTCGGCGCGGGGTTCGGCGGTGTCAGCACCGGCATTCGCAACCTGAAGAACGGGGAGATCCCGCCCGTAGGGGAGCATCTCTACTCCCCCGCTGTGGGGCCTAGCCCGTCACTCGCGGGAGGCGCGCCCTTAGGTCCCGGAGGGATCGCCTCCCCCCTGGGCAAGTACTGGCTCTCAGCCTGGAAGGACATCCCCAAGGACGTCCGGGCAAAGATCAAGAAAAACTGGGACCGTGGAAATGAATTCAACCGAGCGAACCATCACCGCTACCCGCATAATGAGGTACACCTCAGCAACGGAAAACAGCTGGACTCCTACCGACCCGGCGAGGAGATCGTGTCTCGCAAACACACACAGCTCTCTGACATACTCTCCTCGACCGCCAAGGGCTACATTGATGAGATCCCTAGTAAATATGGTCCGGACACGGTGATTCGCAGCGACAAATATCCGGATCTGGATGGTCAACCGCTGACCGGCAGCATGATCCTGGAAATACCGGTACAGAAAGGTCCGATCCCACCAGATATCATCGCCCACGCCCGAGCAAAGGACGTCGTGATCAGAGACGTGAACGGCCACGTATACAAATGAGAAGGAGGCTTTGCAGTGCCAGTTGTCTACTGTAGACGATGGAACTACCAACTGAGTCAGCCGATCGACGAACTCTCGGAAGTCGAAGCCCGCGATATCCATCTGCGAGGTGAACCCTATACGGCGGCTGCTGTCACGCTTAACAGCGAACACCCGGACCGAGTGCTCGAAATTGCTCTCCGGAGTGGACACGTACGTGTGCACTTCCTAGGCGAGTACGGCCGCGTGGAAACTATCTTGACCTTTCGACCGAGCGGGGAACTGCTCTTCCTGCGTGAGATCAGAGGATACGAATATGATGGCCAGTCACAAGAATACCTTGCTCTCTTCGAAGCTGAGCGTTTGGAGACAGATGAGTTCAACGAGGACGGCACTGGACTTGAGACTGTGAAAGACAAGAAGCGAGATGAGTATTACACGGTGGATCTCCACTTGAAGGAGACAAGTGGCCTTCAAAGCCACTACGAACCCATCCCACAGTTCGGCGACTACGCCTCCATCGCCCGGCCCTTCCGCGAAGAACCACCTGTCCCCTTCGGCTGAGGGCATGGCATCGGCCGCTACCGGGCACAGACATCGCCTCGTAGGCTTCGCGGAGTCCCCCGCTTCTGGGAGATCGCGGGCTTCGAGTCCCGTCACGACCTCGCGGAGGCGCCACTCGGTGACCTGGAGGATGCGGCCGGAGGCGAGCGTTGGACGGTTGCGCAGGCTTCGTCCAGGCGGTCCGGGATGAGAAGGGTGAGGGCCAGGTCCAGGTGAGCGGTGACGACGCGGCGCGGGAAACAGGAGAGCCCTTTCTCACAGCGTACTTGTCGATGATTTCCGAGCTGGGGCCTCGGCGGCCGGGTCGCCGACCCGGGCAAGCATCGTGATCTCGTAACGATGCCGCCTTGGCCGCGTCGTACTGGCGCGCAACAGCTTCCAACTGCCCCGGCAGCAGGCTCAGCACTCGGGAAAGCGCCGCCCGGTGTTCCGGCTGCGGGTCCTGGTCCCCACGTTCCCATCGTCGAACGGCCGGGACCTCCATCCCGACGGCCGCGGCCAGGCGCTCTTGGCTGTACCCCGCGCCCGCCGCCGCTCGGCCAGCCGCGCCCTGCCCTCACGCTTCGGCATACCGCCTCCCATGACGGTCGTCCCACCGTAGTCCGTGCACGGCAAATGCCCCATGTATGCACGCAATCCGTCCCGTTGGCGTGAAGCACGCACCGGTTGCATGGCTGTATGACGTATTCGCCACGTGAAACCGCATACATGGCGACTACCACAGCGACCAACACAGCACGGCGTGACAGACATCCGTGACGCCGACGGTGCGTTCGACAGCTTGCGGAAGGCGTTGGATCTCGATGAGGTCCGGCCGCCCTCGATGGGGCTGGACCTGGTGTCGCTGCACCAGACGCCTGGCACCCCGGTCACGTCGCCGCCGTCGGAAAAGTCTCCCCCAGGGAGCGCAGCCAGCGGTTGGCGGGGAGGGACGGGTCGAGGGCTGCCAGGGCGGCGTACTTGGTGAACTCGGCGGCGCGGTGGCCGTGTTCGTGGAGGAGGAGGTCGGCCTCGGTGAGGTGGCCGTAGGACTTGGTCTCGACGAGGACCAGGTCGCGTGCGGCGCGCACTTCGGTGCCGGCGGTGTCGCGGCAGACCATGTCCGCGTCGGCGGTGATGCGTTGGCCGTCGGCGACGAAGGTGGCGCGTGTGTAGTCCGTGACCAGGCTGGGGGTCAAGTCCCGCGGGACGTCGTAGTCCGCGCCGTAGACGTCGTGGAGCGTACGGGACAGGAACGTACGGGAGGCGTCCTCCAGCGCGTGGCCGCGCTCCGCGAGGCGGCGGCGGAACTTCAGCGTCTGGCCCCGCCCGCCCTTCGCCTTGATCTCGAACTGCCGCTCACCGGTGTCCTCGTACAGCCGCTCGCGGATCTTGCACCGCTGCCGCCGCCCCTGCCGGTGGTCGTGGTAGGCGCGCAGGCCGGGGGTGTCGTAGTAGACGGAGTGGTAGCGGAACCAGCGGCGGCCACCGATGGCCAGGGCACGGAAGGGCTCGGCACGGTGCGGGTCGGTCAGCCGCGCCGCGATGTGCTGGAAGGTGGCGGCGGGGACGAGGTAGCAGCGGTCGTAGCGGTCCAGCAGCTCGGCCCGTGCCATGACGGCGTCCAGGCTGATGGGGCGGGCGGCCAGCGCGGCGCGGGCGAGCGCGCGGACGGCGGGGGCGACGCGGGTGCCGTTCGTGCTGACTGCGGTGGTGGGCGCGGTCATCAAGCTGTCTCCCTCGGGTGGGCGGCAGTGGCGGACGGGTGCGTACGCGTCGTACGGGTGTCGCTGTGACCAGCGAGGTCACCGGAGGCACCGGAGTCGCTGTGACCGGCGAGGTCACCGGCGGCGATGTGACGGTGCCGAGCCGTCTCCCCCGTTGCTCCCCGTTCCCTGCCCGGGACCGCCGCGCCCTCCCGGTAGCGGACGTCCACGACCGTCAGGTCGCGTACGTAGTCCACTTCGCTGACCTTCCATGCCAGCGGCTCCCCCAGTCGCCTGCGTATGTGCGCGCGGACGGCGTCGGGCTGTGTGACGGCCGCGTCGAGGGTGACGACGGCGCGCCGCGTACGGGCGTACAGCCGCGGATGGTCGGCGGCGTACAGCACGGCGACGGGCAGCAGGCACAGCACGGCCGCGAGCCCGAACGGCAGATGCGGCAGACCGGCCACCAGCCCTATGACCAGTGTCGTGAAGTAGTAGGCCACCTCCTCGTTCTGGATGGACTCCGAGCGCAGCCGGATCATCGACAGCACCCCGAAGAGGCCGAACCCGAGCGCCATGCCGCCGTCGCCGCCGACCCGCGCGAGCGCCGCGACGACGGCGAACAGCGCCACGTTGAGGGCGAGGTAGGCGGGGAGCAGATCGCGCCGCCGGTGCCGGGGGAAGTACACGGCGAACGTGAGGATCAGCACCCCGGCGAGGTCGAGCGCGAGGTGGTCGAGGAACTGGCGATACGAATCCATGCCGGTGAACGTACGGACGCGTGGGTTAAAGCGGCTTCCCCGGCACGTTAAGGATCAGGCAGGCCGTGACCAGGAGCAGGCAGGCCGCACCTATTGACAGCGCGCTGTCGAAATGACAGTATTCTGTCATCATCGTCGAGCGCCCCCACGGAGGCCGCCATGACCGTCCATCTCGCCGTGTACGACACCGTCGCCGACTGGGAGTACGGTCACGCCGTCGCCCACCTCCCCGGCGGAGTACGTACCGTCGGCCTCACGGGCAGCACCGTCACCACCAAGGGCGGCGTGCGTATCGAGCCGGACATGACGCTCGACGGTCTGCGTCCCGTCGACAGCCGGATGCTGATCCTGCCGGGCGCCGACAGCTGGATCACCGGCGCTCTCGCCGATTTCGTCTACACCGCACGGGAGTTCCTGCACGCGGGGGTGCCCGTCGCCGCGATCTGCGGAGCCGTCTACGGGCTCGCCGACGAGGGGCTGCTCAACGAGCGGGCGCACACCAGCGCCGCGCGCGAGTTCCTCCAGGCGGCCAACGGTTACCAGGGCGGGGCCCTCTACCGCGACGCCGACGCCGTCACCGACCGCGATCTGATCACGGCGGGACCGACCGAACCCGTTGCCTTCGCCCGCGAGATCTTCACCCGGCTGGGCACCTACGAGCCCCCCGTCGTGGACGCCTTCTACCGGCTCCACCAGCACTCCGACCCGGAGGCGTATGCGGTCTTCGCGGCGGCGGGCGCATGAGCGACCACCCCGGGGAAACGGAGTTGCTCAGCGAGACCGCGCTGGCCGTCTTCCGGCTCAACGGGCAGTTCCTCACCGCCTCCGAACTGATCGCCCGCCCGGCCGGGCTGACCGCCGCCTGGTGGCAGGTCCTCGGCGCCGTACTCCGCGAACCGCTTCCCGTCTCCGGGATAGCCCGCACCATGGGCATCACCCGGCAGAGCGTGCAGCGCGTGGCGGACCTGCTGGTCGAACGGGGTCTGGCCGCATACGAGCCCAACCCGGCCCACCGCCGCGCCAAACTCCTCACCCCCACCCGCGAGGGCCGCGCCGCCGTCGAGCGCATCGTCCCCGGCCACGCCGACCTGGCGCGCCGGCTGTGCGAAGAGCTCGGCGGCGAGCGGGAGTTCGCCCGGGTGGCGGAGGCACTGCGCCGGCTCTCCGAAGCGATGGAGACGCTGTACCCGGAGAAATGAACAGACTCCGCAGTCCCGGGGGACATCTCGGCACACCATCAAAGCGAAGCCCGTTGGCAGCCCGACCGTGACCTTCCTGCCGGACAGTGAAGTGGGAGACGACCGACAGACAGTGAGTTCACGAGGTACGGGGGCGGGCAGCGCATGACGGACCTGACGCCGGAGGATCCGGTCAACATCGGCGGCTATCGGCTGCTGAGGAGACTGGGCGCGGGCGGCATGGGACGGGTGTACCTGGGGCGCTCCTCCGGGGGACGGACGGTCGCCGTCAAGCTGGTGAAGGCCGAGTTGGCGGCGGACCCATCGTTCCGGGCGCGGTTCCGGATGGAGGTGGAGGCCGCACGGCGGGTCGGGGAACGGTGGACGGCGCCGGTGCTGGACGCCGACACCGAGGCCGACACCCCGTGGGTGGCCACCGGGTACGTCGCAGGGCCCTCGCTCGAACAGGTGATCGCCGCCGGGCGGACGGGAACCGTGGCGCAGGCCGCGCGGCAGGGGCACGGACCGCTGCCGCCCGGCTCGGTACGGGTCCTGGCGTACGGTCTTGCCTCCGCGCTGCTCGACATCCACGGCGCCGGGCTCGTCCACCGGGACCTGAAGCCGTCCAACGTGCTGCTGACCATCGACGGGCCGCGCGTCATCGACTTCGGCATCGCCCGCGCGCTGGACGAGGTGCCCACCTCCACCCTGACCAGCACCGGCATGGTCGTCGGTTCGCCCGGCTATATGTCGCCGGAGCAGATCACCGGCGGTCAACTGTCCGCCGCCGGCGACGTGTTCTCCCTCGGCGCGGTGCTCGGCTACGCGGCGACGGGACAGCCGCCCTTCGGGCTGACCGGGGGCGGCGGCGGGGTGCACGCGGTGATGTACCGGATCGCCTCGGAGGAGCCGGACCTGGGCGGGTTCGGCACGGACCCCGCCGACGAAGAGGCCGTACGGCTCCGGGAGTTGATCGGCGACTGTCTCGCCAAGGACCCCACCGCGCGGCCCGCGCCGGAGGAGATCGTGGCGCGGGTGCAGCCGGTGTCCGTCGGCGCCTCGGCCCCGCCCTGGCTGCCCGCCGGGCTGCTGGCCGAACTGGGCCGCGAGGCCGTGCGGTTGCTGGATACGGACACGCCCCCGCGCGGGTCGGGGAAGCACGGAGCGGGCGGTACGACGGGAGAGACGGCTGCCGGTGCCACCGGGTCCGGGTCCGGGTCGGGGTCCGGCGGCACTTCGGCGTTCGCGTCCGGGGGCGAGCCCGAGGCGCCGACTTCGGTGCTCCCGCCGTCCGGAGGGGCAGCGCCCGCGCCCGGCCGCCGAGTCCGGCGCAGCCGCCGTACGCTGCTCGCCGCCGGGGCGGCCGTCGTCCTCGTGGGTGCCGGGGTCGCTGCCACGAGCGCCGGTATCGGGCCGCTGGCCAGCGACACCGGGGGCAAGAACGGCGGCAAGGAGTCCTCGGACGTGCCGGAGCCCTTCCTCGGCACCTGGGTCGGCACCGTCGAGCGGGACGGGAAACCGACCGGTCAGTATCGCCGGTTCGTCATCACCAAGGGCAAGGAAGGCGAGATCGTCGCGACCAGCGTCAGCCTGGGCACCGACTACGAGTGCAAGAGCGACGGCAAGCTCGCCTCGGCCCCCGAGCCCGGGAGCGCCGACGGGGGCATGCGGCTCGACACCAAGGTCGTGGAGAGCACACCGGCCGGCAAGTGTGCGGCAATCGGCGAACACACGCTGACGGCCGGGCCGGGCGACGTCCTCGAATGGCGGGCCGCGGGCCGCACGGCGACACTGCGCAAGGTCGCCACCCCCGAGCGACTGCCCGACGCGCTGATCGGCGAGTGGCGCCGCCCGCTGTCCGACGGCGGCAGCCAGACGCTGACCATCCACGCCGACGACCCGGCGGACAACGGCCTGACAATGGTCTCCGACGGCACCGAGCACTGCGAGGCCCGCGTCGATGTCTTCTCCGCCGGAACCGACACCGAACCGGCCCGGCTGGCACCGCCCGACGTGGACAGGGCCAAGTCACGGGGCACCTGCGCCGCGGGCAACACCTCCACGCTCCGCGCCGACGAGAACGGCACCTTGCTCCGTGAGTTCCCTGACGGGCGCGTGTTGCGGTACAGCCCTGCCGATTGAGGGCTGAGGGGGGCGGGAGAGGGGTGCGGGACGAGCCCCGCACCCCTTGCGTACCGCCCGGGGCAGCCTCCTACTTCGTATCCAGGTCCCGCCTCCGGAATCCCGTAACGCCGCACACCACCAGGGCCGCGGCGACCAGGGTCAGCAGCAGCATCGGGGTCCAGCGCAGCTCGGCGGCGGGGAGTTGGGGGACGTGGCCGAAGGGGGAGAGGTCGTTCAGCCAGCCGGGCAGGTCGAGGAGCTTGCCGAGGTAGCCGACGACGAAGCCGTAGGCGGGAACGGCCCAGGCGAGCGCGGTCGCCCGCGGTGCCCAGCCGAACAGCAGCACGGCCACGCCGCCGGTCACCCACAGCGCGGGGGCGTAGGCGAGCCCGGCGCCCAGCAGCTGCACCACCAGGTCGCCGTCGCCTGCGGAGGCCGCTCCCGCCAGGCCGAGGCCGAGCGCCCCGAGCAGCAGCACCAGGGTGCCGCCGCCCAGCGCTGCGACCAGGTGCGAGCCGACCCAGCGGGACCGGGACAGACCGGTGGCCAGCAGCGGTTCGACGCGCCCCGCGGTCTCCTCCGAGCGGGGCCGCAGCGCGGCCATCACCACGAAGAGCGAGGCGACGACGGCGACGACGAGCATCACCGTCGAGGCGAACGACTCGACCAGCGTGCCGCCCGCCTTGGCGATCGCTTCGCGTACGTCGTCCAGGTCCTTGAGCATGTCGTCCACGTCGCCGAGGATCGAGCCGTACATCGCCCCGAGCAGCAGCAGCGCAGCGCTGAAGCCGGCGAACAGTCCGCGGTGCAGCCGGACGGCGAAGCCGAGCGGGCGGGTGAGCGCTTCGGAGGCGCTCGGCCTGCCCAGCCGGGGCGGCAGGATGCCGGCGCCCACATCGCGCCGGGTGCTGAGCGCATACCCGGCGGCAGCCGCGACGACGGCCAGCGCGAGCCCGGGCAGCAGCGGCCACCAGTGGTTGTCGACGAAGGGGTAGGTGCGCTGCATCCAGCCGATCGGGGACATCCAGGAGAGCGCGTCGGTGCCGACGTCGCCCGCGGCGCGCAGTGCGTAGGAGGCGCCCAGCACGCCCAGCGCCATTCCGGAGACGGCCCTGGCGTGTGCCGACAGCTGTACGGTCACGGCCGCGACACCCGCGAAGACGAGGCCGACGACGGTGTGCGCCGCACCGTAGAGCAGCGCCCCGCCGGCGGTGGCACCGTCCAGCCCGGTGCCGGGCAGCGCGGCGGCCAGCAGCAGGCCCAGCAGCAGGTTGGCGCCGGCCGCGGCGGCGAGTGCAGCGGTGAGCGTGGCATGCCGTCCGACGACGCCGGAGCGGACCAGCTCGGCGATGTTGCTCTCCTCGTCGGCGCGGGTGTGCCGCACGACGGTCAGCACGCTCATCAGTCCGGTGAGGATCGCGCCGTAGCCGAGCATCAGCATGCAGAGCGCGGAGGCCGGGGTGAGCTGTGACAGATAGTGCTCGGGTCCCGTCATCGCGAGCATGGCGGGACCGCTGAGGGTCTTGACCATGTCGGCGGACTTCTTCGGGTCGTCCGGCGCCAGCTGCGTGGCCTTCTGCACGCTCGACAGGGTGAACAGGAAGGTCGCCAGCACCCAGGCGGGGAGCCGCACCCGGTCGCGGCGCAGCGCGAAGCGGAAGAGGGCGCCGGTCCCGGCCAGCGCGTGGCTCGCCGACCGGCGCTGGTCGGGTACGGCCCCGGTGCGGGGCGCGGCGTCGGTGACAGTGCTCATCGCGAGCTGCCCTCCGCAGCCGAAGCGTCGGCGGAGTCGTCCGACGGCATGTGCCCGAGCTCGGACAGCTCGTCGCCGTAGTGCCGCAGCATCAGCTCCTCCAGCGTCGGCGGGTGGCTGACGAGGCTGCGGACGCCGAGCCCGCTCAGGTGCCGTACGGCGGCGTCGAGGTGGGCGCCGTCGACGGCGAAGTGCACCCGGTCGCCGTCCGTCCGCAGGTTGTGGACGCCGGGCAGTTCGGTGAGGCCGGTCAGCGGGTGCTCGGTCTCCACCTCGATGGTGGTCCGGGTCAGATGGCGCATCTCGCCGAGCGTCCCGGACTGCACGGTCTTGCCGAGCCGGACGATGCTCACCCGGTCGCAGAGCTTCTCGACCTGGGACAGGATGTGGCTGGAGAGCAGGACGGTGCGGCCCTGGGCCTTCGCCTGGAGGATGACGTCCTGGAAGACGACCTCCATCAACGGGTCGAGCCCGGAGGTGGGCTCGTCCAGCAGCAGCAGCTCCGCGTCGGAGGCGAGCGCGGCGATGATGGCGACCTTCTGCCGGTTGCCCTTGGAGTAGCTGCGGCCCTTCTTCGTCGGGTCGAGGTCGAAGCGCTCGATCAGTTCCGCACGCTTCTTCGCATCGATGCCGCCCCGCAGCCTTGCGAGCAGGTCGATGGCCTCGCCGCCGGTGAGGTTGGGCCACAGCTCGACGTCGCCGGGGACGTAGGCGAGCCGCTGATGCAGGGCGACCGCGTCGTGCCAGGGGTCGGCGCCCAGCAGCCGGGCGGTGCCCGTGTCGGCGCGGAGGAGGCCCAGCAGAATGCGCAGGGTCGTGGACTTCCCGGCGCCGTTCGGACCGAGAAAGCCGTGCACCTCGCCGGTGGTGACCTCAAGGTCCAGCCCGTCGAGGGCGCGGGTCCTGCCGAAGGTCTTGACGAGGCCGGACACGGAGATCGCAGTGGTGGCGGGTGCCGCGGAAGGGGGCGCGGTCGTGGACGCGTTCATGATTCGGAAGCTACGCTGATTTCACAAATTTGTGAAGTTAAGGAAGCGTTAGGATCGTGCACAAGACCGCTGAGCAGGGAGAAGCTGACAGACGTGGCAGAAGACTCCGTGGCAGACCACTCCGGGGAGGACTACGAGAAGAGGGTCTCCCCCTTCGTCGAACGGTTCGCCGCGGACCTCACCGAGGCAGGCATGCAGCGCATGGCGTCCCGCGTCTTCGCCTGCCTGCTCGCCTCCACTGACGGTGCCCTCACCTCCGCCGAACTGAGCGAACGGCTGCAGGCCAGCCCCGCCGCCATCTCCGGCGCCGTGCGCTATCTCTCGCAGGTCGCGCTGGTCTCCCGGCAGCGGGACCCCGGCTCCCGCCGCGAGCGCTATCAGCTGCACCACGACGTCTGGTACACCAGCATGCTCAACCGCGACCAGTTGCTGACCCGCTGGTTGGGCACCCTGCACTCCGGTGCGGAGGCGCTTGGTACCGATACGCCTGGCGGGCGGCGGGTGCAGGAGAGCGCGGAGTTCCTCGAATTCATGCGGGAGGGGCTGGAGGAGATGCTTGAGCGGTGGCGGTCCCGGCGCGGGTGAGCCCCCTCCTGTTCCGGTGCGGGGGTGCCCCTGGCCGGCTCCCGCGGGCTGCGGGTTTGCTGTGGCTGGTCGCGTAGCCCCCCACGCGGCTCAGCCCGGTGGAAGCACCAGGTGCCAGGCGCGGGGCAGCACCGTCCAGGTACGGGACTCGGCCGAGGCGGCGGAATCGCCCGCATCGGCGTCGGCGCGATAGCGGAACCCCTCCGGCGCGGAGACCGTCACGGACCTCGCCCGTACCCGCACGGGCGCGCCCCCGAAGGGCTGGACGGACACCTCGGCAAGCCCGGCGCCGGCCGCACGCACCGTCACATCCGTCACCGGCCGGTCAGGGCCGGCCACCACCGCACCGTCCGCCTCCACCCGCAGCCGCTGCACAGTACGGACCTGCGGCGTGCGCGACGCGGGGGTGACCGGCACCGCGTGCTGCTCCTCGCGCTGCGTCCGCGACAGCACCGTGCGTGCCAGCGCCTGGCACATCCGCCGCCACGGCGGGTCCGCAGCCGGGGGCTCGTCTGCCCGGCGCAGGGAGTCGGCGGACGAGACTCCGGCCACGCCGGCCGAGCCCTCGGCCCCCTCCGTACGCAGCCCGCCCAGCACGATGCCGTCCTCGTCGTCGACCAGCAGGTCCAGCGCCCGCGGGTTGCCGCGCAGCACCGTACGGGCGGCCGAGACGGCGTCCAGCGGCAGTCCGAGGCTGCGGGCGAGGGCGACCGAGGGACCGTTGCCGACCGGCACCACCGACAGTGCCGTCTCCCCCAGGGCGCGCTCCCCGTACAGATGCCGGACGGCGCGCAGCAGGGCCCGGTCGTTGCCGATCAGGACGGGGCGCCTGCCACCACGCCGGGCCAGCAGCCGCGGCGTCTGGGCCGGGTCGTCGGGGAGACACAGCTTGAGCCCCGGCGTCGCAGCGCGCAGCACATCGCGCGCGATGCGTACGGACTCGGCGTCCGTGAGCCGGGCGACCGGGTCGACGACCACGAGCAGCGGAACCTCCCCCGAGCTCGTCGAGCAGGGGGTGCCCCCAGCGGCCGGGTCCACGCTCGCGGGGGGCCTCGCGGAATCTGGAGCCGACACCACGATCCTTCCTCATGAATCCGGAGGGATCCGGATGGTTCCGATACGTACTTCCATGGCGTACTGAGGTGGTGCTGGTTCGTACGTCCGTCCGGCCCGGGGTACTCCCCTGTTCGTCAGCCGGGAGAATTGTTCGGTAATCTCTCGGTGCAAGAGCCCCTGCCGCTGTTGCGCCAGGGGCTTCCTCTATCTGGGGTACCGGCCTGCGGCTCTTGCGATGGTGCCGAGCGGCGCCACCGCACGTGGGACATGCCCCGCCCGGAAGGGGTGTACGCCTGTGCCCGCACTTGTGCTGCTCGGTGCTCAGTGGGGTGACGAGGGCAAAGGAAAGGCCACCGACCTGCTCGGCGGCTCCGTGGACTATGTGGTGCGCTACCAGGGCGGCAACAACGCCGGCCACACGGTCGTCGTAGGCGACCAGAAGTATGCGCTGCATCTCCTCCCTTCCGGGATCCTCTCCCCGGGGTGCACCCCGGTCATCGGCAACGGCGTCGTCGTCGACCCCTCGGTCCTGCTCTCCGAGCTGAGCGGGCTCCAGGAGCGCGGCGTCGACACCTCCAAGCTGCTGGTCAGCGGTAACGCGCACCTGATCACCTCGTATCACGCGACGCTCGACAAGACGACGGAACGGTTTCTGGGCAAGCGCCGCATCGGCACCACCGGCCGCGGCATCGGCCCGAGCTACGCCGACAAGATCAACCGGGTCGGCATCCGGGTCCAGGACCTGTTCGACGAGTCGATCCTGATGCAGAAGATCGAGGCCGCGCTCGACTTCAAGAACCAGGTGCTGGCCAAGCTCTACAACCGCCGCGCGATCTCCGCGCAGCAGGTCGCCGAGGAGCTGCTGGGCTACGCGGAGCAGATCAGGGGCTACGTCGCCGACACGACGCTGATCCTCAACGACGCGATCGATGAGGGCAAGGTCGTGCTGTTTGAGGGCGGCCAGGGCACGCTGCTGGACGTGGACCACGGCACGTATCCGTTCGTCACCTCCTCCAACCCGACCGCGGGCGGCGCCTGCACCGGGGCCGGGGTCGGCCCGACAAAGATCAGCCGGGTCATCGGCATTCTGAAGGCGTACACCACGCGGGTGGGCGCGGGCCCGTTCCCGACGGAGCTGTTCGACGACGACGGCGAGGCGCTGCGCACCATCGGCGGCGAGTTCGGCGTCACCACGGGCCGCAACCGGCGCTGCGGCTGGTTCGACGCGGTCATCGCCCGCTACGCGACCCGCGTCAACGGCCTCACCGACTTCTTCCTCACCAAGCTGGACGTGCTCACCGGCTGGGAGCAGATCCCCGTCTGCGTCGCCTACGAGATCGAGGGCGAGCGCACCACGGAGCTCCCCTACAACCAGAGCGACTTCCACCACGCCAAGCCGGTGTACGAGTACCTGCCCGGCTGGAGCGAGGACATCACCAAGGCCAAGACCTTCGGCGACCTCCCCAAGAACGCCCAGGCGTATGTGAAGGCCCTGGAGGAGATGTCCGGCGCCCCCATCTCCGCCATCGGCGTCGGCCCGGGCCGCACCGAGACGATCGAGATCAACTCCTTCCTGTGAGCGCGCTCTTCCCGCTGAGCTCCCGCTTCGCCGGTCGTCGGTAGCCGTACGGCCGGAGTGGTGTACATGGAGCGCGTGCACGGCGGCGTTCCTCACGGTGGCGGTGGGGGCGTGCGTCCTCGTCGACGCCTGGGAGCGCCGCCGTGCACCCGTATGAGTGAATGACGCCTCGAACACGTCTGCTTCGGTCTCCGGCCCGGACACGCTGGCTTTCGCCAAGAAGGAGGTGCAACATGACGGTTATGGCCGAGCGCACGTCTCACATGTCGGTGGAAGAGTTCGAACGGATCGCCTCCACCGCCCCCGAGACCGTCACGTTGGAGTTCATCGACGGACGTATCGGAGAGAAAGCCGTGCCGGACGGAGACCACGAGACGATCGTCATGTGGCTGCTCAGGCAGTGCATGCAGACCCGCCCAGATCTCGACCTCCACACCTCTCAGGGGCTGAAGGCCGGCGCCTACCGTAAGGGGCGGGTGCGCCCCGACGGCTCGCTCGCGCCCGTCGCACACTTCGCCGGGCAGGGCGAGTGGGCCGAGCCCGACGGGGTGCTGATGACCGTGGAGGTCACCTCCTACGACTCCGACACCGACCGGCGTGACCGGCAGGAGAAACCGGCGGCTTACGCGACGGTCGGCATCCCTGTCTATCTCCTCGTCGACCGCGACCGGTGCGAAGTCGTCGTGCACACGAACCCGGACCCGGACGCCGGCCGCTATCGCGATCTGCACACGGCGTCGTTCGGGGAGCAGGTGACACTCCCCGCTCCGGTCGGGATCTCGTTGGACACGGAGCCGCTGAAGAAGTACGTGCGCTGACCCGCCCCCTCACCTGGCGCGCAGCAGGCGGTCGGCGACGGCGTGTGAGACCGCCGTCGCGGCTGCCGCCGCACCGAGGCCGAGGGCGAGGTCGCGGGGGCGGGTCGGGTGGAGCAGACCCGCCTCGCGGAGGCGCTTGCGGGCCCAGGCGGTGAAGGGGATGACCAGGAGCGGCGAGGTCACGGAGCCGGGGGTGTAGCCGCGGATGGCGGCGGCCTGTGCCAGGTGCATGAAGCCGTGCAGTCCGAAGCCTGTGAGTGCTTGCTGGTAGAAGGCGCTGCGCCCGCCCGTCCGGTATCCGTCGGCGGCGGCGGCCCCCACGATGAGGGCCATGACGCCGACCGCGGTGGCGAACCGCCGCCCGTCCAGCGACTCCAGGCGCTCCCACACCGCCTCCGGCACGCCGGGTATCCGCTCCCGCAGTTCGGGGACGCGGGTCCGCGACCAGCGGGGCACCATGGCCACTTCCTCCGCGTCGTGCAGCGCCCATGCCGCGAAGAGGCCCAGGGTGACGCCGACTCCGATCGCCTCGGCCGGCTCCGTGGCCGTCCGCGCCGCGCGAGTCCTTGCTGCGCGAGTCCTTGCTGCGTTCGTCCGCTCCGTGTTCATGACGGAAGTGTGCCGGGGTTGAACGTGAGGCGTGCACGCACCGCATGTCGGCTCAGGTGCGAAGACGGCCGGTAAGCGCCCGTGCGGGGTAGATGACCGGCACGTGTGGACTAATGATGATCGTTCCGACGTGCGGTGTGGAAGGCATCTGACGCACAGCCAGAATCGCGCGAGACCACGCACCAGACCCGCAAGGAGCACCTATGCGCATCCGCACCGCGACCGCAGCCGCCCTCCTGGGAACCGCCGCCATCCTCGGCTCGGTGGGCACCACCACCGCCACCGCGCACGACAACAACCGCAGCTCATGGACGTCGTTCGCCCAGGACTTCAGCGACCGCGTCGTGGCCCCGCGAACCAGCAGCAGCGACAACGACACCACGGACGTGAAGTCCTTTTCGGCCCGGATCACCTCCGACAACGAGCTGAGCAACATCAGCAGCGGCGCGGCGCTCGGCGAGCTCGAGGTCGAGTGAACCCGCCCGGATCATGAGGGCGCCAAGACGCCCGCGCGCCGTTCCGGCCCCGCCTGGTGCGGGGCCGGACGCGTGCGGCTCCGGAGGAGGGCTGCTGCTAGCGCAGTGATCCCACCAGGACGTCGAAGGAGGGGGTGCGGGGGGTGATCGGGGCGTAGTGGCCCACGCCGGGCATCAGATGGAGGCGGGCGCCCCAGTTGTTGGCGTAGCGGCGGGACAGCTCGATGGGGACCTCCTGGTCGGCGGTGCCGTGCAGGATCTCCACCGGGACGCGCGGCAGCAGCCGCATCGGGTCCGCGTCCCACAGCGTCGAGGCGACCTTGTCCTCGCCGCCGAGGAAGGCGGACACCACCCCGCCGTTCAGCCGCACCTCATGGGCCCGCTCCAGGTCGGCGACCGGCGCCAGTACGACCACGCGCCCGGCGGCCCGCTCCCGCCTGGCCGCGGCCCACAACGCCAGGTGCCCGCCCGCGGAGTGGCCGAACAGCACGCTCGGGGTGGCGCCCAGGTGATCGAGTGCGGCGTCGATGTCCTCCACCGTCGCGGGCCAGCCGCCACCGCCGCCGACCCGGCGGTACTCGACCAGCGCGACGGGGATGCCCTGGCCGGCCAGCGCGGCGGCAAAGGGGGACAGATGACTGCGGTCCCACTCCTCCCGCCAGAACCCGCCGTGCAGCAGCACCACACGCGCGCCCCCGGCGGCCTCCCCGTACAGGTCGATGACCTGCGAAGGGTGCGGTCCGTACCGTTCCTGGCGCTCCGGGGTGGCCGGCGGGAGGGCCAGCAGTGCCTTGTAGTCGTCCTGGCTCATCGTGTTCCCCCGATCACTTCGCCCAGGACGCGGGCAGCACGCTCGACGTCCTGGAACGAAGTGTAGAGCGGGGTGAAACCGAAGCGCAGGACGCCGGGACGGCGGAAATCTCCTACGACACCGCGGGCGATCAGCTCCTTCATCACCGGCTCCGCACGCTCTGCCGGGTCGCACAGCAGGGCGATCTGGCTGCCGCGCCGGGCCGGGGCCGCAGGCGTCAGGGAGCGCACCGAAATCCCCGTGCGGGCCGAGCCGTCGGGGCCGTACGCGGCCACGCAGCGCAGGAAGAAGTCGGTGAGCGCCAGCGACTTGGCCCGTACGTCCTCGATCCGCACCCCCTCCCAGACGGCGAGCGCGGTCTCCAGCGCGGCCATGGACAGAATGTCCGGGGTGCCCACCCGGCCGCGGGCCGCGCCGCTCGCGGGCTCGTAGGCCGGGGCCATGGCGAACGGGTCGGCGTGCGAGTTCCAGCCGGGCAGCGGGGAGTCGAACCGCTCCTGGAGGCCGCGGCGTACGTAGAGGAAGGCGGGCGACCCGGGGCCGCCGTTGAGGAACTTGTACGTGCAGCCCACCGCCAGATCCACACCGTGCTCGTCCACCTCCACGGGCAGCGCGCCCGCGCTGTGGCACAGGTCCCAGACCGCCAGGGCGCCCGCCGCGTGCACGGCGGCTGTCAGGGAGGGCAGGTCATGGAGCGCGCCGGTGCGGTAGTCGACATGGTTGAGCAGCACGGCTGCGGTACGCGGGCCCACTTCCGCGGGCACCTGCTCGGGCGCGAGGGCACGCAGTGTGCAGCCGGTGAGCCGGGCCGCGGACTCGGCGATGTAGCCGTCGGTGGGGAACGTCGCCTCGTCGACGACGAGTTCGTCGCGTGCCGGGTCGTCCTGCCGCGCGATACGGACCGCGCCGACCATCGCCTTGAGGACGTTCACGCTGGTCGAGTCCCCGACGACGACCTGCCCCGGCGCCGCGCCGATGAGCGGCGCCACCAGCTCGCCGACCCGCTCCGGCATGGACCACCAGCCGGACTCGTCCCAGGACCGGATCCGCAGCCGCCCCCATTCCCGGGAGACGACATCGGCGAGGCGCCCCTCGACGGCCTTGGGCAACGCCCCGAGGGAGTTGCCGTCGAGGTAGACGGTGGCGGGGTCGAGCACGAACAGTTCGCGGAGTCGGGCGAGCGGGTCGGCCGCGTCCTGGGAGAGGGCTTCAGAGGCGAGGGCTTCAGAGGTGAGGGCTTCAGAGGTGAGGGCTTCAGAGGCGAGGGCTTCGTCGGAGAGGCCGGATGCCTTGCTCGCGCGGTCAGACATGGCTGCGCGCCGTCCACAGCTCGGGGAACACCTGCTTGGCGGCCCGCTTCTCCAGCCAGGCCACGCCGGACGAGCCGCCGGTGCCGACCTTGGCCCCCATCGCCCTGCGGGTCGCCACCAGATGGTCGTTCCGCCAGCGCCACACCAGCTCGGCGACCTCGGTCAGCGCCTCGCCGAGCCGGTGTGCGGCGGAGCCGGGGTCGGCCGCGTAGATCCGTGCCCACACCGCCTCGACACCCGGGTCGGGCTCGTACTTACGCGCGACGTCCCGGTGCAGCACCGCTTCCGGTACGTCCGCACCCTGCCGGGCGAGGAATCGCAGCGCCTCGTCGTAGAGGCTCGGTTCCTGGAGCGCCTTCTCCAGCTCGGCATACACCCGGGGCGAACCCCGGTGCGGTACCAGCATGGAGGCGGACTTGTCCCCCAGCAGGAACTCCAGCCGCCGGTACATCGCGGACTGGAAGCCGGACCCTTCGCCGAGCGCCGAGCGGTAGGCGTTGAACTGGGCCGGGGTCAGATGTGCCAGCGGCTCCCAGGAGGCGTTGAGCGACTGCAGCTCGTACGTGGAACGTTTGAGGGCCGCCAGCGCGCCCTCGATGTCGTCCTGCCGCAGTCGGCCGGCCGCTGTCTGCCACTCGTGCACGATGACGGTGAACCACAACTCCATGACCTGCGTGGTGACGAGGAACACCATTTCTCCGGGGTCCTCGGAGAGCGGGTGCTGGAGGTGGGTGAGGACGTCCGCGCGGACGTAGTCCTCGTACGGCGTGGTGCCCGCGAAATCCAGTACCGGGGCATCGGGGTCGTGTGACATCGCTGTCTCCACTCGCTGTGCTTCCGGGTAGCGGTCCGCTCCCTCCCGATAGACGTCGGAGCCCCGGTCCCCTCGGGCCCCTTGAGGCCCACTGCGCATCATGCGGGTTGCCCGGCTGGGCGGCAAGTCACCTGGGAGGGGGCGCCCCCTCCCCTGGTCTGGGAAGGGGGGTGCCCCTGTTCGATCCCGCAGGCTGCGGGCGTTTTGTGGCTTGGTGCGCAGTTCCCCGCGCCCCTTACGGGGCACCGCAACCCAGGCGTCAGCCCAAGGTGGCTGCCGCCGTGGGGGAGCTCTCCTTCAGGAAGGAGGAGCACCGCTCGTACTCTTCCTGCTCCCCGATCGCCTGGGCCGCACGCGCGAGGGCGTGCAGGGCGCGCAGGAAGCCGCGGTTCGGCTCGTGCTCGAACGGCACGGGACCGTGCCCCTTCCAGCCGCTGCGGCGCAGCGCGTCCAGCCCCCGGTGGTAGCCGGTGCGCGCGTAGGCGTACGACTCGACGACGCGGCCCGCCTCGAACGCGTCGTCGGCGAGCTGTGCCCACGCCAGCGAGGAGGTGGGGTGCTGTGCGGCGACCTCGGCGGGTGCCGTCCCGGCGGCGAGCAGCTCGCGGGGCTCGGGATCGTCGGGCAGATGGGTCGGGGGCGGACCCCCGAGCAGGTTCTCGTGAATGGCCATGGCCCCAGTGTGCCTGTACGTCCTGCTCCGCCACGCGTCAGGACGCCGCCTGACCCGGCACTCCCCGCCCGGCGGACCCCGCCGGTTCCCGCAGGGCGAACAGCCGCTGGAAGAACTGGATCAGCGGCCCGATGGTCAGTGCGTGGACCACCGTGCCGACACCGACGGAGCCGCCCAGCAGGAAGCCCGTCACCAGGACGACAACCTCGATCACCGTCCGCACCAGCCGGGTGGAGCGCCCAGTGGCCCGGCACAGCCCCGTCATCAGCCCGTCCCGGGGCCCCGGGCCGAAGCACGCGGCGATGTAGAGGCCCGTCGCGGCGCCGTTGAGCACCACGGCGACCAGGAACAGCGGAACGCGGACGAGCAGCGGCTGCGGCGTGGGGGTGAGGGCCAGGGTGGCGTCCATCGACAGGCCCACCAGCAGCACGTTGGAGACGGTGCCGAGGCCCGGCCGTACCCGCAGCGGCACCCACAGCAGCAGGACGGCGGCGGAGGCCAGGACGACGACGGTGCCGATGCTCAGCCCGGTGTGCTCGGCGACGCCCTGGTGGAAGACGTCCCAGGAGTTGAGGCCGAGCCCGGCCCGCAACTGGAGGGCGACGCTCGCGCCGAACAGCAGCAGCCCGGCGTAGAGCTGGGTGAGCCGGCGCGGGGCGTTCCCCTGGGCGAGGCCGAGGGCGTTGCGGAGGCCGGCGGCGCTGCGGAAGGGGCGCGGGGAGGGGGTCACCACCCCATCGTGGCCGTACCGCACCGGCGCGAGGCCATGGGCGCCCGGCCCGTCCCGCGGCAACCACGCAAAAACAGCCACGTCCCAGTGGCCCCTCCTGCCGCGCCCTGCTCTCCCCGTCACGTCTGCTCCGTCCCACCAGGCATCCCGCACCCGGCGCATGCCCCTGGCACCCGCACACGATGACGGAGATGAGCCTGCCGTCCCCGCCCGGGATGGCGTGATTCTTACGGAATGGACTTACGCAACGGGGACAGTGGCGAGCACTGCTCCGCACCGCGGGAGCAGGCGTGGCGCTGGTTCGAGGACTTCCTGTGCCGACCGCACGGGCAGCTCGGCCGGGAGGGGCAGGTCTGCCCGTTCGTCGGCCCGGCGATCGAGGCCGGGACGCTGCGCGTGGCGGAGTGGGAGATCGGGCCCGAGCCGAGCGTGGACGAACTGATCGCACTGGTGCACCGGATGGTCGACGCCTTCCAGGCCATGGAGTGGGCGACCCGCAATCGCACGCTGCACGCGTTCGTCGTCGTCCTCACCGGGCTGGACGCCGCCGCGCTGCCGCTGCTGGACGAGGCGCACCGCAGGGTCAAGGCTGAGCTGGTACGCCGATACCTGATGCTGGGTCAGTTCCATCCGGCGTGCGACGAGCGCGCTGCCCGCAACCCCGGCCTGCGCGTCTCGCGGGCGCCTGTGCCGCTGTTCGCGCTGCGGCATATGGCCTTCCACGATGTGCTGTTCCTGGACGACGACGGGGAGTGGTTCGGCGCCTACCACGCGCGCTTCGGCCGCCGGTACTCGTCGGTGACGATGCCCGACCGGCTGTTCGCGGACCGGTACGCACGCGCCTGCGAGAAGTGGCTTGCGGGGTGCGGCACATGACGGCCGACTCCGACGTGAGCAGCAACGGAAGCCGCGGCTGTGATGACCTCGGCGGCAAGGGCAGCGACGCCGAGCGGGCCCGGCTCGCGGCGCTGCGCGACGGCGAACCCCTGGTCGACTTCGCGGGCGGCTCCACCCCGTACATCGACTACCAGTCCATCGACGTCCTGCTCTCCCTCCAGCAGCCCCGCTCCGGCGAACCCGCCGAACTGCCCTTCTACGTCCTCGGGCAGGTCAAGGAGCTGCTGTTCAAGCTCCTGTACGAGGAACTGGTGCGGGTGCGGGCGCTGCTGGACGAGGACGAGGTGCGGCAGGCGGTCTGGGCGCTGCGGCGCGTGCACCGGGAGGCCGCGCTGCTCTGCTCGACCTGGGATGTGCTGGGCGCGCTCGCGCCCACCGAGTTCAACGCCTTCCGCGACAGCCTGGGGCAGGCTTCCGGACTCCAGTCGTACATGTACCGGATGGTGGAGTACGTCCTCGG
Source organism: Streptomyces sp. 3N207 (assembly GCF_052246355.1). Lineage (NCBI taxonomy): Bacteria > Bacillati > Actinomycetota > Actinomycetes > Kitasatosporales > Streptomycetaceae > Streptomyces > Streptomyces sp. 3N207. Next base: position 93,417 of record NZ_JBQQBV010000012.1, on the reverse strand, counting down.
CAACAAGGACCCCCAGCTCGCCCGCCCGCATCTGGGCGTCCCCGGCGTGGCCGAGCAGGTACGCCGGGCGCTGGAGGAGCCCAGCGTGTACGACGCCGCGCTGGCGCTGCTGGCCCGGCGCGGCGCCCCGCTCCAGGTGGCGACGCCGGAGCGGGACTGGTCGCAGCCGTACGAGCCCAGCGATGCGGCCGAGCTGGCGTGGGCGCGGGTGTACGCCAAAGGCAGCGCCCCGGACGAGGAGCTGTTCTTGCTGGCCGAGGCGATGGCGGACGTCGCCGAGGCGATGTGCCGCTGGCGGTCCCTGCACCTGCTCACCGTCGAACGGATCATCGGCACCAAGCCCGGCACGGGCGGCACCCACGGGGTGGCCTGGCTGCGCCGGGTGAGCGAACACCGGTTCTTCCCCGATCTGTGGGCAGCGCGGGGACGGATCTGACCGGACACCAGGGGCGGACACGAGGGGGCGGCCATGACGACGACACAGCCGGACACACACGGGTACGCGGACGTATATCCGGAGGTACACCAGGACAGCGCCATCGAGCCGAGCACCGTCCAGCAGTTGGACGCGGCGGACCCGCTGGCCGCCTTCCGCTCCCGCTTCGCTCCCACCCCCGAAGGGATGGTCTTCCTCAACGGCGCCTCCCTCGGCCGCCTCCCCGCGGCCACCGCCGACGCGACCGACGCGCTGGTCCGCGGCGAGTGGGGCGACCGGCTGGCCGAGGCCCGCACCCAGTGGCTCGACCTGCCGCAGCGGGTCGGCGACGAGCTGGCCGTCACCGTGCTGGGCGCCCGCCCCGGCGAGGTGGTGGCCTCCGACTGCACCAGCGTCAACCTCTACAAACTCGCCGCCGCCGCACTCCGCGACCGGCCGGGCGCCGTGGTGCTGGACGACGACAACTTCCCCACCGACCAGTACGTGCTGACCGGCCTCGCCGAGGAGTACGGCCGCGAGGCCCGCGTCATACGCACCGACCCGGACCGTGGCCCGCAGCCCGAACAGCTCCGGCTGGCCGTCGAGGGCGGGGCCGCGCTGGTGTCGCTGTCACTGGTCTCGCACCGCTCCGGCGCGCTGGCCGACATCCGCACCGTCCAGGAGATCGCCCACGCTGCCGGTGCGCTGGTGCTGTGGGACCTCAGCCACGCGGTCGGCGCCCTGCCGCTCCAGCTGACCGCCGACGGCGCGGACCTGGCGGTCGGCTCCACGTACAAGCACCTGTGCGGCGGACCCGGCGCGCCCGCGCTGCTGTATGTCCGCGAGGAGCTGCACGGCCGGCTCACCCAGCCGGTGCAGGGCTGGTACGGGCACCGCGAACAGCTCGCGATGCGCCACGATTACCACCCCGACCCCAGCATCCGCCGCTTTCTGACCGGCTCCCCGCCCGTCCTCTCGCTCGCGGCCCTGCAACCCGCCGTACGTCTGCTGGGCGAGGCGGGCCTGGAGCGGATGCGGGCCAAGAGCACCGCGCTGACCGGGCTGTTCCAACGGCTCGCCGCCGAGCTGCTGACCCCGTACGGCTTCCGCCTCGCCGGCCCGACCGACCCCGCCGAGCGCGGCGGCCATGTCACCTATGCGCACGAGCGGGCACGGCAGCTGGTGCCGCTGATCGCCGAGCGCGCGGGCGTCCTCGTCGACTACGGCGCACACGACCGGATCCGCGTCTCACCCGCGCCACTGTCCACCCGCTTCGAGGACGTGTACGAGGCGGTGCACCGCATCCACCGCGTGCTGAAGGAGGAGAGCGCATGACCGCTGCCGAGGGGCACGCCGACCGCCGCAGGAGGGTGCTGGTCACCGGGGCCTCGCGGCCCACCGGCATCGGCGCCGCCATCGCGGCCGTGCACGCCGAGCGCGGGGACGCGGTCGCGGTGCACTGCCGGGCCGACCGCGCGGCGGGCGAGGCGGTCGTCGCGGCACTGCCGGGCGAGGGGCATGCGCTCGTCGTCGGAGACGTGGGCGAGGCCGAGCAGATCCCCGGCATCTTCGACGACGCGGTGACGGCGCTCGGCGGCGTCGATGTCCTCGTCAACAACTCGGCGGTGCACATCGAGCACCCCATCGCGACCACCCCGTGGGAGGAGTGGCAGCGGCTGTGGCGCCGCACCCTGGAGGTGAACCTGCTGGGCGCTGCCCATCTGTCCTGGTGCTTCGCCCACCATCTGCTGCACCGCGCGGAGGGGTCGCACGGCGGCCGGCTGGTGATGGTCGGCTCCCGGGGCGGCTACCGCGGTGAACCGGACGTACCCGCGTACGGCGCGAGCAAGGCGGGCATGCACGCGCTGGCCCAGTCGCTGGCGGTGGCCCTGGGACCGCACCGGATCGCCGTCGCCGCCATCGCCCCCGGCTTCACCCGCACCGATCTCACCCAGCCCCTGCTGGACAGCCCCGAAGGCAAACGCATCATCGCCGACCACCCCATCGGCCGCATCGCCGAGCCCCGCGACATCGCCGAAGCAGTCGCCTGGTTCACCGCCGACTCCCCCGGCTCCGAGTGGGCAACAGGCGCCGTACTCGACCTGAACGGCGCGTCGTACCTGCACTGAGCGGTTCACCGCACCAAGGGGGCGGCCGTCGAGACGAACTTCTCGATGGCCTCCCGCGCCTGCCCGTCACGCTCGACGTGCTCCGGGTGCTCCTGAGCCTCGGAGACCACCCGCGTCCGGTGATACGCCTGCTCAGCCGCGTGGACCACTTCTTGGACGTCGGTGAGCAGCTTGACCCGGTAGAGCGCCTGCCGGGCCACCGTCCGCAGGCGGTGTGCCTCGTCCCGCGCCGTGATGTACCGCTGCCCTCCCGGGTCCGCCACCTTGCTGAACCAGCGGTTCGCCTGGCCACGGCGGTACTCCTCCACCGCCGCCGCGAACCCGGAGTAGGTGGTGATCAGCTCCTGCCTCAGCGCCTCGGAGCGGGTGAACTCCTCGTTCCGCCGGGAGGCGAGGCGCTGGAAGACATGCGTGATCACCGAGCCCAGCAGCGTGCCGCCGACCGCGACAACACTCGTCCAGAGAGCTTCCATCGGGCCAGTCGATCACGCAGGAAGCCCCCGGCGCACCGGGGGCTTCCTGGATCACGGCGGGAACGCGCCCGCGAGGGCGGTCACTTCAGCCGGGTGCCCGTCGAACGGAGGTTGGCGCAGGCGACCTGGACGCGCTCGGCCATGCCCTTCTCGGCGGCCTTGCCCCAGCTGCGCGGGTCGTAGACCTTCTTGTTGCCGACCTCACCGTCCACCTTCAGCACACCGTCGTAGTGGCTGAACATGTGCGCGGCGACCGGCCGCGTGAAGGCGTACTGGGTGTCGGTGTCGAGGTTCATCTTCACGACGCCGTTCTGCAGCGCCGTGGCGATCTCCTCCTCCGTGGAGCCGGAGCCGCCGTGGAAGACGAAGTCGAACGGCCGGCTGCCCGCGGGCTTGTCGAACTTCCCGGCAACGCCCTCCTGGAGGTCCTTCAGCAGCTCGGGACGGAGCACCACGTTGCCCGGCTTGTAGACGCCGTGCACGTTGCCGAAGGAGGCGGCGAGCAGGTAGCGGCCCTTCTCGCCCAGGCCGAGCGCCTCGGCGGTACGGACGGCGTCCTCGGCGGTGGTGTACAGCTCGTCGTTGATCTCGTGGGTGACGCCGTCCTCCTCGCCACCGGTCGGGGTGATCTCGACCTCGAGGATGATCTTCGCGGCGGCCGCCTCGGCCAGCAGCTCCTGGCCGATCGCCAGGTTGTCCTTCAGGGTCTCGGCGGAGCCGTCCCACATGTGGGACTGGAAGAGCGGATTCTCACCGCGCTGCACCCGCTCGCGGGAGACCGCCAGCAGCGGGCGGACGTAGCCGTCGAGCTTGTCCTTGGGGCAGTGGTCGGTGTGCAGGGCGACGTTCACCGGGTACTTCTTCGCGACGATGTGCGCGAACTCGGCGAGCGCCACCGCGCCGCTGACCATGTCCTTGCTGTACTGCCCGCCCAGGAACTCGGCCCCGCCCGTGGAGATCTGAACGATGCCGTCGCTCTCCGCCTCGGCGAACCCGCGGAGCGCGGCGTGCAGCGTCTGCGTCGAGGTGACATTGATGGCGGGGTAGGCGAACTTGCCCTCCTTCGCCCTGTCGAGCATCTCGTTGTAGATCTCGGGGGTTGCGATGGGCATCAGACCGCTCCTTGGGGTGTGCGTGGTGTGATCCGGCTTCGGCTCAACGGAACGACGTCATCGTCGTGCCCATCTTCCCAGACGGGGCCGGATGCTCCAGACGCCGGTATTCACAAATTCACTTGACGCCGAATTCACTCAGCGTCGACTTCACTGTGTGCGAACTTCACCGAACGTGGTCGTGGTTTCACGTGAAACGACGAGCACGCGTCGCTGACCAGGGCTTATGCCAGTTCGAGGTCGTCCAGATCGAACGCGTATACGTACGGCATCCCGGCGCGCTCCATCGCCCCGGCCGCGCCGCGCTCCACGATGGTCGCCACCGCGACCACCTCGGCACCGGCCTGGCGGGCCGCCTCGACCGCGGTGAGCGGTGAGTTTCCCGTCGTCGAGGTGTCCTCGACGATCAGCACCCGGCGCCCTGCGACGTCCGGCCCCTCGATCCGGCGCTGCAGCCCGTGCGCCTTGCCCGCCTTACGGACGACGAACGCGTCGAGGTGCCGGCCACGGGCCGCGGCAGCGTGCAGCATCGACGTCGCGACCGGGTCCGCACCGAGGGTGAGGCCACCCACCGCGTCGTAGTCCAGGTGCGCCGTTGCGTCCAGCATGACCTGGCCCGCGAGCGGCGCCGACTCACCGTCCAGGGTGATGCGGCGGAGGTCGATGTAGAAGTCGGCCTCCGCACCGGAGGAGAGGGTGACGCGGCCGTGCACCACGGCCTTGTCCTTGATCTGTCGCAGCAGCGCGGCGCGCACGTCGTCGTTCATGAGACCTCAGCCTATGTGCCCGCGGCCGGTGCCACGGCAGCCACCACCTACAGGCGCTGCCAGCTCCAGGTCGTCGTCAGCTCCAGCGGGTCCAGGGGGGTCACCTGGCGCGGGTGCGAGTTGAGCCCGTTCGGGGGGCCGCTCTGCGGCTCCACACAAACGGCCTCCTCCGGCTCGTCGTACACCACGACGTACTCGGCACGCGACGTCAACCGCAGCGACAGCTCCGACGGCCATGTGAGGGTGACATCGACGCCGCCCGGCATTCCGAAGCAGTCGTCCCACGGACCGGGCTGCGGCTCGATCCGGGCGCCGGTCGGGATGTGGTCCTGGCCCCGCTCCTCCTGCCACTCGGGCGAGAAGTCGATCCGTACGTCCTCGCCTCCCTGCCCGAGGTTACGCAGGAACCAGGGGTGCCAGCCGGCCTGGGCCGGGAAGGAGACGTCGAAGGTCTCCACGGCGAGCGTCAGGGTGAGCGAACCGCCGTCCTCGGCCAGCTCGACGACCTGCGTGACCCGGCCCTCCCAGGGCCATGGGTCGGTCAGGTCATAGGTGAACGACGCCTTGGTGCCGGTGGCGCCAGGTGCCTGGCGCCACCCCCCGTCCCGCACCGTGCCGTGAATGGCGTGCTGTCGTCCCCCAGCCTCCGGCCGGGAGGTGCCCCCATTGAGCGGGAGTTGGAACATCTCGCCGCCGTTGCGGAAACGCCCCTGCGCGGTGCGGCCGCACCACGGCGCCATCACGAACGAGCCGTACTGGGGCCCCTGACGCAGGAGTTCGGTGCCGCCCACCCGGAGGGAGGCGAGCCGGCACCCGTGCTGGGGTTCGATCGTCGCCTCGGTCCCCTGGGCACTGAGCACGACGGTCGTGGCTTCTGCGGAGGTGGGCAGATCAGTCATACAGCGACCATAACGGCGCTGTCAGCAACGCCGCCGCAGGACCCGCTGTCGCGGGCGGCCCCGCCGCTGCGCGCGGCGTTGCCGCGATACCGGTTTCGACTGCATCGCGGAGCCACCCGCCGCACCGTCGCCGCGGGCCCTCAGCGGCGGCGCCGCAGAACCCGGCCGAGGACCACGGCGCCGGCGACCACGGCCGCGGCGGCGGGCGCCGCCCAGCGCAGGGTGGCGGTCGCCGAAGTCTGCTCCGGCGCCGGGATCGGGGCGTAACGGCCGCGCGGCGGGGCGTGGTCCACCTCCTCCGCGCTGCGGCCGATCATCGTGCGTCGCGCGTGCGCGGCCTCCGCACCGAGCCCGCCCGCGCCACCGGGCACGTCCGTGTCGCCGTAGTCCTCGCTCGCCGCGTCCGCCGCGTCGAGTTCGGACTCGTCGTCGCGGCCCAGCGAGGAGGGCGGCACCTCGGTCTCGAACAGCGGGGTACGGTCCGGCTCGGGCTCCGGTTCCGGGATGCCGGGGATGGCGCGCTCGTTGTCGCCGGGCGCCCCGATGCCGCCCGTGACGGGGCCCTCGCCCGTCCCGTCGCCGGTCGCGTCCGCGTCCGCCTCCGGGCTGCCCGCGGGCGGCTCGTCGCGGATGCTGTCGCCGAGCGCCGCGGCGAACCTGTCGAGCAGCCGTACGCCTGCCGAGGTGGCGGTCTTCTCCTCGATCGCGGCGAGCCGACCCGTGCCGGTGACCGTGCCGACGCACACCAATGAGGTGCCCTCGCCGTCGTCCGCCGAGCGGGGCTCGATGGTCAGCGCAAGCTCGACGGTGCCCTCGCCGCGGGCCTCGGTGCCGCGGCCCGTGACCTCCAGTCGCTCCAGCGCGTCGGGCGCGGACGTGCTGCCGGTGCCGCCGCGTGGGGTGAGGGAGAGGGTGCCGCGGTATGTGATGGTCGAGCCGCCGATTCGTACCTTCAGACGGCCCGCGAGGCCCTCCGCTGCCGGCTCGGCACCCTCTTCCGGCTCCTGCTGGAATCCGGGTACGCAGCGGGCGACGCGGGCGCTGTCTGCGAGGGCGGCTCGTACCGAGCCGGCGGAAAGCGGTACGTACACCTCGTGCTCCATGGGGCGGAGCCTATTACCCATCACTCCGCCCCACCTATGACTGCGCCACAACATTTGACCACCACCCCCAATACATGAGGGCCCAGCCTTGAGCCCCCTCCCTCTGTCGGCGGCAGCCGAAAACGCAAGGGGGCGTGCCCCCACAAGCACCGGCAGGCAGCCAAAAACGAAACGAGGCGTGCCCCCACAAGCGACGGGGCCCTCACGTGGGTGCCCCCACAAGCGACGGCCCACCGGCAGGTCACTCCGCGTAGCGGGGATGCATCAGGGTGGAGGGCGGGAGAGAGGTACGTCCCTCACGGAGACAGGTGGGAGGCGCCGGCCGCGCAGGCCGAGCCAGCACGAAGCCCCGCTCACCGGCATAGGGACAAGGCCGCAACCCCGCAGCCCGCAAGGTGGCATGAACCGTCCAAAAATCCCGGGCTCGCCCAGCGGGCGAGCCCGCCCGCAGGGCGAGGCGCCCCTCGTCGCCAAGCCCTCGCGCAGAGAGCCCGTAGAACTCCTGCGAGTACAGCTTCGGACTGCCCGCGCCCCCCGGCGCAGCCAACGCGGAGATCATCACATCGAACCGCACCGCATTCCCCCGCACCCGGTCCCGCAACCAGTCGAAGGGATCCGCATGGACAAGCCGGACCCGCGGATCCTCCAGCGCTCCGCGGTTCAACGCCCGCAACCCGGGGTCGCGCCGAGCCAGCCGTACGACACCGGGGTCCCGTTCCACGACGGTGACCGCCCGCACATCGCGGAACCGCAACACCTCCCGCAGGGCAAGCCCGTCGCCGCCCCCCACGATCAGCACCCGGGTGTGCGGGCCGCCCACCATCGCGGGGCGGACCAGAGCCCGGTGGACGGCGCGGGCGTCCCCGCCCCGCAGCGCCAGCCTGCCGTTCTGGAAGAGCCGCAGTTCGCCCGCCGCGGGCCACTCCTCGCGGGTCGCGCCACCCGTCAGCACGAGATCCTGGTGGTCGGTGTGCACAGCAACCCGCACATCGTCGCCGTAGACGGCCTGCCGCGCGGTACGTTCGAACGGGCCGACGAACGCGGTACCCACGAGCAGCAGGAGCAGTACGCAGCCGTTGGCCGCCAGCAGCCGCAAGCGCGCCCGCCACCGCAGGTCATGGCGGAAGAGCCACTGCACGACCAGCCCGCCGGCCAGCGCGTTCACCACGCCGGTGAGCAGTCCGCCCGTCAACTCGCCGGCGAGGGGCAGCAGGAGGAAGGGGAAGGTCAGTCCGCCGACGAGCGCCCCCACGTAGTCGGCCGCGAACAGATCGGCGAGGGCACCGCCCGGGTCCTGCTCGCGAATCCGCTGGATGAGCGTCATCAGCAGCGGCATCTCCGCGCCGATCAGCGCCCCGATCGTGAAGGAGATGAGCACCAGCATCACGCGGGCCCCGCCCAGCCATGCGAAGGAGGCGTAGAGCGTCATCGCCGAGCTGCCGCCGACCAGTGCGAGCAGCGCCTCGACGTAGCCGAAGCCCGCGGCGGCGTGGCAGCGCAAGCGCTTGGCGAGCAGCGAGCCGACACCCATCGCGAAGACCATGACGGAGAGCACGACGGACGCCTGGGTGACGGAATCACCGACCAACGAGGAGGCGACCGCGACGAGTTCGAGCTCGTAGACGAGGCCGCAGGCAGCGCACACGAAGACCGAGGCGAGGACGAAGCCACGCCCGAGCCCGGCGGGTACGGGCAACCGCGCGCTCTCCACGTAGGGCTGTGGACGGTCGATCATGGGCTGCACGCTACGTCACATAATGAACACCCTCGGTCACTCACAGGGGTGGCGCTCAGGCCATGGCCGGGCCGCACACCGGAACCGCGGCCGGCTCGCGCGGAGCACCGGCGCCCTCCCGCTCCTCGCGCGCCCTGCTGGCCACCCGGGTACGCGTCGAGACAAGACAGCCCTCCTGTGGATAGGAGTGCCAGGTGCGCCAGCGGATCTGCCCCTCGTGCCGCTGGACGAGCAGCGCAGTGAAGGCGCTCGGCGCACCCGGGAAGGTACCCGCGAACCCGTTGGGGTGGTCCGCCACCAGCGCGAGCAACTCCTGCGCACGCCCGGCGAACGAGCCGGGCGACAGTCTTTCGACCCGCGCCGCGAACTCGTACTCCCACTCGCCGAAACGCTTGGAGACGCCGAGCGGAAGCGGGGTGCTGCGGCCCGGAAGGCAGGCGACGGTTTCGGAACAGCTGCCGTACTCCTCGCCCAGCAGTACCTGGTGGGAGGCGCCGAGCAGCCGCAACTGGACGTGGGTGTCGTCCAGTTCGACGTCCATGCAGGCGAGGGCGGGGAGAGGCCCGCGGCCCAGGTCCCAGCCGAGTTGGTGCGCGCGGGTGTCGGTGTAGGCGGTTTTCAGGGTGGTGAGCATGGGTCGGCTCCGCAAACACGCAGGGAGGGTGGGCCGCCCCACCCCTCGAGCTCCCGAGCCTCCGGGCCGGGGCCGGGAGCGCTCGGGGACGACAGTTCACGATTCACCGAATCACGGAACGCGCTGCGTCCCCAGCGCTATTACCCAGGTTCTGCGGATTTCCATCCCATAGGTATGGAGCAGGTCAAGTGTTCCCTTCCAGGTGGAGCACGCTGCGCGCACAGCCGCACACCTGGCCGAGCGTGCCGTCGCGCACGCTCCGCGCACGGGCCTCAACTCCCGCTGCCAGCCTGCCGCGTGGGCCTCAACTTCCGCCTCCTCCGCCCCCACCGCAGCCGCCACCACCGCCGCCACAGGAGGAGCCACCGCCGCAGGAGCCGCCGGCGCACGAACTGCCGCCCCCGCCCCCTGCCCACCACGAGCCCCGCCGCCTGCGCCGCCGGGGGCCGGAGCCGTTGGCCGCTCGCACGAGAGCGACGATCACGTTGATGACGATGCCGAGGCCGACGATCAGCAAGGCCGGAGCCACGTTCTCCATCTGTCAGCCCCCGCCACCTCCGCCACCACCGCCGCAGCCGCCACCACCGCCACCGCCGCCGCCACCGCAGGAAGAGGAACCACCGCCGCAGCCGCCGCCTCCTCCTCCGCAGCCACCGCCACCGGTGCCACCGCCGCCGGCCCACCACGAGCCGCTGTTGCGGCGGGGGCGACCGGACCGGCCGGCGCTACCGGAACCGGCCGACTTGGCGAGCGCGGCGATGATCGCAAAGACGACCACTATGCCGATGAATGCCAGGACTTGGTTCATTACATTTCCCCCTTGAGGTCCTTGGACGGCAACTTCCTTTCCGTACTTCCGTGTTGCCGTCCGCGGGCGTAGGCGGCTCCTGCCCGGGGTGGCGGCGCCGCAAAGCAGGGTTGAGGAAGATAAGAGCTTGCCCGAGGATGACAGCCATGACTGCTGGCCAAGCTGCTGTCCCCGGCGCGCGGGAACATGGGCGTCCGCTGCTCAACCACCGCCTCGCCGAGTTCGGCACCACGATCTTCGCCGAGATGTCCGCGCTCGCCGTCCGGACCGGCGCGATCAACCTGGGTCAAGGCTTCCCCGACACGGACGGTCCGGAGGAGATCCGCGAGGCGGCGGTGCGCGCCCTGCGGGACGGGCGCGGCAACCAGTACCCGCCTGGCCCCGGCATCCCCGAGCTGCGCAACGCCGTGGCCGAGCATCAGCAGCGCTTCTACGGCCTGTCGTACGACCCCGACACCGAGGTGCTGATCACCGCGGGTGCCACCGAGGCCATCGCCGCCTCGCTGCTCGCGCTGGTCGAGCCCGGGGACGAGGTGATCGCGCTGGAGCCGTATTTCGACTCGTACGCCGCCTCCATCGCGATGGCGGGCGGTAGCCGGGTGCCGGTCACGCTGCGCCCGCGCGACGGCGCGTACCACCTGGATCTGGACGAGCTGCGCGACGCGGTCACCGACCGCACCCGGCTCATCCTTCTCAACACCCCGCACAACCCCACCGGCACCGTGCTGCGCCGTGACGAGCTGGCGGCCGTCGCCGAGCTGTGTGTGGAGCGCGATCTGCTCGCCGTCACCGACGAGGTCTACGAGCACCTCGTCTTCGACGGCGAGCACCACCCGCTGGCGAGCTTCCCGGGGATGCGCGAGCGCACGGTCACCATCTCCTCCAGCGGCAAGACGTTCTCGCTGACCGGCTGGAAGGTCGGCTGGGTCACCGGAACGCCCGCGCTGGTGACTGCGGTGCGCTCGGCCAAGCAGTATCTGACCTATGTCTCAGCGGGCCCCTTCCAGTACGCCATCGCCGAGGCGCTGGCGCTGCCCGACAGTTACTACACGGCTCTGCGGGAGGGACTGCGCGCCCGGCGGGATCTGCTGGCCGAGGGGTTGCGTGCGGCCGGTTTCGAGGTCTTCCGGCCTTCGGGCACGTACTTCATCACCACCGACATCCGCCCGCTGGGCGCGAAGGACGGTGTCTCGTTCTGCCTCGCGCTGCCCGAGCGGGTGGGCGTCGTCGCCGTCCCGACCCAGGTCTTCTACGACCACGCCGAGGCGGGCGCACCGTACGTCCGCTTCGCGTTCTGCAAACGGGAGGACGTGCTGACCGAGGCGGCACAGCGGCTGCGCGGTGTGGCGGGCACCGGCTGACCCGCCACCCCGCAGCGCTCGCGAGCTTCCCCCGAGTTCGCCCGCGACCCCCGTGCGCGGGACCGCCTGTTCCCCCGTGCTTCCCCCGTAGGCGGGTCCCGCGCTCTGCCCACGAGTCTCCCGGCCCGGGATCCTGCGTGGTACCTGACGGGTGTCAGGGGAGGGGGCCGCGTGGTGGCCTCCGTCCATACGGGGCGCGACGGCGCGGCATGGCGCGGGTAACCAGCGGGGGCGGCGGACAGCGCGAGGGGCCGGGCGCACTCGGAGTGTGCGCCCGGCCCCTCGGTGTGCGGGGTGCCGACGGCCTATTCGGCCTCGCCGTCCCCCTCGGAGGAGTCGATGTCCTTCTCCAGACCGAACTGCTCCACCAGCCACTTGTCGAACTCGATGGAGGCACGCACCCAGCTCACCGTGGACGAGACGAAGTGCTCCAGCGAGACACCCGTGCCGACCAGCATCTGCGCCTCGCCGATGAGACGGACGCTGCCGTCGTCGTGGGTGTGGCTGTAGACCTTGGGCCACAGGGTGCGGCGGTTCCAGTCGTCGATGGCCTCGAGGAGCTTGGGCTTGTCCTCGATGGTGTGCGGCCGGTCGTAGAACGTACGGACCGAGAAGACCTGCTGCTCCGCCTCCCCACGGAACATGAAGTAGGTGCGGAACTCCTCCCACGGCGCCGCGAGGTCTCCCTCGTCGTCGACGACGTACTTCAGCTCCATCTGGTCCAGGAGCTGCTTGACGAGGTCCTGGTCGGGGATGATCGGTCCGGTGGGACCGGACTCCTCCGGCTCCTCGGGCTGGCCCCCGAAATTCGGGATCGAGGACGGGTCGATGCTCACGTGGGTGTTCCCTTCATACGGCTCCTTCCATCCTCCCGCACGCGCCCCCCGCAATGACAACCCTGGGGGGAGTACCCCCACTCGGCCGGAGGCCAGGGGGCGGTCGGGGCCGCTGTCAGCTCCCCGCAGGCGTGCCCGCCGCGGCGCCCACCATGAGGCCCTCCCATCCCTCGACGCGGTCCACCCGAACGGTGTCACCGTCGCGGACCTCGCCCGCCAGGATCTCCCGTGCGAGCTGGTCGCCGATGGCGGTCTGGACGAGGCGGCGCAGCGGCCGGGCCCCGTACGCCGGATCGTTGCCCTCGGTGGCGAGCCAGTCCAGCGCCTCTGGGGTGACATCCAGGGTCAGCCGCCGTTCGGCGAGCCGCTGCTGGAGTGCGTCGACCTGCAGCTGGGCGATCCGCCGCAGCTCGTCCCCGGCCAGCGCGGCGAAGACGACCAGGTCGTCCAGCCGGTTGAGGAACTCGGGCCGGAAAGCCGCCCGCACCGCCGCCAGCACCTGCTCGCGCTTCTCCTCCTCCTTCTCCAGGGGATCCATCAGGAACTGGCTGCCCAGGTTGGAGGTGAGGATGAGGATGGTGTTACGGAAATCGACGGTGCGGCCCTGGCCGTCGGTGAGCCGGCCGTCGTCGAGGACCTGGAGCAGCACGTCGAAGACGTCGTGGTGCGCCTTCTCCACCTCGTCCAGCAGTACGACGCTGTACGGGCGGCGCCGTACGGCCTCGGTGAGCTGGCCGCCCTCCTCGTAGCCGACGTAGCCGGGGGGCGCGCCGACGAGCCGGGCGACGCTGTGCTTCTCGCCGTACTCGCTCATGTCGATCCGGACCATCGCCCGCTCGTCGTCGAAGAGGAAGTCGGCGAGCGCCTTGGCCAGCTCCGTCTTACCGACACCGGTTGGGCCGAGGAACATGAAGGAGCCGGTGGGGCGGTTGGGGTCGGCGATACCGGCCCGGCTGCGGCGTACCGCGTCGGAGACGGCACGCACGGCCTCGGTCTGGCCGATCAGCCGCCTGCCGATCTCCTCCTCCATCCGCAGCAGCTTCTGTGTCTCGCCCTCCAGCAGCCGGCCGGCGGGGATGCCGGTCCAGGAGGAGACGACGTCGGCGATGTCGTCCGAGCCGACCTCCTCCTTGACCATCTTGTCGCTCTTGCCGGCCTGGCCTGCCGCCGCCTCCTTCTTGGCTTCTTCCTCCTCCTCGGTGGCCGCGGCGAGCTCGCGCTCGACGGCCGGGATCTCGCCGTAGAGCAGCTTGGAGGCGGTGTCGAAGTCGCCGTCCCGCTGGGCGCGCTCGGCCTGGCCGCGCAGTTCGTCCAGCTGTTCCTTCAGCTCGCCGACGCGGTTGAGGCCCTGCTTCTCCTTCTCCCAGCGGGCGGTCAGGCCACGCAGCTCCTCCTCCCTGTCGGCCAGCTCGCGGCGCAGCCGCTCCAGCCGCTCGACGGAGGCAGGGTCGGTCTCCTTCTCCAGGGCCAGCTCCTCCATCTTGAGCCGGTCGACGGAGCGCTGGAGCTCGTCGATCTCGACGGGTGAGGAATCGATCTCCATCCGGAGCCGGGAGGCCGCCTCGTCCACCAGGTCGATGGCCTTGTCGGGGAGGAAGCGGGAGGTGATGTAGCGGTCCGAGAGCGCCGCCGCGGCCACCAGCGCGCTGTCGGAGATCTGCACCTTGTGGTGCGCCTCGTAGCGCCCCTTGAGCCCGCGCAGGATCGCGATGGAGTCCTCGACGGTGGGCTCGGCGACCAGCACCTGCTGGAACCGGCGCTCCAGGGCCGCGTCCTTCTCGATCCGCTCGCGGTACTCGTCCAGCGTGGTGGCGCCGACCATCCGCAGCTCGCCGCGGGCCAGCATCGGCTTGAGCATGTTGCCCGCGTCCATGGCCGAGTCGCCGCCCGCGCCCGCGCCGACGACGGTGTGCAGCTCGTCGATGAAGGTGATGATCTGGCCGTCACTCTCCTTGATCTCGGAGAGCACGGTCTTGAGCCGTTCCTCGAACTCGCCCCGGTACTTGGCGCCTGCCACCATGGCGCCCAGATCGAGGGCGACCAGCCGCTTGTTCCGCAGCGACTCGGGTACGTCGCCCTTCACCACGCGCTGGGCCAGCCCTTCGACGACGGCGGTCTTGCCGACGCCGGGCTCGCCGATGAGGACGGGGTTGTTCTTCGTACGGCGGGAGAGCACCTGCACCACGCGGCGGATCTCCTGGTCCCGGCCGATGACCGGGTCCAGCTTGCCGTCGCGGGCCGCGGCGGTCAGGTCGGTGCCGAACTTCTCCAGGGCCTTGTAGGTGCCCTCGGGATCCGGGCTGGTGATGCGCCTGCTGCCGCGCTGCGCGCTGAAGGCGTCCAGCAGCTTCCTGTCGTCGGCGCCCTGCTGCTTCAGCAGTTCGGCGACGGCTCCGCCCTTGGCGGCCAGTGCGATCAGCAGATGCTCGGTGGAGACGAAGCTGTCACCGAGGTCCTTGGCGCGCTGTGCGGCGTCCGCGATGACGGCGAGCAGGTCGCGGTCGGCCTGCGGTCGGCTGACGGTCCGGCCCTGCACGGTGGGGAGCGCCGCGAGCTGCCGCTCGGCGCCCGAGCGCAGCGCCGCCTGGTCGGCCTCGACGGCGGCAATCAGGTCCTGGATGTTCTCGTTGTCCTCGCCCGTGAGCAGGGCGAGGAGCAGATGGGCCGGCGTGATGTCGGGGTGGCCGTCGGTCACCGCCCGGTCGTTGGCCGCGCTGATGGCGTCCCGGCTCTTGTTGGTCAGCTCCGCGTCCACTTCCTGCGCTCCTCCTCCAGTGCTGTCCGTAGGCGCTCCGCCATCGGCGCTTGCTACCTACAGCATGCAACAAGTTGAGTCTATTCCGCTCAATGCAAAAACGTCTACTATCGCCTTTAGTTCCCGGCCGCTCCAGGACCCGGGTACCCGCCCAACGAGCCGCCTCGAAGCGGCATTTGGAGCTGACAGAAGTGAAGATTGGCATTGCTGGCATCCACCGTGTCGCCACGGTGATGCTCACCTCCGGAGCCGTGCTGACGACGGGCGCGCTGGCCGCCCCGGCCGCCACGGCGTCCCCTGCTGCCGCCGTCACGGCGAAGAAGCCGTCCATCACCGCCCGCGGCGGCTATGCGATGAACAGCGGCACCGGGAAGAGCCTCTACACCAAGGCCGCCGACACCCGGCGCTCCACCGGCTCGACCACCAAGATCATGACCGCCCGGGTGGTGCTGGCCCAGAAGAACCTCAACCTGAACCGCAAGGTCACCATCCAGAAGGCGTACAGCGACTACATCGTCCGCAACACCGCCTCCTCTGCGCGGCTGATCGTCGGCGACAAGGTCACCGTCCGCCAGCTGCTCTACGGGCTGATGCTGCCCTCGGGCTGCGACGCGGCCTATGCGCTCGCCGACACGTTCGGCAAGGGCAGCACCCGCAAGGCACGGGTGAAGTCCTTCATCGGCCAGATGAACACCACGGCCCGGAGCCTCGGCCTGAAGAACACGCACTTCGACTCGTTCGACGGCATCGGCAAGGGCAGCAACTACTCCACCCCGCGCGATCTGACGAAGCTCGCCCGCAACGCGATGAGCTTCTCGAACTTCCGCTCGATCGTGAAGACCCGCTCCACCAAGCAGAAGACGGTCACCAAGAGCGGCGGCTACCGCACTATGTCCTGGACCAACACCAATCCGCTGCTGGGCGGCTACTCGGGGGCGCTCGGCGTCAAGACCGGCTCCGGGCCCGAAGCCAAGTACTGCCTCGTCTTCGCCGCCAAGCGCGGTGGCAAGACGGTGATCGGCACCGTGCTGGCCTCCTCCTCCGCCGCGAACCGTACGACGGACGCCAGGAAGCTCCTCTCGTACGGCTTCGCCAAGTAAGCCCTCACTGGCCGTTGCGGGGCCCAGCCCCCCCTCGGTTGTGGGCACGTTGCGGGGCCCAGCCCCGCCCCCCGGTTGTGGGCATCTGTTCCGCCAAGGGCGGAACGGGTGGGCACAACCGGGGGCACCCGGCAGCGGCGGCGCACCCCCACCGGCGGGCGCCGGCCCCGGTCGCGGGTGCGGTGATCGTGCGTCTGCGGCCCCGTTGTGCCCACCCTCCCCCAGCCCCTCGGGCGGACCGAGTGCCCACAACGGGTGGCGGCGGGCCGCGGCCCGCGCTCCGGGGAGACCGAGGGGTTACTCCCTCGGTTTGGGGCGCCAGACGACCAGGGCGCTGGAGGAGCGCACATCCTCGTACGGCACCAGATCGCGCCGGTACGAGGCATGCACCTGCGCCTCGCGCTGCTGCATCGCCGCCGCGGCGCCCTCGACCGCGGCGGACAGCTCTGCCACCCGCTGCTGAAGCGCCGCGACCTGGTTCTCCAGCTCGATGATCCGCTTGATCCCGGCGAGGTTGATGCCCTCGTCCTGGCTGAGCCGCTGCACCTCGCGCAGCTGCTCGATGTCCCGCGCCGAGTAGCGCCGGCCCCGCCCGGGCGTGCGGTCGGGCGAGACCAGCCCCAGCCGGTCGTACTGCCGCAGGGTCTGCGGGTGCAGACCTGAGAGCTGAGCGGCGACCGAGATGACGTAGACCGGAGATTCGTCCGTCAGCTCGTACGCCGCAGAGCGCCCAGCCACGAATGCTCGTCTGCGTCCGTCCCGGCCGTCCACCTCAGTCTCCCTTCGCTGCCTTGAACAACGCGGCCCGCGGATCCTCTCCCGCTGTCGCGTCCCGGTAGGACTCCAGGGAGTCCTGCGCCTTGTCGTCCAAATTCTTGGGCACCGCGACCTCCACTGTCACCAGTAGGTCGCCGCGGGTTCCGTCCTTGCGGACCGCGCCCTTGCCCCGGGCCCGCATGGTGCGCCCGGACGGCGTGCCCGGCGGGATCTTCAGGGTGACGGGCGGCCCGCCGAGCGTGGGGACCTTCACCTCGCCGCCGAGCGCGGCCTCGGGGAAGGTGACCGGCACGGTGACCGTCAGATTGTCGCCCTTGCGCCCGAACACCGGGTGCTTGTCGACGTGCACGACGACATACAGGTCACCGCCCGGTCCGCCCCGCTCGCCCGGGGCGCCCTTGCCGCGCAGCCGGATGCGCTGCCCGTCGGTGACGCCCGCGGGAATCCGGACCTGCATCGTGCGCGAACTGGTCGCCCGCCCGGACCCCTTGCAGGTGTCGCACGGGTCCTGCGCGATCAGGCCACGCCCCTTGCAGTCCACGCACGGGTCGGTCAGCGAGAAGCCGCCGCCCGTGCCACGCGAGACCTGCCCGGTGCCCACACAGGTGGGACAGACCCGCGGGGTGCCGTTCTTGTCCCCCGTACCGGCGCACTCCTTGCACGCGGCGCTGGAGGACATCCGCAGCGGGACCGTGGCCCCGTCCACCGCCTCGGTGAAGCTGAGCGTCACCTCGGACTCGATGTCCTGGCCGCGCCTGGGCTGCGTACGGGTCCCGGCGCCGCCGCGGTTGAACAACCCGCCGAAGACGTCGCCGAGCCCGCCGCCGAACCCGCCCGGTCCGCCGACACCGCCGCCCCCGCCCTGACCGCCACCGAACAGGTCGCTCAGGTCGAAGTTGAACGTTCCGGCGCCGCCGGGGCCGCCCGGACCGCCGCCCGGCCGACCCTGCCTGTCGAAGAGGGCTCCGTTGCCGAAGAGGGTGCGCGCCTCGTCGTACTCCTTGCGCCGCTTGGGGTCGCCGAGCACGTCGTACGCCTCGGAGGCGTCCTTGAAGCGCTCCTCGGCCTTGGGGTCACCGGCGTTGGCGTCGGGGTGGTTCTCCCGGGCCAGCTTGCGGTACGCCTTCTTGATCTCGGCTTCGGTAGCGTCCTTGGGGACGCCGAGGACCTTGTAGTAGTCCTTCTCGATGAAGTCCTTGGTACTCATCCTCGACGTCCCTCCTCCCGTACGCGGTCAGCCCTCGTCCGGGCCACCGTTCTCCTCTTCAGCCGCCGGTGCCTCGGCCCCGGCCTCACCCTTGCCGCCCGTACCGCCTGCGGCACCGGGCTGCGGCTCGGCGACCCCTACCCGTGCGGGACGGATGGTCCGCTCGCCGATTCGGTACCCGGGCTGGAGGATCTGCACGCACGTCGTCTCCGTGACATCCGGAGAGTAGGAGTGCATCAGCGCCTCGTGGACCGTCGGGTCGAAGGGCTCGCCCTCCTTGCCGAACTGCATCAGGCCCATCTTGGCCGCGACCATCTCCAGCGACTCGGCGACCGACTTGAAGCCGCCCACCAGCTCGCCGTGGTCCCGCGCCCGGCCGATGTCGTCCAGCACCGGCAGCAGCTCCGTCAGCAGGTTCGCGACGGCGATCTCCTTGACCGCCACCCGGTCCCGCTCGACGCGGCGGCGGTAGTTCTGGAACTCCGCCTGGAGCCGCTGCAGGTCCTGGGTGCGCTCGTTGAGAGCCTTTCTGGTGGCCTCCAGCTCGGTGGCCTGCCCGCCCTCGGCGGCCTCGCCCTCCGGGCCAGCGCCTTCCGCCTCCCGCAGGTCCTGCGTGCTCACTTCGGCCTCGCTGCCCTGCGCTTCGCCGGCCGGCGGCGCCGCACCGGCCGCCTCCTGCTCGGCGGCGGTCCGGTCGGCATCGGTCAGCTCACCGGCGTCGGCGGGAACGTCGGGCTCCTGGAAGCCCGCGGTCTCCTCCGTCACGCCGCACCATCCTTCGGCTTCTGGTCCTCGTCGACGATCTCGGCGTCCACGACGTCATCCTCGCCGCCCTCGGGCTTGCCCGCACCCGCGCCGGCCGCGTCGGCACCGGCCTCGGCACCGCCGGCCTGGGCCTGCTGAGCCTCGGCGTAGAGGGCCTGGCCCAGCTTCTGGCTGGTGGCCGCGACCTTCTCGGACGCCTCACGGATCACCGCGGTGTCGTCGCCCTTGAGCTTCTCCTTCAGGTCCTCCAGCGCGGACTCCACCTCCGACTTGGTCTCGGCGGGGACCTTCTCCTCGTTGTCCTTGAGGAACTTCTCGGTCGTGTAGACCAGCTGCTCGGCCTGGTTCCGCGTCTCGGCGGCCTCGCGGCGCTTGTGGTCCTCCTCGGCGTACTGCTCCGCCTCGCGCATCATGCGCTCGATGTCGTCCTTGGGCAGGCTGGAGCCGCCGGTGACCTGCATCTTCTGTTCCTTGCCGGTGCCCAGGTCCTTGGCGGAGACGTGCATGATCCCGTTGGCGTCGATGTCGAAGGTGACCTCGATCTGCGGCACATTGCGCGGAGCCGGCGGCAGACCCGTCAGCTCGAACATGCCCAGCTTCTTGTTGTACGCCGCGATCTCCCGCTCGCCCTGGAAGACCTGGATCTGCACCGAGGGCTGGTTGTCCTCGGCCGTGGTGAAGGTCTCCGAACGCTTCGTCGGAATCGTGGTGTTGCGCTCGATCAGCTTGGTCATGATGCCGCCCTTGGTCTCGATACCGAGGGACAGCGGAGTCACGTCCAGCAGCAGGACATCCTTGACCTCACCCTTGAGCACACCCGCCTGGAGGGAGGCACCGATGGCGACGACCTCGTCCGGGTTCACGCCCTTGTTGGCGTCCTTGCCGCCGGTCAGCTCCTTGACGAGCTCCGCGACGGCCGGCATCCGGGTGGAACCGCCGACGAGCACCACGTGGTCGATCTCGCTGAGCTGGATGCCCGCGTCCTTGATCACGTTGTGGAACGGCGTCTTGCAGCGCTCCAGCAGGTCCTGGGTCAGCTGCTGGAACTGCGCGCGGGTCAGCTTCTCGTCCAGGTGCAGCGGGCCCTCGGCGGACGCGGTGATGTAGGGCAGATTGATCGTCGTCTCGGTGGACGAGGACAGCTCGATCTTCGCCTTCTCCGCGGCCTCACGGAGGCGCTGGAGGGCCATCTTGTCCTTGCCCAGGTCCACGCCGTGGCCGGACTGGAACTGCTTGACCAGGTAGTCGACGATCCGCTGGTCCCAGTCGTCACCACCGAGGTGGTTGTCACCGTTGGTCGCCTTGACCTCGACGACACCGTCGCCGATCTCCAGCAGCGAGACGTCGAAGGTGCCGCCGCCGAGGTCGAAGACCAGGATCGTCTGGTCCTCCTTCTCCAGCCCGTAGGCGAGGGCCGCGGCGGTCGGCTCGTTGACGATCCGCAGCACGTTCAGGCCCGCGATCTCGCCGGCCTCCTTGGTGGCCTGCCGCTCGGCGTCGTTGAAGTACGCCGGCACGGTGATGACCGCGTCGGCGACCTTCTCGCCCAGGTACGACTCGGCGTCCCGCTTCAGCTTCTGGAGCACGAACGCGCTGATCTGCTGCGGGTTGAAGGGCTTCTCGTCGATACCGATCTTCCAGTCGGTACCCATGTGCCGCTTGACCGACCGGATCGTCCGGTCGACGTTGGTGACCGCCTGCCGCTTGGCCACCTCACCGACGAGCACTTCGCCGTTCTTCGCGAAGGCCACGACGGACGGCGTGGTCCTGGCGCCCTCGGCATTGGTGATGACGGTGGACTCACCGCCCTCGAGAACACTGACGACGGAGTTCGTCGTACCCAGGTCGATGCCGACCGCACGAGCCATTTCAGGTTCCTCCAGCTTGGTCTTGAGTGAAGCTGACTCAAGAGTGCACGACCGGGGAAATTGCGTCAAGAAGACTGAGTCGGGGCGACTCAAGGTGTGTGATTACGGTACGCGCATGGCCGCCTGCGACGGGGTATCGAGCCCTTCGCCGACGGGGCGACGCAAATCACCGAGGCGCGCGGTACAGCGATCTGCGACAAGTGGGTAGTCTCGTACGGACTGGATAAGTTACTGCTTAGTAAACGCCGCCTCCGTGCTCCGAGGAGCCGCTATGCAACTCGCCGCGATCGTCGTCACGCTGCTGCTCACCGCGGTCGGCGTTGCGCTGTTCGCCCGCGCCATCGCGCAGATCTACCGCTTCGTCAAGCTGGGACAGCCACTCCCCGCGGGAACCCGCAAGGACAGTCCCAAGCAGCGAACGGCCACGCTGGTCAAGGAGTTCCTCGGGCATACGAAGATGAACAAGTGGGGCGTCGTCGGCGTGGCCCACTGGTTCGTGGCGATCGGCTTCCTCACCCTGCCGCCGACCATCATCAACGCCTACGGCCAGCTGTTCCAGGCCGACTGGACGCTGCCGATCATCGGCGGCTGGCTGCCGTACGAGATGTACATCGACTTCATCGGCGCCGCCACCACCGTCGGCATCGCGGTCCTGATGGTGATCCGGCTGCTGAGCCTGCCCTCCCGGGCGGGCCGCAAGTCCCGCTTCACGGGCTCGAAGATGTGGCAGGGCTACTTCGTCGAATACATCATCTTCATCATCGGCGTCGCCATCCTCATGCTGCGCGGCCTGGAGGGCGCGCTGCACCACGTGGACAGCTACGAGCCCGCGTACTTCCTCTCGTATCCGCTGGTCGCGGCGTACCACGGGCTGAGCGTCGGCACGCTGCAGAACCTCGTCTACTTCTGGGCGCTGATCAAGCTGGGTACGACCATGATCTGGATGATCACGGTCGGCCTCAACACCAACATGGGTGTGGCCTGGCACCGCTTCCTGGCCTTCTTCAACATCTGGTTCAAGCGGGACGCCAAGGGTGAAGCGGCCCTCGGCGCGCTCCAGCCGATGATGTCCGGCGGCAAGGTCATCGACTTCGAGACAGCGCTGGACGACGACAACGAGGAGGAGGTCCGCTTCGGCGCCTCCCAGGTCGAGGACTTCTCCTGGAAGGGCATCCTCGACTTCTCCACTTGCACCGAGTGCGGCCGCTGCCAGTCGCAGTGCCCCGCCTGGAACACCGGCAAGCCCCTCTCGCCCAAGCTGCTGATCATGTCGCTGCGGGACCACGCCCACGCCAAGGCGCCGTATCTGCTGGCCGGCGGCGGCAAGACGATGGAAGGCGAGGAGAAAGCCACCGAGGAGCAGCTGAAGGGCGTTCCGCAGAGCGCGCTGGACGAGGCCGAGCGCCCGCTGGTCGGCACCGCCGCAGCGTCTGATGGCGGCTCCGCCGCGGCGGGCGGCGTCATCGACCCGGACGTGCTGTGGTCCTGCACCACCTGCGGAGCCTGCGTCGAGCAGTGCCCCGTGGACATCGAGCACGTCGACCACATCGTCGACATGCGCCGCTACCAGGTGATGATCGAGAGCGCGTTCCCCTCCGAGGCCGGGACGATGCTCAAGAACCTGGAGAAGAAGGGCAACCCCTGGGGTCTGGCCAAGAAGCAGCGGCTGGAGTGGACGAAGGAGCTCCAGAAGGAGGCGGGCTTCGAGGTGCCGATCGTCGGCAAGACGATCGAGGACCTCACCGAGGTCGAGTACCTGTACTGGGTCGGCTGCGCGGGCGCCCTGGAGGACCGCGCCAAGAAGACCACCAAGGCGTTCGCGGAGCTGCTGCACATCGCCGGCGTCAACTTCGCCATCATGGGCGGCGACGAGAAGTGCACCGGCGACTCGGCCCGCCGCCTGGGCAACGAGTTCCTCTTCCAGCAGCTGGGCGAGGAGAACGTCAGCACGCTGAACGCGGCCTTCGGTGAGGACGACGAGGACGAGAGCACCAGGCTCCCCACGTCGAAGAAGAAGATCGTCGCGACCTGCCCGCACTGCTTCAACACGCTTGCCAACGAGTACCCGCAGCTGGGCGGCCACTACGAGGTCATCCACCACACGCAGCTGCTCCAGCACCTCATCGACGAGGGCAAGCTGGTGCCGGTCACTCCGGTCGAGGGTCTGATCACCTATCACGACCCGTGCTACCTGGGCCGCCACAACAAGGTCTACACGCCCCCGCGCGAGATCATCGGCCGGGTGCCGGGGCTGCGGAACGAGGAGATGCACCGGCACAAGGAGCGCGGCTTCTGCTGCGGCGCCGGCGGCGCCCGCATGTGGATGGAGGAGCGCATCGGCAAGCGCATCAACAACGAGCGGGTGGACGAGGCGCTGTCCCTCAACCCGGACATCGTCTCGACGGCCTGCCCGTTCTGCCTCGTCATGCTGACCGACTCGGTCAACGGCAAGAAGAATGAAGGGGCTGCGAAGGAGAACCTCCAGGTCGTGGACGTGGCCCAGCTGCTGCTGGACTCGGTCAGGACGCCCGGCGAGCCGCCGGCGGCGGACGGCGAGACGGCGAAGGACCCGGAGCCGCAGCCCGACCCGGAACCGGAGCCCGCGAAGTAGCCACCTGGTTCGGCCGCCCGGCCCTCGAGTCTCCGATGGCCTGAACCGAACGCTTCTTACCGTCCGCAACGGCCGGTCCCGTGCCCACGGGGCCGGCCGTTGCGCGTTTTCCGGCAAGTCGTGGTCAAATGCGATCAGTTAATGCACCACACGAGCCAAACCGCTGTCGCGGTATACCCATTGCAGCGTGCCGGGCCTAGCCTCCTAACCGCGCTCACGCACGCGGCGGAGCGGCTGGAAAGGCGAGGAGGAGCACCAGGTGGCGGACCGTGAGGCCCCGGGTCGTACGGCCCAGGACGGACCGGCCGAGGACGACCGGCCCCCGGGCCACGACGCGAGCCCGGTCACCGGCATCCTGCGTGCTGTACGGGCCCGGCCACTGCCCGCCGTACGGGAGGGTGCCGGATGCTGACCCCCGAGCTGCTGTGCCGCCTCCGCTTCACCCTGCGCGACCTGCCCAGGCTGCGTGCCGAGGTCGAGGCGCGGGCCGCATCGGCGGGACTGAACGAGCCGCGCAGGGGCGAGTTCGTCGTCGCCGTCGACGCCGTGGCCACCAACGCCGTCGAGCACGCGGGCGGCGGCGGCCAGCTCGTGCTGCGGCACCTCGGCGACGAGCTGGAGTGCCAGGTCGCCGACTCCGGACCCGGCTTCACCGAGGACGTCATCCCGGAGCTGCTGCCCGGCCTGGACGGGGCGACCAGCGGCCGCGGGCTGTGGCTGGCCAGGCTGGTGACCGACCGGCTCACCGTCGCGGACGCCGCGGGCCAGGGCTCCGTCGTCACCTTCGCCGTCCGCCTTCCGGGGGAGTGAGCCCTCCTCCTGGGTGAGGGCCCGGCGGGGGCTTCTCCACCCTTGGTGGGGGCCGCACCGCCGGGTTCCCCTAGGGGATGTCACAGGTCAGCAGCGATGTCCGGCCATCTCGCCCGGCTGTGGCACGCAGAGGCCATGGAACACGGTACGTTCAATTGCGTGGCTGGTTTCAGGAGCGGACGCGGCCGGGACTCCCGGGGCGCGCAGCAGCATGGGCAGTACCCTCAGCACCCCTCGGGTCCGCCGTACCCGCAGCAGGGTCCGTGGCCGGGCGGCCCAGGGCGCGACGAGCCGGAGTATTTCGGTGACCCGCACGCGCAGCAACCGCCGCACTACGGGGCGCCGCAGGGCCCCGGTCAGCACGGAACGCAGCCGGGAGGGCCACAGGGCTGGCACGGGCAGGACCCGTACGCCAACAACCCCGGCCACACCCAGTCGTTCAGCATTCACGACCCGTACGGCCCCGAGGGCGGGCACGGTCCGCAGGGCGGCGGCCAGGACGACTATGGGTACACCGACGGCGCCATGTACCACGCGGGCAACACCCCCGCGCCGCCGTCCGGGCCCCGGCTGCACTGGAAGCAGCTGCTGACCGGCGTCGTCCTGCGGCCCAACGCCACGTTCTGGCAGATGCGGGACTACGCGATGTGGGGCCCCGCGCTGATCGTCACGTTCATCTACGGGCTGCTGGCCGTCTTCGGCCTCGACAAGGCCCGCGCGGACGTCCTCAACACGACGCTCTCGCAGGCCGTTCCGTATGTGCTGGTCACCGGCGTCGCGGTGGTGATCGCCGGACTCGTCCTGGGAGCCGTCACCCACACGCTGGCCCGCCAGTTCGGCGGGGACGGGGCCTGGCAGCCCACGGTCGGGCTCGCCATGCTGATCATGTCGCTTTCGGATGCGCCGCGACTGGTGTTCGCGCTGTTCCTGGGTGGGACGGCCACCCTCGTGCAGGCCCTCGGGTGGGCGACCTGGGTGCTCGCCGGGTTCCTGTTCACCTCGATGGTGAGCCGTTCGCACGACCTGCCCTGGCCCAAGGCGCTGGGCGCCTCGGCGATCCAGCTGCTGGCCCTGCTCTTCCTGATCAAGCTCGGCACGCTGTAGGCGCCCGGCACGCGGTAAATGCCCCTGCCCCGCCCCTCCCGGAGAACGGGAGGAGGCGGGGCAGGGGCGTCACCGCCTCAGCCGGTGAACCGCTGCTCAGCCGGTGAACCGCTGCGCGGCCGAGCCGTCACAGGTGGCGAGCTTCGCCCGCGCCTCCGCGCCCGGCAACGTCACACACAACCCGGTGTCCGAGGCGGGCCGCAGGGTCGCCCCGTTCCGTACGAACTGCTGGGCACCGGCACCGGAGCAGTTGCCGAGCTCCAGCCCGGCCCCCTCCTTGACGCCGCCCTCGCTCTGCACGCACCGGTCGTGCGTCTGCCCCGCGTAGAGCGCCTTGCCCGCCGCGTCGTACCACCACTGCTGGTTCCGCTCGTCCGCCGCGCAGGCCCAGCCCCGCACATCGGTGCCGACCGCGCTGGCGGCGCCGTCGGCGTCCAGACAGCTGCCGGTGCCCTCGTTGCGCAGCGGCTTGAACGTGTCGTCCCAGGCGAGCTGGTACAGCTTCGGCTGCCCGGCGCCCACGGGGTCGGCGCAGGAGGCTTCGCGTACGCCCTGCTGCCCCGCCTGGTACATCTTGGTGAAGCACTCGGCGAACGCGCCGTGCCCGCGCTCGTTCGGGTGGAAGGACTGGCGCACCGAGTTGGAGTCGGGCGGGAACGGATTGCTGAGGTCCACGTACAGCCCGCGCGCCCAGGGGTTCTCCATGCACACCTCGTGGCCGTGGAAGAGGCGCGAGGCGTCCAGATAGCTGACGCCGGTGCGCTGGGCGACCGTCCGGATGCCCTTCTCGAACTTCGGCACCGCCGCGTTACGCCCCCAGGCGGCGTCGCTGGTGTAGCCGACGCAGCCACCGACGAGCTTGCCGGGGAACTTGGGGTTGTCCTTGATGTCGGGGCCGATGGGACTGGGGTAGGCCATCAGGACGAGCTGGTAATCGCCGTCGGCGTAACCGGCGTTGCGCATCACGGACTTGAGGTCGCCCACGGTGCGCTCCACCTTGGGTACGAGCCCGTCGATACGGGCCTGCCAGCCGGAGGCGTACTTGGGCTCGCACGGTCCCTGGAGCGTGAGGTAGCGGGTGACGCAGTCGGTCATCACCGGCCCGAACTGGAGATCGTCGTTGGCGCCGACGACGAGCATGATCTGCTTGAGCCGCGTGTTGCGGGCCTTGATGGCCAGGCTGTCGCTCTGCACCAGTTCGTCGGCGTACTGCTTGGTGCCGCCGATCCGGACGTTCTCGGTACTCGCACCGGAGCAGGCGACGTTGTACGTCACGTCCGCGCCGACGCCCGTACGGTGTACGGCCGCATCGGGCGACCTGTGGCACCAGTTGTCCGGCCCATTGGTGCCCGGCTCGTACGTACCGACGCCCTCGCCCGAGATCTCGCTGTCGCCCAGTGAGATGAGGCCGGTCTTGCGGTCGGTCATGGGCCGCTCGTCCGGGCTGCCGTAGAGCTTCCGGGCCTCCTCGGCCCGGATCTTCTCCAGTTCGGCCGGCAGCGGCGTGCTCGCGCCGCTGCCCGTACCGGCCTTCGTTCCCGCCCCGCTCGCAGGCACGGCAGCCACCGCACCCGCACCCCCGAACACCATGAGCAGAGCTGCCGCGAGCGCTGTCGCGGGTCTCATACGCGCCATACGCGCCATCAGGTGATCTCCCTACGGCCGGCAACTTTGTTGTTACCAGCGGTACCTACCCGCAGGTACGAGAGAAAGGAACCACCTGTGCGGGGAACACTGCGCAGCGCTCAAACCCCGACACCCTTCGGACGCCGGGGAGTTGACTCATCCCGCTCCGCCTTCAGGCCACTTTCAGGCGTCGAGAACCTGACCCGCACGGCGGACGACGGGCGGCTCGACGGACCAGGGGAAGTTGATCCACTGATCCGTCCGCTTCCAGACGTAGTCGCACTTCACCAGCGAGTGCGACTTCTCGTAGACCACCGCGCTGCGTGCCTCGGCCACATGCTCGGCACAGAAGTCCTGCACCAGCTTGAGCGTCTTGCCGGTGTCGGCGACGTCGTCGGCGATGAGTACCTTCTTACGGCTGAGGTCGACGACGTTCGGCACGGGAGGCAGCATCACCGGCATGGCGAGCGTTTCCCCCACACCGGTATAGAACTCGACATTCATCACATGCAGGTTCTTCACGTCGAGCGCGTAGCCGAGTCCACCCGCCACGAAGAGGCCGCCGCGGGCGATCGAGAGGATGATGTCCGGCTCGTACCCGTCGTCGGCCACCTGCTGCGCCAGCTCCCGGATGGCCTGCCCGAAGAGGCTGTACGTCAGGTTCTCGCGCTCGTCACTCACAGCTGCTCTCCGGCCCTCTCGTCTCGTCGCTCGGTCGCCCGGTCACGCGGTCGCTCAGACGTGGGTCCGGTGGAAGTTCATGTACGAACGGGAGGGGGTGGGCCCGCGCTGGTCCTGGTAGCGGGAACCGTACTGCGCCGACCCGTACGGATACTCCGCGGGCGACGTCAGCCGGAACATGCACAACTGGCCGATCTTCATCCCCGGCCACAGCTTCATGGGCAGCGTCGCGACGTTCGACAGCTCCAGGGTCACATGACCGGAGAAGCCCGGGTCGATGAACCCTGCCGTCGAATGCGTCAGCAGCCCCAGCCGCCCCAGCGAGCTCTTCCCCTCCAGCCGCGACGCCACGTCCTCCGGCAGCGAGATCACCTCGTACGTGGACGCCAGCGCGAACTCCCCGGGGTGCAGGATGAACGGCTCGTCGCCCTCGGCCTCGATCAGCCGCGTCAGATCGGGCTGCTCCACGGCGGGATCGATGTGCGGGTAGCGGTGGTTCTCGAACACCCGGAAGAAGCGGTCCAGCCGGACGTCGATGCTGGAGGGCTGCACCATGGCCGGATCGTACGGATCGATCCGCACCCGCCCTGCATCGATCTCGGCCCGGATGTCCTTGTCTGAGAGAAGCACGGGCCGAGACTACGCGCACGAAGCGGGGCCGGCCCAATCGGACCGGCCCCGCCACGGGGTGAGGGAGCCCGCAGGCATCCCCCGAACGACCGTCTCAGCCCTCGGGCCGCAGCCCTCAGCCCTTCCGCTGCCGCCCCACAGGCACCGCCTGCCGCAGCCGCCCGCACCGGGGACAGCGCAACAGCCGCCCTGGTCCGATCCGAGTGGATCCGAGCTGCTGCATCGGGAACGTCGTGGTGCTGAACACATGCCCCTCGGCACACCGGACGACAGTGGATTCCATCGCTTCCCTCTCCCCAGTCACATGGATGCGTGGACGACAAAAGCCACGTTAGGGGATGAGTCCGACGCCCCCGCGACCGGCACTCCGCCCCCACGGTACGCCCCCCAACTCCCGCGCCCCGCCCCACGGAACAGATCCAGCAACCCCCTCGAACAGCAGAAAGACCCAGGCCATATGCGGCCAGGGTCTCCCATGCGGTACAGTGTCCGACGACGAGCCACCACCACATCCGGCTCCTCGCGGGCGTAGTTTAATGGTAGAACATGAGCTTCCCAAGCTCAGAGCGCGGGTTCGATTCCCGTCGCCCGCTCCACGACGAAGACCCAGGTCAGGGACCTGGGTCTTGTTTGTTGCCGGGGGCGGTTACGTGTCCCGTGCCCGTTGCGTGCCCGATGGTGGTGCCGCCCTGTTCCCATCGGTTCGTGCCCGACGAGCCTGTACATAGGCGTCGATGCCGTCGGCCACCTCACGCTGCCGGTCGTCGTTCGAGTGCTGGTACCGCAGCGCCGCCTTCTCCGAGGACTGGCCGGCTCGGACCATGGTGTCCTTGAGGGTGGCGCCCGATCGCAGAGGTCGGCCGAGTCCGCCGCTGGACCCGCGACGTGCTGCATGACAGCCCCCACGCGGACGACGCCGCACTGATCATCAGCGAGATGGGCTCCAATGCACTCATCCACTCGGCCAGCGGCAGCCCCAACGGGAGGTTCCACGTCTCCCTGCACCGATCCCCCGGCACCGTCGTCCTGGCGGTCACGGACACCGGTGGAGGCGAGACGAAGCCCCACGTCGAGACCCCGGACGACGACGACACCCACGGTCGCGGCCTGGGCCCGGTCGCAGCGCTGGCCAACCGCGTACGCGTCAGCGGAGACGACTACGGCCGGACGGTCACCGTCGAGATCAGCGACGAGTACCAGGCGCCGCCAGGCCCTCACCACCAAGCGCCCCCGTCGCACTTCCCACCCCGAGGTCAATGGCATGAGCGAGCGACCGCATGCGCCTCAACAGGTCTACTACTGCGAGTGCTTCGTCAACGAACGCCGCATCGGCATGTACGACGCCTACAGCCCACGCGAAGCCCTGCGATGGGTCCGCATCAGCCTCATGATGATCGCAACGACCCTGGACGAAGCGCCCTACCGGCGAGCCCGCACATGGGTCGACCACGGCCAACCAGCAGCAGCCCGCGACCTCGAAGCAGGCAAGCCACACACCCTCACACTCAAGCAGCGCAGCACCCAGGCCACTTGGACAGTCAGCCCGATAGCGAGCACGCCAACACACCAAGTGCGTGCATAGCAACTTTCTCTACGACTTCAAGGCGGCCCGTGGCCGCCGCCCGCTCCTGTCTCTGCCCCGCTCGCGCCGACCCCGGACCGCTCAGCGCGCAGCCCCGAACAGCAATCCGCCTGCCTGGCAGAGCGGCCCGCCAATTGCCCCACTGCCAGCGCCAGCACGACTAGGTCGTTCCCGATGACTCTTGCCTGGTTGGGGCGGCGCATGCCTGGGGGCAGGCGTTCAGCATGGTGCGATGCACGGGTTGACCGATGCGACGTAGCGGAGGGTCGCCCCCATTGCCGGAGCGGTGCGGGCCCTGGCAAACCGTGTATGAGCGCATCGCGGCTGGTCGGCCGAGGGTGCCTGGCAGGGAATCCTCACCGACTTGCAGATCGAGGCCGAACGGTTCACCAGATGTCAGGGGTCGGTATCGCCTGAGTGAAGTCGCCGACGCGCAGTGCGTGGGTGGGAATCGACCAGTGCATCCAGCCGCCGTCGCCGTCGATGTGCCACTCGTGCTTGTCGGAGAGCTGGAGCAGGTGATGGTGGCCCTCCAAGTCCTCACCGTCGGGCAGCACGGGGCCGCCTCCCGTGGGGTAAACCGGCCGACCGAAGGCCATGTCCTCACTGAGCAGGCTGCCCGGGACCCAAAACTCAGTCAGCATCTCGTGCTTGAACACCTCCACATCGTCGTAGTCGGGCCCGAATTCGGGATCGATGCCGTCCCATGCACTGTCGAAGATGTCGGGAAAGACGAAGCCGGGCATGGCTGCCCAGGCATCGGGCGCGAAGACGCTGGCTGTGGCGGGTGGCTCGGTCTCGACGGCGAGGCCGGAACGGGCCGCCACGACCTGCCCCAACTCCGGGGCGCAATGGCCAGCGCGGCGCGTCACGTCCCAGGCGGCAGGGTTGGCCTGATCCGATTCGATGTCGAGGTGAAAAAAGTTGAGCAGGCCGGTGCCGGGCGGGAGGAGGCCGTCAAGCCAAGGAGGCAGCGCGTCGGTGTCGAGGACGGCGAGCAGACTCAGCGGGAGGCCCTCACACGTCGGCCACGGCACACCGGGCTCCAGCATGGCGTTGCCGCCGAAGCGGCTGTGACCGGCGGCCTGGCCCGGTGCGGCGGGCACGAGTTCGAAACCTGGCCGGACCAGGCCCGCAACTCGCTCGGCGAGATCCGCGCGCAGGCGGTCCGCGCAAAAGTCGCGCAGCTCAGCCAGGGAAGTCTTGGGATCCATACCTGGCAGTCAAGCATCCGCCTCCGACAGGGACCGCTCCGGAAGGTCAAGCACGGGCCCACCGGGGGCCCGGAACAGCACCCACCATCCTGCGGTGATCGGCCCACTGCCCGCCGGTCCTGCCATTGCCGGAGGCAACGGCGGCCCTCCGCCACTGCGCATCGATCAACTCACGTCGTCGTACCGTGCCGAACGCCCGCCCAGACATGGTTTACACCAACCCATAGGTGTACTGACCGCATGCGACCGACAAGCTGCGGCTGCTGGCACACGCCGAAATGGGCCGTGGCGCGGCGCCCAGGATTCGTCCCGGTCTGCGGGCCGGTCGCGCCATCGCCAAGTGGCTGGCTGGGGGCCGCGGAGGCGCCTGCGGATGAAGGATCAAAAACCTGAAAGCGTGGCTGACGCCGGTGGGCGGCTGAGGCAACCACGTACGAGTGCGCGGCGACTGTCCCACCATCGCGGCTGACTTTCTGCAGCTGAGGCATCAGCGGCACTCGTCGGACAGCTCCGCCTGGTTCCGCCTCGAAGCTCCACCGACCGCCTGGGCAGACTCCCGACCGTGTCACAACATGCCAGAACAGCCGGACAGCCACGGGGAACAGGGCACACAAGGCAGCAGGACCCGAGCCGTGTCAGGGGCCGTTGCAGCAGGTCAGGGCCGCTTCCCCCTTAAACGATCAATGCTTCCCAAGCCCAGCGCGTGGGTTCGCCCCAGCGCACCCTGCCTCTTCCGGGGCGTAAGCCATATGGCGTCGGTGCGCACGACGGGGTCGCGGAGCAGGAGGAGGATTCGGATAGAGGGCTGGGCTACCGAGACGAACGCGAGAGGCGGATACCCATGGCGAAGTACCTCTTCAGGGCCAAGTTGACCGTGGATGGACTGAAGGGCTTGCTCAAAGACGGCGGCACTACGCGCCGCGAAGTTGTCGAACGCATGGTCCAGAGCCTGGGAGGCCGACTCGAATCAATGTACTGGGCGCTCGGCGAGGAAGATGTCTACGTCACGGCGGACCTGCCGGGCAACACCGCCGCCGCGGCCATGGGTCTCGTCACGTCGGCGGCTGGTGGCGCTCGCACGAGCACGGTTGTGCTGCTGACGAACGAGGAGATCGACGAGGCGGTCCGCCAGAAGGTGGAGTACCGGGCACCGGGCGTCTGACGCGCCAGCCTGGGGCGTGGCTGGTAAGCCCCGGTGTACAGCAGCGAAGTACAGCAACCACAGCCTCCGGAGACGACCGTCACCGGCCTCACCCGCACGGACGACTGGCCGAGCAGACTTCAGTGCCCGCCCCGCCAGTAGTTCGGGACGGAGAGGTCGCTCCGTCAAGGTGCGCGGCATGACCGACAACGCCCCGGCATGCCCACCGATAA
Source organism: Streptomyces sp. 3N207 (assembly GCF_052246355.1). Taxonomy (NCBI): domain Bacteria; kingdom Bacillati; phylum Actinomycetota; class Actinomycetes; order Kitasatosporales; family Streptomycetaceae; genus Streptomyces; species Streptomyces sp. 3N207. The sequence continues at coordinate 61,041 of NZ_JBQQBV010000012.1, read as the reverse complement.
CGCCCCGGCATGCCCCCGAGTGCAGCCAGCCCATGAAGGCCGGGAGGGGTCCCCGTCCGCCGCTGGTTGAGGCACCCGCGCGCATGTGACCGGGGTAGGACGAGCATTACAGTCCCAGTCCCAGTCGCAGGGCCAGAGGGGAGAGTTCGTGAGTAGGCGCCAGTACGTGGCCAGGGGGGTCCCCGGTGGCTATCGCGTCTGGGACAACAAGCGACGACGGTGGTGGGGCGACCTGTATGAGCTCTGTCCGGACGAACTCTTGGCCGAGCTGAATGGCGGGGCCGACCGCGACAAGATCACTGCTCTGCTGAAGCGCTATCGGGCTCAGAAGCGGTAGAGCCCAGCGCTCCAGATGCGTACGAGAACCGGGGGTTGACCGATGTCAACGGAGGGGGCCGAGGGGGCTTGCTGTTCCCAGGGGGTCTCGTGGCTGCCCAGCTCGTAGCGCGGGATCGGTGCGCCGTGGCAGTTGGCGAGTTGGCTTTCAGCGGGGCACGCAGGTGTGGTGGTAGGGGGAGTCGGGCAGGAAGCGTCGCCATTCTTCGCGGGTGAGGTTGCGGTCGAGGGCGGCGCACAGCTGGGCCGTCACGCGCTGCGGGTCGGTGTCCCACAGGCGGACCGTGGTGTCGTCGCTCGCGGTCGCGAGGGTGCGGCCGTCGGGGCTGAAGTCGAGCGCGGTGACGAGCTGGGAGTGGCCGGACAGGGTGGCCAGGATGTTGCGGTCATCGATGTCCCACAGGGTGACCGCGCTGTGCGCGCCGGCGGTGGCGAGCGTACGGCCGTCCGGGCTGAACGCGACGTCCATCGCCGGCCCCGTGCTGCCGGTCAGCGTGGCCTTCGGCTCGCGGTCGGCCACGTCCCACAGGATCACCCGCTCGTCCCGCCCCGAGGTGGCGAGCGTACGGCCGTCCGGGCTGAACGCGGCATCCGTGACCCAGCTCTTGTGTCTGCGGAGGGTCGCCGCGCGCGTGCGTTCCGGCACGTTCCAGAGGATGGTTCCGGTGTTGTGCGTACTGGCGAGCAGTCGGCCGTCCGGGCTGAAGGTCACGGCGTCGCTCCAGCGGGCTCCGCTGTCGAAAGTGGCCAGCCGGGTGTGGCGGCGGGCGTTCCAGAGCACGACCTTCCCGTCGATGCCCACCGTCGCGACCGTACGGCCGTCCGGGCTGAAGGCGACGCCCATGACGCGGCCCTTGTGGCCGGAGGTGAGCCGGACGGGGCGGGAGTCGTCCTTGGGATTCCACAGGGTGAGTGTGGAGGTTCTGGACCACCGGGGATCGCCGGTGGCTGCGGCGATGGTGTGCCCGTCGGGGCTGAACGCTACGGCGTGTACGGGTCCCCTGCCCCGGCCCAGCAGGGCGCTGCGGGTGCGCCGCCGGGTGTCCCACACGGCGAGCGTCGCATCGTCGCTGGCGGTGGCGAGTGATCTGCCGTCAGGGTCGAAGGCGACGTCGTTCAGCCGGGTGCGGTGTCCGGACAGCGGGATCTGCGACGGGTCCCACAGAAGGACGCGCCCGCCCTCGTCGGCCGAGGCCAGTTGGTTGCCCTTCGGGTGGAACGCGAGCCCGTAGATGTTGCGGGTGTGCCCCCTGAGGGTGGCTTTGCGGGCGCGGCGTCCGGTGTCCCAAAGCGTGACCGTGGCGTCGTTCCCAGCCGTGGCCAGGGTGTGCCCGTCCGGGCTGAACGCGAGAGCCCTGACCCGTTGGCTTCGCCCGCTGAGCGCGCCGTCGCTCTCGCGGCGCCGCACGTCCCACAGCCGTACGGCGTTGTCCCGCCCGGCCGTGGCGAGGTGGTCGCCGTCCGGACTGAACGCCACCGTGTCGAGGGGTCCGGCGTGGCCCTTCAGGGTGGCGAGCCGCTTCCCGGTGGCGGTGGACGGGTCGTCGGACGTGGCGGCGGGCGGGCCGTCGGACGAGCCGACGCGTCGGCCGGCGGACCAGAGGCGTACCGCGCCGTCGTCGCCGACCGCCGACACCAGCCGGCCGTCCGGGCTGAAGGCCACCGCGTTGACCGGCTTTTCGGGCCCGGTGAGCGTGTCCCGCGCGGTGCGCCGCTCGACGTCCCACAGCCGTACGGTTCCGTCGGCGCCGCCGCTGACCGCCCGGTGGCCGTCCGGACTGAAGGCGACACTTCTGACAGCCTCGGCGTGCCCGTGCAGGGTTGCCGCCTTCGCACGCTTTCGTACGTCCCAGAGGACCAGGTCCCCGCTGTCGCCGCCGGTGGCCAGCAGCCGTCCGTCCGCGCTGAACGTCACCGCCTGAACCGGTGAGCTTGCATGCAGGGTGGCCGTCGGCCGCCGGGTGCGGTGGTCGGGGTTCCACAGCCGTACCGTGTCCCCGCTCGCGGTGGCCAGGGTGCCGTCCCGGCTGAAGGCGACGCCGGTCAGCGCCTGCGGGTGCGCGACGATCTCCTTCCGGTAGGACCGATGCGCTGACATCGTCAACAGTGCGCCGCGCGCCTCCGGCGTGGGCGCCGTACGGTACGCCTCCACACTCAGCAGCATGGCCGTTCCGGGCTGGTGGTCGGCCAGTTGCATCGCCTGTGCGGCAAGTTGGCGGGAGACGGCGTCCCTCCGGGTGTCCGTTGCGCGCTGCCGCTGCTGCACCGCGATCAGACCGACGCCTGTGACCACGACCAACAGCACCGCCAGGCCGATCGTCAGGGCACGCAGCCGACGGCCTCGCCGTACGGCGGCGCGCTGTTCCTCGTCCCGCGCCTCGATGCTCGCGGCGAGGAATGCGGCCTCACGCTCGGTCAGTTCGGCCTCGCGCCCGGTCTCCACGAAGTGTTCCTCGGCCGTGGCCAGGCGGCTGCCCCGGTACAGCGCGCCGTGGTCGCGCGTCAGCGCCTCCCACTCGGCGGCGGCCCCGGTCAGCCGCCGGTGCACCAGCAGATGCTCGCGGTCCTCCTCGATCCAGCCGCGCAGCCGGGGCCAGGAGGTGATCAGCGCCTCGTGGGCGAGGTCCACAGTGCCGTCGTCGAGGCTGAGCAGCCGGGCGCGCGCGAGGCGTTCAAGGACGGCGCCGACGACGCCCTCTTCCTCCCCGGGGCCGTGCTCCAGTTCCGTACGGCCGACCGTGCGCCGGGTGTCCTGGGCGCCTTCGCCGGGGGTGACCAGGAGCAGCAGGATCCGGCGCGCGCATGCGGCCTGTTCCGCCGGGAGCTGCCGGTAGACCTCCTCGGCCGTACGCGCGACGGCGCCGTGCAGGCCGCCCGCCGCCTCGTATCCGGCGACGCCCAGCCGCCCGCCGCTGCGGCGGTGCCACGTTTCCAGCAGCGCGTGGGACATCAGCGGAAGGGCGCCCGGTTCACCGCTGACCTCCTCCACGATCCGTGCGGTCAGGGCGCGTTCCACGGTCAGGCCGGCGGCCGTGGCCGGTCCGACGACGGCCTTCCGCAGTTCCTCCGGCGTCATCGGCCCGACCAGCAGGGTGGCATCGCGCAGCGCGTCGGCGAGCTCCCGGTGTCCGGCGCAGTGGCCGAAGAAGTCGGCCCGTACGGCGAGGACGACCCGTAATCGGCTTCCGGGCCGGCAGGCCATCAACAGCTGCCCGATGAACTCCGCCCGCTCCGCCGCGTCGTGGCACAGGGTGAAGATCTCCTCGAACTGGTCGATCACCACGACCGTGTCGCCGCCCGCCGGGTCCGGCGTCAGCAGCCGCGCATGGGTGCGGGCGGGGTGCGCGCCGGGTGCGAGGATCCTAATGGCGGCGGGCCGCTCCCCGGGGGCCGCCGTTTTGCGCAGTGCGGCGACGGGCCGCTCCCCCGGCGCCGGTGTTTCGCGCAGTGCGGGGATCAGTCCGGCGCGCAGCAACGAGGACTTGCCGCTGCCGGAGGGCCCGACGAGGGCCGTGAGCCGTTGCGTCCGTACCAAGGCGACCAGGTCGGAGGTGAGTTGCTCCCGGCCGAAGAACCGCTCCCGGTCCTCCGGCTGAAAGCGCCGCAGCCCCGGGTAGGGCGGTACGGCGTCTTCGGTGGCCGGCCGCAGCTCGGCCCGCTGCGCCGCTTCCGCCTCGCGCCAGCGCCGCTCCCACTCCTCCGGTGCGCCGTCGCACGCGGCCACATAGGCCAGGGCTACGGGCAGTGAGGGCAGTTTCCGACCGGCGGCGGCCTGCGCGAGCGTCGCCGTCGCATAGGGCACCCGCCGTGCCATCGCCCGATAGGTCGGCCCCCCGGCCTCTTGCCGCAGCTTGCGCAGCTCGTACGCGAACCGCTGCACCGGCCCCTCCGACGGATCCAGCGGATTCTCCGTCCGTCCCGGCATGGCCCCGTTCCCCTTTGCCCCCTGGCGGCGGCCCCCGACCGCCACGCGATGCCCCATTGTCTACCCGCCGAACTGGGCTTACAGACAATGCCCGGCGCGACGAGAGTCGGGATCAGCGAAGCGCGAGAAGCAAGAAGGTGGGACGAGGGACCACGGGGGAACACGGGGGAGCGCTGCTGCCGGGTCGGGGGGCCCGGCAGCAGCACCTGTGACCGCCGCCGAACGCCACAGAAGGGAATGCAGATGACGCCCGCTTCATTTGCGCGTACGGCCGCGGTTCTGGGTGCCGCGGCGCTGCTGGCCACCGCACTGGGGGCACAGGGCAGGACCGCGCCGGCCGAGACCGCGCCGACCCGGGCCGCGCAGCAAGAGCTGCCGGTGCTGGGGCACTTCCGTAACAACCACCCCGCGGACCGGGGGACGTGGGGGGACCGGATGCGTGCGGCGGAGGGCCAGTACGGACCGTTCGCCGGACACTGGCGCAACTACCGTCCGGCGGGCGAAGAACCGCTCGACGACAAGCCGACGGGGGACGACGAGAGGGCCGCGCTCGCGGCCGGTAAGCAGCTGCACCTCTCCTGGCGCCCCTATCCCGACGGACAGAACTGGGCCTATACGGCGAGCGGCGCCAACGCACAGCAGCTCCGCAGCGTGATGCGACGGCTGCAGGCCACCTGCGAGCAGCACGACACCTGTTCGGACATCTGGCTGTCCATCGCCCATGAACCGGAGCTGGACTTCCGGGAGAACTGCGGCGAGATCAGACCCTGCGCGGGCTATCAGTACGCCGACTTCCGTGGCATGTGGAACGAGGTCGCGAAGGCCCGGAAAGCGGTGGGCGCGGACAAGGTGCGGCTGGTCTGGATCGTCCAGGGCTGGCGGAACGACAAGGATTTCCACGCGAATCTGTGGCCCGGAAACGACAAGGTGGACGTCGTGGGCCAGGACCCGTACATCATGCAGGGCACCCCGGCCGCCGAGCTGGGCGAACGAATGGTCCAACGGAAGGGATGGTTCGAGGACTGGTCGGACGAGAAGCACGACTACGCCTCGAAGCCGCATATCTTCGCGGAGTACGGATGCGATCTGGAGGGCCGCGGGGACGCGCAGCATCGCGCGGACTGCATCAAAAGCGTGCGGCGCAGCCTCCCGCAGATCGCCGACCACGACGACCCCGGCGAGATCCGCGTGGTGGAAATGGCGTTCTTCGACGCGCGGACCAGCAGGCTCGAGGACGCCGAATCCTCACCCGACGTCAAGGCTTACCACGCGCTGAAGGACGCCACCGAAGGCTGAGCCGGCCACCGTCAGCGGATGGTCGACAGCACGGACGAACGGAGGGGCGGGTGGTCCCGCCCCTCCGTCTGTTCACGTCTTCCGCAATTCTCGGTGCGCCGAAATCGGGCTCCGCGGAGAAATCTTCACGCTGCTGCGGTCAGGCTTACGATCCACTTTGCAGGAATCATCCAGGGATTCGACTGGCTGCTTCCCCCGCCACCGTGATCGATCGGCCGCTCCGCGTCCTTTTTCTTCAAGAACGTCAGGAGTTGAGTAGTAGCCGCTAGAAGGGCGCCCAGGCCGCCGAAGAAAGTACCCAGGGCTGTAAGAAGTTCGAGGAACATCGCGCTCGCCTCCCCACGCACGGGCCGGGCGCGCTCTCTGCGGTTCACGCTGACAGGAAAAGAATCCCTGGGGCGGAGAAGATGAAGGAACCGGCCCTTCCAGCAGCTTCCCGCCACTTACGGCTCACGCCACCCTGTCCGGGGTTCTTGGTGGCCCAGCTACGCATGTGAATCAGCACGGCATTCCTCCTTTCCTTCTCCCTTGGAAGATCTGAGAGCGGTCTTACCGTAGCGGAACAGCACCCCTCCGGTACAGGTCCCGTCCGGCCCAGCGTCGCAATTCGGCCACACTGCGCGGGCCGAGTGCCGGGTCGCACCTGGCCGCCGTACGCATCCGTCGGCTGTCAGTCCGCCTGGTTGGAGGGTTTCGGCGGCGGGGGACGGGTGGGGGTTGCCGAGCCGCTTGCGCCGGCGAGGACGTTTCGGGCCTGGGTGTCGACGAGCCGGGTGAAGATCTGCTGGGCGTAACCGAAAATGATGGCCCAGGAGATGATCTGCGCGGAGGAATCAAGGGCGGTCAGTCCGGGGACGAATCCGCCGCGCATCAGGAGGAGACCGAGTACGGCGGTCAGCGCACCCATGGGGAGCTTCAACAGAGCAAGGGCGAAGGGCACGTTGTACGGTTCCGCGGTTCCGCCGATACGTCTGATGGTGGTGGCTGCCGCAATTCCGGCGGCCACCAGCCCGATGAATTCGACGGCCAAATAGTCCGCGGGTGCGGTCGTTGTCGCAAGGCTCGCGTCGACGCGTTTCGCCTTCGCGTCCGGGGACGATCTCGTCGGGCAGACGACGTGGTATTCCTCGGCGCCTGATACCCGGTCGGGCGAGAAGCACAGCGGGACGGTGTCGTCGAAGAACCATCCCAGGACGGCCACCAGCACCACCCCGACCGCCAGGCCCCCCGCGACCCAGCGCACGATATTGACGAAACTGCGGACACGCAGCGTCTTCTGGATGCGGACGTGCCGGGCCACACTTACGGCGTCCAGGAGCGATTCCCGCTCGGAATCCGTGATTTTCGCGGGGGACCGGGAGATTCTTTCGACGGCGACCCGCCGGGGGTCCTCGGCGGGCAGTGCCTCGCGTACCGACGCCAGCACTCCCGGCATCATCGACGCGATCTCTTCCGGGCCGGAAAGGCGCAGCAAGAGATTGTGCGCGGTGTCGACATGGATCTGCCCCACCGCAATATGTGAAGCGGCTCTTTTTCTCTTGTGCGCATGGGACAGCACGCTGCGGGCGCTGTTCAGCTCGTCCTTCGCCTTGTCGAGCAGGTCGTTCCGGTCCTTGCCGTGCGTACGCCACCGGTCATCCAGGAGGGCTTGGAGTTCGTTGGTACGCGCGAGGAGGACCTGGCGAAGTTCCCACGGGCCGTACTCCCTCGCCGGGATCTTTTTCGGGTTCTCGGTGTCAGCGTTCTCTTCCGGCCCGGGCGAGGGGGGACTGCTGTCGCTGCTCATGCCGCTGATCCTGACGACTGCTGCAGCTGAAGGGCGGTTCGCGGGGGCCGCTTGCTCCGGGTACTTCAGGCGAAAGAGGTACTTGTCTTGGGCCTTGAGGGCGAGGGCTGCACCGCCGCACTGCCCGCACCCCGCACCGCCGCACTGCCACAAGCGCTGCTACGAGGCCGGATCCGGCTGGCAGTGCGGGCACCAGAGCGTGGTGCGGCCGGCGACGCGGGCCGAGCGCAGCCGGGTGCCGCAGCGCGGGCAGGGTGCTTGGCCCGGGTCGTCGCGGTGGCCGGTCAGCCAGTTGTCGCGGGGCGGGACGCACTCGGCTTCCACGGAAGTACGCAGCACCCGGCGCATCGTCCGGTAGAGGGTGGCCCGCTCGTCGTCGGTGAGGGAGCCGGTGGGGCGGGAGGGGTGCAGCCGGGACTGCCACAGGATCTCGTCGGCCAGCAGATTGCCCAGCCCGGCACAGACCGACTGGTCGGTCAGAACGGCCTTGAGGCGCCCGCGGCGGCCGGTGAGGGCGGCATCGAAATCGGCGCGCGAGACGGTCTGCGCATCGGGGCCCTGCTCGTCGAGGAGCCGGGCGGCCTCGGGGTCGTCGGCGAGCCAGAGGCCCTTGAGTTTGCGCTGGTCACGGTAGCGGAGCTGGCGCTCGCCGCCGAGCGTGAACAGTACGCGGTCGTGGCGGTGCGGCTCATCGTCGGCGGCTGTACAGACCAGCCGGCCGGTCATGCCGAAGTGCAGCAGAAGGGTCGGCCCGCCGGTGTGCGCGAGGAGCCATTTGCCGTGCCGTTCCGGCTCGGTGAACTTCCGGCCCTCCAGATCACTGCTGAGCCGACGCGCGCTGACTCCGTGCAGGACGCCCGCGTCCCGCACCTCGACCCGCCGGATCGTCCGGCCCTGCGCACAGTCGGCCAATACCCGCCGGAAGCCCTCTACGTCGGGGAGTTCTGGCATGGTCACCGCACCTCGCTGCCGGTGATTGCGGACTCGACCAGCGTAAGAGCGCCCCGGGTCCGCCGCATGCGGGCAGCGGCCGGGGCCCGCGGGCGTGCGTGCGACGGCGGGGGTTGACTTGAACCGAGGTTCAAGAAGGAGGCTCGCTGCATCGACGGGCGATCACGCCCGGCAGAGCAGCGGGGAGAGGGAACCATGACCGGTACGAACGAGCGCTCGGCCGTCACACCATCGGTGAGTGTGCTGGGACTTGGCGAGATGGGAGGGGCACTCGCCTCGGCGTTCCTGGGCGGCGGCCATCCGACCACGGTGTGGAACCGCACGGCGGCCAAGGCGGACCCCTGGGTGGCCAAGGGGGCGCGGCAGGCGTCTGATGTACGCGAAGCAGTGCGGAGCAGTGAACTCGTCGTCGTCAGCGTCCAGGGCAACGAGACGGTACGCGAGTTGCTGGAGACGGCAGGGGACGCGCTCGCCGGTCGGGCCGTCGTCAATCTGACGGACGGCACGTCACAGGAGGTCAGGGCAGTCGCCACGTGGGCGGGCGAGCGCGGAGCCACATACCTGCACGGGCAGATCATGACGATCGCGCCCGGGGTCGGCAGCCCGGAGGCGGTCGTCTTCTACGGCGGCTCCCGCACCGTGTACGACCGCTATGAGGCCGCGCTGCGGCTGATCGGCGGACGCGGGACTCTGCTCGGCACCGACGCCGGGGTCCCGACGCTGTACGGCATGGCCGTGCACGGAACCATGTGGGGCGTTCTCAACGGATTCCTGCACGCTGCGGCGCTGCTCTCCGACGAAGGCGTGCCGGTCGCCGATTTCCTGGACCGGGCCAACCCCTCCCTCACCGCGTTGCAGGGGCTTTTCCCGCTGCTCGCGGGCGAGATCGACAGCGGTGCGTACGCGACCGAGTACGGCGCTCTGTCAGCGCACCGGCCCTCGGTGGCCGACCTGGTGCGCGAGTGCGCCGCGCGCGGGGTGGACACCACGCTCCCGCGCTACACCCTGGACCTGGTCGAGCAGGCGATCGACGCCGGCCACGGCGGCGACAGCTACTCACGGCTGGTGGAGCACTTCAGGGGGCGGTGAGCAGGCAGAGCGGTGAGCAGCCCCGTGGCGGGGTGAGCAGCCGGGGGCGGTGCGGCGACGGAGCGATGTCACATCCCGGGCGCTCCCGTTCGTCGGTGAGGGAGCAGGCAGATCCGGTCGCGGAAGCTGGAGGCTCCCATGGCACACGCCCCGCACACCCCTCACACCCCTCACGTCACTCACCTCACCGTCATCGGCGGCGGTCTCGGCGGGTTGACCGCCGCGCTGGCCGCCGCCGAGGCAGGCGCCGAGGTCGCGCTGTACGAGGCACGCGGCACGCTCGGCGGACGGGCGCGCACGGCGGACGGGCCGTACCGGACCAACGAGGGCCCGCACGCGCTCTACAACGGCGGACCGCACTGGCGCTGGCTCAAGCAGCGAGGGCTGTTGCCGCCGATGGCCCGGGTGCCGGTCAGGGAGGGGCTGCGGGTGCGCTACCACCACGGCGGCACGCTGCGCAGCACCCCGCCGGCCGGGCTGCTGCGGCTGCGGCGCAGGCGGAGCGCCCCCGTCGAGGTGCCCTATCTGGAGTGGGCCACCGAGCAGTTGGGAGCGGACACGGCGCGGGCGGCAGCCAACTTCGCGGCGGTCGCCACCTTCCACCACGCGCCGGGCGAGCTGTCGGCGGCGTTCACGCACGAGCGGATGCGGCGCGCCTCGAAGCTGCCGCCCGAGGCGCACTATCCGCGCGGCGGCTGGGCGGCTCTGGTGGAGCGGATGGCCGCGCGCGCCCGGGAGTTGGGCGTACGTGTCGAGCTGGGGGCACGCGTGGACGCCGACGCGCTCGGGGAGGCGGCCCGGCGTGGCCCCGTCGTGGTCGCCACCCCGCTGACGGTGGCCCGTGCGCTGCTGGACGATCCCGGGCTGAGCTGGCCCAGCGGGCGTACGGCGCTGCTGGACCTGGTGCTGGAAGCCCGTACGGGAGACGCCTTCGTGGTCTCCGACCTGGACGCGCCGGGGTGGATCGAACGGTTCACGGCGAGCGACGCCTCGCTGGCACCTGCCGGGCAGTCGCTGCTCCAGGCCCAGTTCCCCCTGGCCCCCGACGAGCCGCGGGCCGCCGCGCTCACCCGCGCGGAACACCTGCTGGACCTGGGCTTCCCGGGCTGGCGGGAACGCATCGTACGGCGTACGGAGGCAACGGCGGACGGCCGGACCGGCGCGGTCGACGTCCCGGGCACCACCTGGCGCGACCGCCCCGCCGTGGACCGCGGCGAGGGCCGCTACCTCGTCGGCGACCAGGTGGCGGCCCCCGGCGTACTGAGCGAGGTCTCCTTCGCCGGCGCGCTGGAGGCGGTACGCCTGGCGCTCAGGGAGCGCGCGGGCACCGGCGGCAGCGCAGGCTCGGGCGGTGGCGCAGGCTCGGACGGTGGCGCACGCTCGGACGGTGGCGCGGGGCCCCGTTCGGCCGCCTTTCGGTCACGCGCGCGGTGACGGGTGGAAGCGGCGGGCGGCCCAGATTGTCAGCTCCTGGGCGATGCGGGCAGCGCTCGTCTCTGTTGTGACCTCGTGCTCGCAGCGGTGCGGATCGCGCCGTACGACGTCGTAGCCGCCCTCCTCCAGTACGGCGACCGTGGCGAACCAGGAATCGGAGCCTGCGTCCGGCTGGAGGACCAGGAAGGTGTTGTCGGCCTCGTCGAGGTCGCCGATCAGCATGACCAGCGAGTCCTCGGAGGGGTCGTCGACGGTTATCCCGTTCTCGCAGTCCACACGGTAGTAGCGGGCACCGCTCGGCCCGGATCTCACTCGGTCACCAAGGCGGTCATCGCATCGGACATAGGGGCATAGTGACCCGGCGCCGCTCGGTCGGCATCCGATTTTTCCGCCTCGTCCGCGCACAGATGCCTGAGATGGCCGACACCGAACCCCTCTGTGTCCGGGATGAGTCAACATTCCGTTCTTCACAGATTCTTCGGAAGACGCACATCGAGTTTTCTTGTACGTTCATTGGAGGTCGGAGGTGTTCACCGACGGGAGCGGGGATTCATGTCTTTCGGAGAGGAATGGGCGGGCCTGGTCGCGAACGCCCGGGCCAAGCAGTCGACTTCGATGCAGCTGAACGGCGCCGGGGGCAAGGGGGGCGGCGGCCAGGGCGGGGGGAAGGGGGACGGAAAGTGGCTCCAGGTAACGGACGATGTACTGCGCGGTCACGCGAAGAAGGTCAGAGAGGTCCTCAGCACCTCCTTCCAGAAGGTTGACAACGCTGCCATGCGGGAGACCGAACAAGTCCCCGGCTCCATGAAGGGCTTCGTCAGCGACGAGGCGTTCAAGGAGTTCCAGGAGATGTGGCGCGGCCAGATGACGTACCTGAAGAAGAGGTACGCGAGCGTGGCCAAGAGGCTCGACAAGGCCGCCGATGACTTCAAGACGACCGACGCGTGGACGAAGGAGCAGGTGGAGAAGATCGCACGCGAGCGGCGTGAGAAGGAAGGCAAGCCGTCGCTCAACGACCTCCTCCACCCGAAGCCGCCTTTGTACCGCCCGGGGGTTCCGGATCTGACCACACCGCAGAATCCCCTGTACCCGAACGGGACGCAGAAGCCGCTGTACGGCCCCTACCCGCCGACGTCGACACCGACGTCGACACCGACGTTCGAGCCGAATTCCTGGAGTGAGGCCGGACGATGAGCGAGCACACCCTCGACTACACGACGGTCCGCCACGTCAATCTGACGCCGCTGCGCGAGGCGGTGCGCGAATGGGTCAAACTTCCCAAAGAGTTCCGCCAGGTCCACACGACTTTCGACCGCACCGTCTCCAAACCGCTGAGCACCCCCCAGTCCGGGTGGCACGGCGAGGCGAAGAACGCGGCGTTCAAAGCCTTCACGGGCGTCCAGGAGCAGGTGCTGGAGGCATCCAGGCAGGCGCACAAGGTCGGCACCGTCATGTCCGAGGCGCTCGCCGACATCGAGGCCGCCAAGAAGGAACTCGAGGCAATCGAGACGGCACTGACCGAGCCGAAGGGCGGCGGGAAGAGCTGGCTGAAGCTGAACGAGAAGACGGGCACGGTCGAATACGACCCGCCGGCCGACGTCGACTCCCGGACCAGCGCGAAGCACAGGCCCGAGTTCGATACGGCGATCGCTGCGTACAACGACCGCATCAAGAAAGCCCTCCAAAAGGCGAGCGACGCCGACCACGACCTCAAGACCGCCCTGTTGCTCAACCCGGCGGGCAAGGGCTTCAACGACAACGTCTACGGCCACCTGGCGGACGTCGACAAGGAGACCAAGGCAGACCTCAAGACCGCCCTGCACCTGGCCAAGGACGAGGGCGCCGAGATGAGCCCGAAGGAGCTGTCCAGGCTCAACGGCATCCTCGCCAAGAATGCCAACAACCCGGACTTCGCGGAGAAGTTCGCCCGCGAGATGGGCCCCAAGGGCGCGGTGGACTTCTGGTTCAACATGGCCAAGCCGGAGTACAGGCAGAACGGTGCCGCGGGCTCGGTCAGGGTGGAGCGCAGCAAGGCAGAGATCAACCGGCTCGCCGGGCTCCAGGACAACCTCGGGGCCGTGCTCGGACTGGCCAGCCAGTCCGACTCGCCAGAAATGGCGAAGTGGAAGAAGGACATGCTGGACATCAGCATGAACCGCATCAACGCCGATGAGGCGAAGGGCAGCCCGTACGCGGACAAGGGGCCCTACAACGCCCAAGTGCTCAGTAATCTGATGCGCACCGGGAAGTGGGACAAGGACTTCCTCCATGATTACGGCGACAAACTCATGGAGAAGGACAAAGAGAAGGCCATGAACGGCCCGACGAACGATCCGACGAGCAAGTGGATCAGCGGCGGCCTGTCCGACTCCGCGTTTCTCAACTTCGGCCCGAAGAACGACGCGGGCGAGGACCCTGTCACAGGGTTCATGGAGGCCCTGGGGCACAACCCGGAGGCGTCCACCGAGTTCTTCAAGGACAAGGAGAACTTCGACTACTTCACCTCGGAGCGGGACTGGCCCGCGGACGGTGAGGTCGCCGAGGACGGCAAGCTGAAGGACGTCAAGGGCGGCGTGCAGGCCATGTCCCACGCGCTGGCGTCGGCCACCACCGGGCACCCCTTCGATGAGCCGATGCCGAAGGACGTCCCCCCGCACACCAAGGACCAGGCCGAATTGATGAGCCGGATCATCAACAAGACCGCGAACGTCGAGGACGATTTCGCGCTCAAGCCGGGCATGCACGAATACGTCGGCAAAGCGGCGGCCGAGTACACGCCCGACATCTTCCGCGCGATCAAGGACGGAAGCAACGGCGACAAGCTCTTCCCGATGCAGGGGCATCAGGCCGAGATGGATCACGCCGAGGCAACACGTTTCCTCGTCCAGGTCGGTCAGGATCCCGACGCGAACGCGGCGCTGAACTACGGGCAGAAGACCTATACCGGCCAGGTGCTGGAGCATCATCTCGCCGGCGATCTCCCCGCGAACGAGAGGTACAACTCCAGCAGGGATCAGACGGTCGAGGAGATCCTCAGGACCTCGGGTGAGGTGTCGGGGACCATGGCCATCGGGCGGCAGGAGGCGATCATCGGGCCCGCGGTCCGGGAAGCCAAGGAGTTCGACAGTGCGACTCTGAGTGGCCGCATGTGGGGCAACGGCGCTTTCGGCACCATTGTGTACGGCGTTTCCGCGATGGAGAGGTTCTCCGGCAATCCTGTTTCGGCCGTGGTCGTCTCGAGCCTCATCGGCAGTGCCGAAAGCGCGTGGGCCAACGACTTCGACCGCGAGCACCTCAAGTTCGACGAGACCATCGAGAAGGCGGACGCCGCGGGCAAGATCTACGACGAAATGGCCCGCAGGGACGTCCAGCAGAACGAGAAAATCCTGCAGCACATCTCGGACAAGCACGGCGTCAAGGTGTCGGACAGCTGGTCGGAACTGTATTCCGACGACGGTTTTGCTCAGGGGTACTCGCGCGTCAACACAACGGCCCCATTCCTCACGTCCCACGAGCAGGTGAGCACCTTGGCCGCCGGGAAGTAGGCGGCAGCCGATTCCGCTCGTCCAGCGCCCCTCCTCACCCCACCGGTCCCACCCGGTCCGGGGTGAGGGGGAGTTCGCGGTAGCGCCGGCCGGTGGCGTGGTGGACGGCGTTGGCGATGGCGGCCGGGGTGCCGACGATGCCGATCTCGCCGATGCCCTTGCCGCCGACCGGGTTGAGGTGCGGGTCGTGCTCCTCGATCCAGTGCGCGTCGATGTCGGGGACGTCCGCGTGCGCGGGGACGTGATAGCCGGCCAGGTCCTTCTCGACGAAGCCGCCGAGCCGCGCGTCCAGCGTGCTGTGCTCGGTCAGCGCCATGCCCAGGCCCATCGTCATCCCGCCGATGAACTGCGAGCGCGCCGTACGGGCGTTGAGGATGCGGCCCGCGGCGAAGACGCCGAGCAGCCGGCGTACCCGTACCTCGCCGGTCACCGCGTCGACGGAGACCTCCGCGAAGACGGCGCCGAAGGCGTGCCGCGCGTACTCCTCCTGGGCCTGGACGTCGCTGGTGGTGTCGACGGTGACGATGCTGCCGCCCGACTCCCGCAGTTCGCGGCACGCCTTGTGGACGGCCCAGCCCCAGGAGGCGGTGCCCGAGGAGCCGCCGGCCAGCGGCGCTGTGGGCAGATCGCTGCTGCCGACGTCGATCCGGACGGCGTCCAGCGGGACGCCGAGCTCGTCGGCGGCGATCTGGGCGAGGACGGTTCGGGCTCCGGTGCCGATGTCGGTGGCGTTGATCCGTACGTGATAGGCGGGCCCGGAGCCGTCGCCCATCGCCTGGACGGAGGCGGTGGACGGGGCGACGTACGCCGGGTAGGTGGACGCTGCCACGCCGGTGCCCAGCAGCAGTTCGCCGTCGCGCCGGGCGCCGGGGCGCGGGTCGCGGCGCTCCCAGCCGAAGCGGCGGGCGCCTTCGCGCAGGCAGTCGCCGAGGTGGTGGCTGCTGAACGGCCTGCCGCTGTCGGGCTCCCGGTCGGGGATGTTGCGCAGCCGTAGCTCGATCGGGTCGATGTCCAGCGCGGTGGCCACCTCGTCCATGGCGCATTCGAGCGCGTACATACCGGGTGCTTCGCCGGGGGCCCGCATCCAGGAGGGGGTGGGGACGTTCAGCGCGACGACGTGGTGTCCGGTGCGGCTGCCGTCGGCGCCGTACATCACCCGGGAGGGCACGGCGGCCTGCTCCACGAACTCCCTGAGGGTGGAGGTGTGGGTGACCACCTCGTGGCCGAGCGCGGCCAGCGTTCCGTCGTCGCGGGCGCCGACGCGCAGCCGCTGGACGGTGGGGGCACGGTGGCCGACCACGAAGGGCAGCTCCCGGCGGGGCAGGACGACCTTGACGGCGCGCCCGGTGTGCTTGGCACCCATCGCGGCGAGCACCACCGGAGCCCGCGGGGTGCCCTTGGACCCGAAGCCGCCGCCGACGTGTTCGGCGACGACGGTGACCTGTCGCGGATCGAGGTCGAACATCGCGGCCAGCGTCTCGCTCACCAGGGTGGCGCCCTGGCTGGAGTCGTAGGCGATCAGATGCCCGCCCTCCCATACGGCGGTCGCGGCGTGCGGCTCCATGGGGTGGTTGTGCAGCGGGCCGAGGGTGTAGGTGAGGTCGAAGCGGTGCGGCGCCGCGGCGTACTCCGCATCGAAGTCGCCCGCCTCGCGGGCGCCGGGGTAGCCGCCGTTGGCCTGCTCCGGGGGGTAGAGCTCCGGGTGGTCGGCGCGTACGAGCACGTCGTACGGCTCCTTGTCGTAGCTGAGGCGGAGTTCCCGCGCCATTTCGCGCGCCACCTCCGGCGTCTCGCCGACGGCCAGCGCCACGTACCAGCCGCGGTGCGGCACCCGTGGAGTCTGGAGCAGGTGGAGGGTGGGGTCGTCGGGTTCGCCGAGCCGGGGCGCGTTCTCATGGGTGAGGACGGCGAGCGCGCCGGGCAGCGCCATGGCGTCGCTGTCGTCGATGGCGGTGACACCGCCGTGCGGCACGGTCGCGGCCACCGGCCAGCCGTACGCGCAGTCCGGCGGGGTGTGTTCGGCGGCGTAGCGCGCCGTGCCGGTGACCTTGGCGGGGCCCTCGCGGCGGAGAGCGGGCGAGCCCAGGACGCGCTCGGCGGTGCGGTCGGCGCGGGTGGTGCCTGCGGTGTCTGTGGTGTCGTCTACGGCCATCGTCCTCGTCCTCACGTCCCTGCGGAGCGGTTCGGGGCGTCACCGGCCAAGGCGGTGAGCATGTGTACGGCCACATTGCGGGCCAGCGGCACCTTGAAGCCGTTGTCGGACAGCGGGCGGGCATCGGCCAGTTCGGCATCGGCCGCGCGCGCGAAGGCCTCGGCGTCGGCGGGCGCACCGATCAGCATCCGCTCTGCGGTACGGGCCCGCCACGGCCGGTGCGCCAGCCCGCCGAACGCGAGCGCGGCATGCCGTACGGTCCCGTCGCCGTCCAGCGCGAGAACGGCGGCGGCCGAGGCGAGCGCGAAGGCGTACGAGGCGCGGTCGCGGGCCTTGCGGTAGGCGGCGCGGGCACCGGCGGGCGGCGGCGGGAGGGTGACGTGCGAGATCAGCTCGCCGGGCCGGATCGCCGTGTCCCGCTGCGGGGTGTCACCGGGCAGCCGGTGGAACTCGGCCGCCGGCACCGTCCGGTTCCCCTCCGGGCCCAGCAGCTCCACCTCCGCGTCGTAGGCGGCCAGCGCCACCGCCATGTCGGAGGGGTGGGTGGCCACGCAGTGCTCGGAGTGGCCCAGTACCGCCATGTCCCGGTTGACTCCCTCCCGCGCCGAACAGCCCGAGCCCGGCTCGCGCTTGTTGCAGGGCGCCGAGAGGTCCTGGAAGTAGGGACAGCGGGTGCGCTGGAGAAGGTTGCCGCCGGTGGTGGCCAGATTGCGGAGCTGCCCGGAGGCGCCGGCCAGCAGTGCCTCGGCGAGCGCCGGATAGCTGCGGCAGACGGAGGTGTGCGCGGCCAGGTCGGTGTTGCGGACGTTGGCGCCGATACGGAGGCCGCCGTCGGCGGTGGGCTCGATGTCGTTCAGCGGCAGCCGGGAGACGTCGATGAGGTGCTCGGGCGTCTCGACGCCGAGCTTCATCAGGTCCACCAGGTTGGTGCCACCCGCCAGGAAGCGCGCGTGGGGCTGCGCCGCGAACGCGGAGACGGCCTGCTCGGGGCTGGTGGCGCGCTCGAAGGTGAAGGGCTTCATCGCACGCTCACCTCGCCGGTACGGCGTCGGCGTCGCTGCGGCGGGAGGCGTGCGCGGCGTCGCTGTGCCCGCCGGTGTACGCCGTCACGTCCTCGATCGCCTCGACGATGTGCGGATAGGCGCCGCACCGGCAGATGTTGCCGCTCATCCGCTCGCGGATCTCGTCGCGGTCCAGCTCCACCGGAGCGCCGGTGGCCCGCTGGAGTGCTGCGGCGGGGGTGGCCTGCGAGGGGTGGCCTTCGGCGGCCTCGCACAGCATGCCGACGCCCGAGACGATCTGGCCCGGTGTGCAGTAGCCGCACTGGAAGGCGTCCCGCTCGTGGAACGCCTGCTGGAGCGGGTGCGGGCGCTCCTCGTCGCCGAGCCCCTCGACGGTGGTCAGATGCGCGCCGTCGTACGCCACCGCCAGCAGCAGACAGCTGTTCGCGCGGCGCCCCTCCAGCAGCACCGTGCAGGCGCCGCACTGGCCGTGGTCGCAGCCCTTCTTGCTGCCGGTGAGGTGGAGCTGTTCGCGCAGTACGTCCAGGAGGGTGGCGCGGTGGTCGACGGTGACGGTGTGCGCGGTGTCGTTGACATGCAGGGTGAGGGTTGAGCTGGTGGCGGTGCGCTGGGGGATCACGGGGCGCGCCTCTCTTCGGCTCTGGTGCTGCGGCTGGGGCTTGATCTGGGTTCAGCGGCGTTCCAGCACGCCGCGCAGGAAGGCCGCCTGACCGACGTGCTGCATGGTGTCGCCGATGACGCTGACGAGGCGTACCCCGAGCGAGACCGGCGGGTCCCACGCGTCGTCGACGATGCGGTCGAGCGACCGGGCATTGAGGGTGCCCAGATAGTTGAGGGTCTGTTCGTGCACCGCGTCGTGGTACTCCAGCAGCAGCTTCGGCGAGTCCACCCGGACGGCGGCCACGTCCGCGGGCGCGTGGCCGAATCCGGTGTCGTCGGAGGGGAGGGGCAGCCCGAAGCGCTCCTCGAACCCCTGTGCGTGCCAGACCTGCTGCGTACCGGCGGCGTCGGCGAGGTGGTCGTCCTGCACCCGGGTGAGGTGCCAGATCAGCCAGCTCACTCTGTTGGTCGCCGGGTCGAGTTGTTCGTTGAGGTGTCTCTTCTTGATGCTGCGGAGCGTGGAGTGGACCTCGCCGTTCACGCGGGTGAAGGCGTCCGTGAGGAGGGCGGTTGTGTCCATGTATGTGACCTTACGACCCATTCACTGCCGGCAGGAGCGGGCAGCGCCGCTCCTGCCGGCAGCCCTCGCCTACCAGCGGTACCACCGACCGCGCCGCCCTCCGACCGCAGGCCGCACGAAGAACCCGAGCAGCCACAGGACGAGCACGATCACCGCGATCCACCACAGCGCCTTCAGCGCGAACCCCGCGCCGAACAGGATCAGCGCGAGCAGCAGTACGAGTAGCAGGGGACCCATGTCTTCTCACCTCCGCCGCCCGAGTGCCCCGGCCGCCCGGCTCCAATCCATCGCCTAGGTCGGCACGATCAGCCGGGCCTTTCCCTGCTGGGACGCGTAGTCGAGGGTCTGCCAGGTGCCGGACTGGGTGCTGGTGCCGACCGGGAAACCGATCACCATGCTGGAGCGGTCCACCATCCACCGGTTGCGGGCCAGATACGCGGCGTCGTCCAGCGGGTCGGCGCCGAGTTCGACGACCTCCGCGAGGCGGTCCCAGGCGCGGTTGACCGCATGTCTTGCCTCGGGCGGCTGCTGGTCCAGCGTGCCTGGTACGGCCACGGTGAGCCACGCGTTCGTCTCGTTCGCCAGCCACGTCAGCGCCAGGCTGTCGATTCCGCGGGCGCCGCCGAGGTAGAAGTGGGCGTCGGCCGCGAACGGCGCCAAATACGCCGTGAAGAGCTGCGCATAGTGGGCGGGGTCGTGGTGCCCCGCCGTACGGCTACCGGTGATGGTCACAGTACGCATCGTCTTGTACCTGTCCCTGACTCAGCTGACGTGGCTCGGACGGCCATCCCCGTGAGCGATCGTTCGCAAGGCCGCTTCGCATCCTCGCACGGGGCACTGACAGCGCCCGCGGCGTCGGCGGTGACTCAGCCGGGACCGGGTTTCCGGGGCCTCCCTCGTGGGGGGCGGCGCGCTGCGGTGCGGCGCAGCTTGCCGGTGAGGGAGGTCGCGGCGGCGGTGAGGAAGACCAGTGTGTAGAGGATCTGGAGCAGGATGAGCAGGCGTGCGGACTGACCGCGTGGCTGGATGTCGCCGTAGCTGACGGTGGCCAGGGTCAGCAGCGTGAAGTAGAAGGCGTCCAGCCGGGTGCGCAGGCCGTGGAACTCGCCCGGATCGTGCGAGATCACGAAGTACGCCGAGGAGAACACCAGCACCGACAGGCACATCAGCGACACCAGGGCGACGACCGTGCCGGGCCGGTCGAACATCGCGTCCCGCATGTGCTTGAGCAGCAGCGCGGCGATGGCCGCCAGTACGACGATGAACACGGTCCAGCTCAGCGCCGGCCGCTCGGGCCCCAGCACCTGCGCCGGCAGCAGGAAGTACGCCACGAAGAGCACCGCGACGGCCGGGCCCAGCAGCGGCCACGCCCAGGACGGTGCACCGGGGCGTGGCGGGGAGGTGTCGCCGGAGGGCTCTGCCATGAGCTCATCGTCGACGCCTCCGCGCGGGCCCGCGCCCTGGAAGGCACCTGCCGGTGACCGCGTGACCTCTTCGGGCGAGCCGCAGGGAACTACGGCGCCAGTACGTCCAGCTCCGCCATGGCGTCCTCGGTGATGGTGCGCATTATGCGTTCGGCGCGGGCACCGTCGCGCTCGCGGACGGCCTCGGCCACCTGGACATGCAGGGTGACGGCCTCCTGGCGGGGGTCGCTGAACATCACGTCGTGCTGGGTACGGCCGGTGAGGACGGCCGCGACGACATCACCGAGGCGGGCGAACATCTCGTTGCGGGAGGCGCGCAGCACGGCGCGGTGGAAGTCGATGTCGTGCACCAGGTAGTTGTCGAGCTGCCCGCCGCGCGAGGTGGCGACCATGCCCAGGGCGTGCTCGGTCAGTGCCGCGCACTCCTCGGGTGTGGCCTGCTCGGCGGCGAGGCGGGCCGCGACCGGTTCGACGGCAGAGCGCAGCACCGTGAGGGAGCGCAGCTGGCGGCCCCGGTCGGCGCCGGCGAGGCGCCAGGTGATGACCTGCGGGTCGTAGACGTTCCACTGCTCCGGGGGCAGCACGGTGACCCCGACCCTGCGGCGCGACTCCACCAGGTGCATGGACTCCAGCACCCGTACGGCTTCCCGCGCCACCGTGCGGGAGACCTCGTAGCGCGCTGCCAGTTCCTCGGTGAGCAGCACCATGCCCGGCGGGTACTCACCCGCGGTGATCGCGGGGCCGAGCGAGGCGAGCACCCTGCCGTGCAGTCCGCGCTCGCGCACCGGGGCCGCCCCCCGGCCCGGCTCGGAGCCGGGCCGCTCCGAGCCGCCCTGCCCGGAGTCGTCAGCGTCCTCGTTCTGGCTGGTCATGCGTCTCCCCGGTCGTCTCCACCCCTGCCCGTGCGCTCGGCGAACGCCCGGGACGTTCAGCCTACGTGCTCCTCGTCACGGGCAATTAAGTATGACCAATTGGTTTCCAACTATTGAATACGTGTGACCTATGAGGTTGAGTGTCCTGCGCACCGAGGTCGATGTCGATGAGGACGGTGAGATGAGGTGCGGAGGCAGACCACCGGGGTGACCGGTCAGGAGGTCGGGGTCGAGGACGTTGTGGTCGTCATGGGAGTGGCGGGCACCGGCAAGACCACCGTGGGGCGGCTGCTCGCCGACGCGCTCGGCGTGCCGTACGCCGAGGCGGACGCCTTCCACCCGCCCGCCAACGTCGCCAAGATGTCCACCGGGACCCCGCTCGACGACGCCGACCGGGCGCCGTGGCTGGATGCGATCGGCGCCTGGGCGCACAGCCGCGAGGGGCTCGGCGGGGTCGTCAGCTGCTCGGCTCTCAAGCGGGCCTACCGCGACCGGCTGCGGGCCGCCGCCCCCGGAATCGTCTTCCTCCACCTCACCGGCGACCGCGCGCTGATCGCCCGGCGGATGGCCGGGCGCGCGGATCACTTCATGCCGGTCGCGCTGCTGGATTCGCAGTTCGCGACCCTCGAACCGCTGGCGCCGGACGAGCCCGGCGTCGTGGTCGATGTCGCTCCCGGGCCGCAGGCAGTCACCGGGCAGGCCCTGGCCGAGCTGGGGTCACCTGCACTTTCCCGTTTTCATACCGTCCAGTCGGTCAGCAATCTCTGACCCCTCCCCTGACCCACTCCCCTGACCCACTCCCCTGACCCACCCACCGCGAAGAAGGAAGAGCCGTGCGCCATCTCAGTGCCGAGATGCTGGCCGCGGGGTCACAGCAACCGGACCCCATCACGTCCGCCGGCAACGCCCAGTTGGGGATCGCCGCGCTGGTCGGCATCGCCGTCATCGTCGTTCTCATCACCCGGTTCAAGCTGCATGCGTTCCTGGCGCTGACCGTCGGCACCCTCGCGCTGGGTGCCGTGGCGGCGGCGCCGCTCGACAAGGCCATCGAGAGCTTCAGCACCGGCCTCGGGGACACCGTCTCCGGCGTCGGCGTCCTCATCGCGCTGGGCGCCATCCTCGGCAAGCTGCTCGCCGACTCCGGCGGTGCCGACCAGATCGTCGACACGATCCTGGCCAGGGCGAGCAGGCGCAGCATTCCCTGGGCGATGGCGCTGATCGCGGGCATCGTCGGATTGCCGATGTTCTTCGAGGTCGGGCTGGTCCTGCTGATCCCGGTGGTACTGCTGGTGGCCAAGCGCGGCAACTACTCGGTGATGCGCGTCGGTATCCCCGCGCTGGCCGGGCTGTCCGTGATGCACGGGCTGGTGCCGCCGCACCCCGGCCCGCTGGTCGCCATCGACGCGATGGACGCCAACCTGGGCGTGACGCTGGGCCTCGGCCTCGTCGTCGGTATCCCCACCCTCGTCGTCGCGGGACCGCTGTTCGGCAAGGTGGCAGCGCGCTGGGTCGACACCACACCGCCCGAAGGGGTCGTGCCCGAGCGCGCCGACGCGGAGCTGGACCGTCGGCCCGGGTTCGGCAGCACGCTGACGACGGTGCTGCTGCCGGTCGTGCTGATGCTCGCCAAGGCGCTCGCCGACATCGTCATCGACGACCCCGAAGACACCGTGCAGCGCGTCCTGGACGTCGTCGGCGACCCGATGATCGCGCTGCTGGTGGCGGTGCTGGTCGCGATATTCACCCTCGGCAGGGCCGCGGGATTCACCAAGGACCGGCTCTCCTCCACCGTGGCGGGCTCGTTCGGGCCGATCGCGGGCATCCTGCTGATCGTCGGCGCGGGCGGCGGCTTCAAGCAGACGCTGGTCGACGTCGGCATCGGCCAGATGATCCTGGACCTCTCCAAGGACTGGTCCGTCCCCGCACTGCTGCTCGGCTGGATCATCGCCGTCTGCATCCGGCTGGCGACCGGCTCCGCGACGGTGGCCACGGTCTCCGCCGCGGGACTGGTCGGCCCGCTGACCACCGATATGTCCACGACGCAGACCGCGCTGGTGGTACTCGCCGTCGGCGCCGGGTCGCTCTTCTTCAGCCACGTCAACGACGCCGGATTCTGGCTGGTGAAGGAGTACTTCGGGATGAACGTCGGCCAGACGATCAAGTCCTGGTCGGTGATGGAGACGATCATCTCCGTCATCGCGCTGGTGCTGTTGCTGCTGCTGTCGCTGCTGTTGTAGCGCTGCCGGATCTTGCCGGGAGGGCGGCCCGTCAGTGCGGGTCGCCCTCCTGGCCTTCCTGGTAGCGGTCTTCCAGATAGTGCAGCACTGCCTGGACGCGGCGGTGGGTGGCCGTCGTACGCGGGATCTCCAGCTTGTCGAAGATGGTGGCCGTGTGCTTCTCCACCGCCCGCTGGGAGATGTCCATCCGGGTGGCGATGGCCGCGTTGGTGAGCCCCGCGGCCATATGCGCGAGGGTCTCGTGCTCGCGTGGGGTGAGTGCCGCGAGAGTGGGGCGGGACCGCAGCAGCCGGGAGATGACGTCCGGGTCCAGCGCTGTGCCACCGGCCACCACCCGGTGCAGCGCCTCAACGAACTCGTCGACGTCCAGTACGCGGTCCTTGAGGAGGTAGCCGATACCGGCCGGGCCGTCGGCGAGAAGGGTGTGCGCGTAGCTGGTCTCGATGTACTGGGAAAACAGCAGGATGCCCAATCGGGGGTGACGGCGGCGCAGTTCGGCCGCCGCGCGCAGCCCCTCGTCCCGGTGCGTGGGGGGCATCCGGATGTCCGCCACGACGGCGTCCGGGCGGGTACGCTCCACGGCCGCCAGCAGCGCATCCGGGTCGCCGACCGCCGCGGCCACCTCCAGGCCCCGGTCGGTGAGCAGCCCGACCAGCCCCTCCCGTACGACGACCGCGTCCTCGGCGATCACCAGCCGGAGTGCCTGTTCCTTCGGCGCTGGTCCTGTCGGGCTCGTCACCTGGTCGTCTCCCCCTGTGCTGCGGCGAACGGCAGGCGGACCGTCGCTCTCGTCGGGCCGCCGGGCGGGCTGTCGAGGGACAGTGTGCCGTCCACCGTGCGGACGCGTTCGGACAGGCCGCGCAGCCCGGAAGAGCTGCCCCGTGCCGGCGGGACGGGGGGAGCGCCGCCCCGGCCGTCGTCCTCGACCACCAGCACCAGGACGCGGTGAGGGAGCTCGAGTTCGACGTGGGCGGTGACCACGATGCGGCTGGCGTCCGCGTGCCGGGCGGCGTTGGTCAGCAGCTCGGCCGCGCAGAAGTAGGCGATGGTCTCCACCGCCTCGGGCGGGCGCGGCCCGGCCAGCAGTCGGGACCGCAGCTCCACCCGCAGCGACGGGGACTCGATGTCCGAGCGGAGGGAGGCGAGGGCGGGTGCGAGGCCCTTGTCGAGGACGGGCGGATGGATGCCGCGTACGAGGTCGCGCAGCTCGCCCAGCGCGGTACGGGCCGTACCGAGGGACTGCTCCACCAGATCGCGGGCCTTGGCGGCGTTCGCCGGGGACGGCTCGGACGCGCGGAGCGCCTCCTTGGCGCGGGTCAGCGCCATGGCGAGGGCGATCAGGCGGGCCTGCGCACCGTCGTGCAGGTCGCGTTCGATACGGCGTAGGGTGGCCGCGGAGTCCCGTACGGCCAGGGCCCGGGTCTCCTCCAGATCGTGTACGCGCGCGGCCAGGTCGTCGCTGGGCGGCGGGGCGAGCAGCGTACGGGCCAGCAGCCGGACCAGCGCGGTCAGTTGACGCCCCGCCCAGCCGGCCACCACCAGCAGCACCAGCCCGGCGGCGGCAACGGCCAGTGCCCGGGACCAGCTGTCGAGCGGGACGGTGCCGGTGAGTTCGAGACCGTGGTGCCCGTTCTGCCACACGGCCCGGAACCACAGCGGGTACGACAGCAGGGCCAATCCGTAGAGCCGTAGGGGCAGTTGAACGGCGAAGAGGAGCACGCCGAGTGGTGCGCTGATCACGGCGTACGCCGCACACCTCCAGGACGCGGCATCGTTCGCCGCGCGCAGCGGGCCCGGCCGGGGCGGCGCCGGTACGTCCTCGCCGAGCAGCCCGCGCAGCAGCACCCGGTGCACGGCCGTCAGCCCGCGGACGGCCGTCAGCACGAGGGAGAGCACCGGCAGCCCCGCGCGGGTCACACACAGGGCCGCGCCCACTGCGAGCAGCGCCAGGGCCGGTACGCCCAGCAGGGCGGGGATCACTCCTGCGAGGGCGTACACAAGGGCTCGGCGTGCCTTGCGGGTTGCGGGGAGGCCGAGGAGGTCAAGGGCTGCTGTCACGGTCACCATTCTGGTTGTGGGCGGCACTTCCTCACCCCGGTGCCCGCCGCAAGTGGCCCGGCAGGGGGGCCAAGGTGGCGGCCAAGGCCAGGGCTAGCACTCCCGCGCCTGTGCCCGCCCAGGTCGTCAGCGGCAGTGCGGACAGCGAAGCCCCCGCGGCGTCGCCCAGCGGCAGCGTCACCGCGAGGGCGACGGCGACGCCCGCGCCGAAGCCCGCGCAGGTGACGGTCAGCGCCTCGGCCACCAGCATCCGCAGCACCTGCCCCGCGCCCGCGCCGACCGCCCGCAACAGTGCGACCTCGCGGCGGCGTTCGGCGCTGAGCAGCACCATGGTGTTGGCTGCGGCGAAGGCGGCGAAGGTCGCGTAGAGGACCGTCGCGAACAGGTCGACCCAGGACGGTTCGGCGACCGCAGCCAGCGCGGCCAGCTTGACCAGCGTGAACGCCACCACCAGAGCGACCGGCGTGATGGCCGACGACAGCCGCCGGGAGGTGGCCCGGGCCTGCGCGAACGCCAGCTCGACGGCGGCTCCGCCACCCAGCGCACGCGGCAGCGTCAGCAGCCGTACCGGCACGGCCAGCAGCCGGGCGGCCGCCCGCCCGATCGCGGGCCCCGCGAACCCGACCCCGACCAGGTAGGCGAGCAGCACCAGCGGCAGATGCTCCCCCACGTCCTCGCGCGGCCCCGCGGCAGTGATCGCCGTCAGCACCGCGGCGCCGAACAGGGCGAGGACGGCACCGATGCCGCGGACGACGCCGGTGAGCGTGACCCCGCGGCGGGCGCCCGCCGCGTCGCCGAGCGCGTCCATCGGGCGGGCCCACGCGGCGCGGTGTGCGGCCAGCAGCCCGCCGAGCTGCGAGGTGACGAACAGCACGCCTGCCGCCGCGAGTGCGGGCGGCCAGCCGACGGAGAGGGGGACGCCGTGCGGCAACAGCCCGTGCGCGGCCATCCCGTCCCGCCACCCGTATGCGAGTACGCAGCCGAGTCCGTAGCCGACGGGCAGCGCGGGCAGCGCCGTGCACAGTGCCTCGGTGGCGACCGTACGCCGGATCTGCCACGGCAGCGCCCCCACAGCGCGCAGCACCGCGTTCTCCCGCGCCCGCGCGGCCACGGTGAGCGCCATGACCTGGGCGATGACGAAGACGGACAGGTAGACGGTCACCACGGTGAAGCCCGCCCCCATGGTGCTCACCGCCTCCCGCGCCTCTCCCGCCGGGATCCCGGCGGCGATGCGCAGCATTGCGACCGAGGCGGTGACGACGGTCGCGGAGAGCACGAGCACGGAGAACACCCCGGCGAAGGCGCTGGGCCGCGCCCGCACGGAGGCCCGGGCGAGTCCGGTGGTCATACGGCCACCTCCGCCCGGTCGCCCTCCGGCGCGGCGCCGCTGCCGGGCCCGGTGAGGGTCCGCATCCGCCGGGCGATGTGCGCCGCGGCCCCGCCGTCCCCCCGTAGGACGGCGGGACCCGCACCCCCGCTGCCGGGCCCGGAAGCGCTCCCCCTGCCGCTTCCGGGCCCGGCCTCCCCCCTCCAGGCGACGGCCGTGTACTCGTCCACGACGAGGCCGTCCGCCAGGAACAGCACCCGGTCGGCGTGGGCAGCCGCCGCCGGGTCGTGCGTGACCATCAGGACCGTGGTGCCCAGCTCGTCCACCGACTGCCGCAGCAGCGCCAGCACTTCCTCCGCGGTCGTCGGGTCGAGCGCCCCGGTCGGTTCGTCGGCGCAGACGACCTCCGGTTCGGTGACGAGCGCCCGCGCGAGGGCGACGCGCTGCTGTTGGCCGCCGGAGAGTTCAGCGGGACGGCGGTGGGCGCGGTCGGCGAGACCGACGCGGGCCAGCGCCTCCCGGGCCGCGGTGCGGGCGCGGCGGGTGCCGGTGCCCGCCAGCCGCAGCGGGAGCCCCACGTTCTGCTCCGCGGTCAGCGCGGGCAGCAGGTTGAAGGACTGGAAGACGAAGCCGATCCGCTCCCGGCGCAGCCGGGTGAGGGCGCGGCGGCCCATCCGGGTCAGCTCCTGCCCCGCGATCCGCACGCTGCCCCGGGTCGGCCGGTCGAGGCCGACAGCGCACTGCAAGAGGGTGCTCTTGCCAGAGCCCGAGGGCCCCATCACCGCCGTGAAGCTGCCCCGTGCCAGCTCCACGTCGACGCCGCGCAGCGCGTCCACGCCGCCCCTGCGGCGCCCGTAGCGCCGGGTGACCCCCGCCATGACCAGCGCGGCTCCGTGCCGTTCATTCTCCGCGTTCACCATGCCCACGACGCTACGGAGCCGCAGGTCAGCCCGCGATGGAGCGTGCACCCGGAATCGGGGTTCGGGATTACCGAACCCCGCATGGGCGGCTGCGGGGGCACCTCCCGGACGGAGTCCGCGGGAGCAGACTGCCCAAGCACAGCAGGGGGAGCGCCCCGTCAGGGGCGCGGGGAACTGCGCGACCAGCCATGGGGGCACCTCCCTGCTCGAAGAGCTCGGGGGAGCACCCGCAGCCTGCCGACGGCCGGCAAGGGGCACCCCCTCACCGGCGCAAGCTCACAACCAGCCGTTTCTCCGGAACGCGCGGTACATGGACACGCAGGTGACGGTGATGACGAGGAGGGTCAGCGGATAGCCGACCGGCCAGTGCAGCTCGGGCATGTGGTCGAAGTTCATCCCGTAGATGCCGCACACCATCGTCGGGACCGCGACGATGGCGACCCAGGCGCTGATCTTGCGCATGCCCTCGTTCTGGGCGGTGGAGACCTGCGCCAGATGGGCCTGGAGGATCGAGTCGAGGAGCGCCTCGAAGGAGGCGATCTGCTCGGTGACGCGGGCCAAGTGGTCGGCGACGTCCCGGAAGTACTTGCGTATCTCGGGGTCGATGAGGCGGTTGGGCCGGTCGGAGAGCAACTCCAGCGGCCGGGCCAACGGCAGGGTGGCGCGCTTGAGTTCGAGCAGCTCGCGTTTGAGCTGGTAGATACGGCCGGTGCCGGACAGCCCACCGCTGCTGCTCCCCCCGAACGGGCTCTCGGAGGCGAAGACGTCGCTCTCCAGATCGTCGATGTCGGTCTGCACCTCGTCCGCAACCAGCAGATAGTCGTCCACGACGTGGTCGGCGATCGCGTGCAGCACGGCCGCCGGGCCCTGTGCCAGCCGCTCCGGCTCGGCCTCCAGCGCCTCGCGCAGCGGGCCGAGGGAGCCGTGCCGGCCGTGCCGTACGGTGATCACGAAGTCGGCGCCGGTGAAGACGATGATCTCGCCGGTGTCCACCACCTCGCTGGTGGCGGTCAGCTTCTCGTGCTCCACGTAGGTGACCGTTTTGAAGACGGCGTACATCATGTCGCCGCCGAACCACTCGGCCTTCGGGCGCTGGTGCGGCTCCAGGGCGTTCTCCACGGCGAGCGGGTGCAGCCCGAACAGCTCGGTGATGCCCTCGAACTCGGCCTCCGTCGGCTCGTGCAGACCGATCCAGACGAAGCCGCCCCCTTCGCGGCTGCTCCCGCCCTTGCGTACGCAGGCCAGCGCGTCCGCGATACCGCACTCCGCCATCAGCCGCGTGCCCTCGCGGTCGTAGGCGACACAGCTCACCACGGAGGTGCCCAGCGGCGAGCGCGCCGGATGCGACAGGTCCACCCCCGGACGCGACGCGCGTGGCCGCACCACTCTGCGCAGGCTGCGCACCACCGGCACCGTGGGCATGGGGGCTCCTCAGACTTCTCGCCGTTCCTCGGTCTCCCCCAACTGTGCCCGGATTCCCCCACCGAATGCGTGCCCCCACGCGGCCACCAACTCATTCCGGAACAAGGGCGGGCATTCCGGAACCGCTCATTCCAGGACACTCATTGCAGAAAGCCGCAGAACGGATGGCCGCCGGATCGAGCAGCACCCGGACGTCGTCCTGCGGCTGCTCCGGCGCGAGCGTGGCCCCCCGCGGCGACGGCCTCCCGACGGCCTACGGCGCTACGGGATCAGGACGACCTTCCCCGTTGTCTCCCGCTGTTCGAGGGCTTTGTGCGCCTGGGCGGCGTCGGAGAGGGGGAAGGGGTGGGTGGTGTGGGAGAAGACACCGGCGGCGGTACGGGCGAGGGCTTCGGCACGGTAGGCGGAGGCGTGCTCGGGGTGGGCGAGCAGTGCGCCGAGGGCGTCGACGTGAGTGAGATCGCGGGCGGCGAGCTCGTCGAGGGAGGGGGTGAACTCCGTGCCGGAGATGGCGCCGTACGTCACGAAGCGGCCGCCCGCGCCGAGCAGCCCGAAGGCGGTGCGGGCCTTTTCGCCGCCGACCCCGTCCAGTACGGCGGTGAGGGTGCCGCCCCCACCCGGACCGGCCAGCCAGTCGGCAACCGTCCGCTGCCAGTCGGGCCGGTTGTAGTCGACGGCCAGGTCGGCACCCAGTTCGCGGACGGCCGCCGCCTTCGCGGGGCCGCCGGCGGCGCCGAT
Organism: Streptomyces sp. 3N207; assembly: GCF_052246355.1. NCBI lineage: Bacteria > Bacillati > Actinomycetota > Actinomycetes > Kitasatosporales > Streptomycetaceae > Streptomyces > Streptomyces sp. 3N207. The sequence goes on along the minus strand of NZ_JBQQBV010000012.1, from coordinate 31,327 downwards.
CACCACCGCGCCCAGCGCGTGGAAGTGCTGCACCAGGAGCCGCCCCATGCCGCCCGCGGCGGAGTTGATCAGCACCACGTCCTGCGGACCCAACTCCGCCTGGGCGAGCACGCCGACCGTCGTCCCGCCCGTCACCACCGCCGCGACGGCGGACTCGTGGCTGAGCCCTGACGGGCGCTCCAGCAGCTCGGTGACGTCCGCGACGGCCAGCTCCGCGTAGCCGCCGGGGGTGCCGCTCGCGGTCACCACGTCGCGGCCCAGCCAGCCCGGGTCGACGTCAGGGCCGACCGCGTCGACGGTGCCGGAGACCTCGCCGCCGAACACGGCGGGCAGCTCGGGCAGCGGCGGTACGAGGCCCTCGGTCACCCCGGCCCGCAGGACGGTCTCGACGGCATGGACCCCGGCGGCGCGGACGGCGATCCGGACCTGTCCCGGGCCGGGTTCGGGGTCGGGCAGCGTCTCGTGGCGGAGGTTCTCGGCGGGGCCGAACGTATGCAGGACGACGGCATGCATGGTGGTGCCTTCCGGCTCGGGGCTCTCGCTGGCTGCGAGAGCTCCACCCTCCGACTTCAACCTCGCTTCAAGTCAAGCTTCAGCGGCCACCACGGGAGAACGCACGGACGATCTCCCGGATGACGGCGCCGACCACGGTACGGAAGAACCACCTCATGGCGTCAGCTCCCGGGCTCGTTCCTGGGTGAGGTAGGCGTCGGTGGCCTCCATGTCCTGGAGGGTGGCGGGGCGGCGGGAGAGGAAGCCGGTGCGCAGGAAGTCGTCACCGGTCAGCGCGTTGAGGTTCCAGTTCGCCACCGTGCGGGCCTTCGCGGTGAAGGTGGGGAGCGCCATCAGGTGGTAGCCGCGCGCGATGACCTGCGCGCGGAACCCGGAGAACTCGTACCCGAGCGGACGGGCCACCGCGTCCGTGCCGCCGAGGTCCACCACCAGACCGAGGTCCTTGTGCCGGTAGGGCGTCATGGGCTCGCCCCGCAGCGCGGCGATCAGATTGCGGGCCATGTGCTTGCCCTGGCGGCTGGCGTGCTGGGCGGTGGGCGGGCACACCGCGCCGCCGACCTTCGTCAGATCGGGTACGGCTGCCGCGTCGCCCAGCGCGTACACGCCCGGATGGCCCGGCACCGTGAAGTCGGCGTTGACGACCAGCCGCCCCTTGATCGTCTCCGCGTCCAGGGTGCCGATCAGCGGGCTGGCGGCGACACCTGCCGTCCAAATCAGGGTGCGGGAGGGCAGCACCCGGTTGTCGGTCAGGGTGATCCGCCGCTCCTCGGCCTTGGCCACGGAGACCCCCAGCGAGACATCGGTGCCGCGCTCACGCAGGATCTGCTGGGCACGCCGCCCCAGCTTCGTGCCGAGCTCCGGCATCAGCTTGGGCGCGATGTCCAGCAGATGCCATTTGATCAGGTCGGGATCGAGCCGCGGATAGCGCTTTGCGGCGGAGTTGGTGAGCCGCTGGAGGCAGGCGACGGTCTCGGTGCCCGCATAGCCGCCGCCGACCACGACGAACTGCAACCGCTCCTTCTGCTCCTGCGCGTTGGTGCTGGCCGCCGCCAGATCGAGCTGGGCGATCACATGGTCGCGGATATAGGCGGCCTCGGCGAGCGTCTTCATGCCGCGCGCCTGCTCGTCGAGTCCGGGGATGTCGAGGCTGCGGGTGACGCTGCCGGGGGTGACGATCAGCCGGTCGTAGCGCTGGTTGACGGTCTCGCCGCTGATGAGCCGGACCACGCACATCTTCCCGTGCGGATCGATCCCGATCACCATGCCGGGGACGATGGAGGTCCTGCGCAGCAGCCTGCGCAGCGGCGGCGCGACCGACTGCGGGGTGAGCACCCCGGCCGCGACCTGGGGGAGCAGGGGGAGGTAGAGCTCGTAGCTGGCGGGGGTGACGAGGCTGATCTCCGCCTCTTCGGGCCGCAGACCACGCTCCAGTCCGCGCGCACACTCGACCCCGGCGAAGCCGCCGCCGACGATCAGAATCCTGGTTCGCTCCATGGCTGCACCCGCAATGGTTCGAGTCTTTTCTCCCCTTTGCACTCCTTGCCGTCTTTTACCCTCGCATGCACGTGCGGGCGCCGCCACCGCGCCCCCAAGGGGGGTGGCGCCCCGAAGGGGCGCGGGGAACTGCTCCCCCAGCCTCCGGCCGGGAGGTGCCCCCACCAGCCACAACCGACCGGCAGCCCGCCCGCACCCCCAGGGGCACCCCTAATCGGCTCACCGTCCGACTTCGGAGCCGTCCTTCGGCCAGACGGCCACCACCGCGGGGCGGACATGGGTGCCCGGTCCGTCCGGCCAGGTGGAGGCGGGCTTCTCGACCGAGGCGCCGTCCACCTCCCCGGGGTGCTGCACACAGACCAGCACCCGGCGGTCCTGCACCAGCGGGCCGCAGGTCTCGGCGCCCGTCGGGACGGTCAGGAACTGCCTCACCTCACCGCGCCGCGGCCCCGCCGTGGCCACGCCGAACAGCCCGTCGTGCGAGCCCAGCTCGTTGCCGTCCGTGGACAGCCACAGGTTGCCGAACGCGTCGAAGGTGACGTTGTCCGGGCAGGAGATCGGGCTGACCTGGTCCTTGGGGAAGCCGCCGAAGTAGGTGCCCGGGTCCTCCGGGTCGCCGCAGACCAGGAAGAGCCGCCAGGAGAAGGTCCGGGAGGTGGGGTTGTTGCCGCGCTCGGCGAGCTCCAGCACCTGCCCGTGCTTGTTGGCGCTGCGCGGGTTGGCCTCGTCGGGCCCCGGCTTGCCGTCCTTGCCGCGGTCGGTGTTGTTGGTCAGCGCCACATACACCCGGCCGGTGCGCGGGCTGGCCTCGATGTCCTCGGGGCGGTCCATCTTGGTGGCGCCCGCCTTGTCGGCGGCCAGCCGTGTGAAGACGTACACCTCCTCGGCCGTCATGCCCTCGACGAACGACTTGTCGCCGCTGGCCAGCGGGAGCCACCGGCCGGTGCCGTCGAACTCGCCGTCCTCGGGCAGCGTGCCCTTGCCGTCGATCTCCTCGGCCGGGCTGTCGCCGGTCAGCTTGGCGACGTAGAGGGTGCCCTCGTCCAGCAGGGACATGTTGTGGCGGCGGTCCTCGGCGCTGGTCCCGCGGCGCATCGTCTTCTTGGAGACGAACTTGTAGAAGTAGTCGAAGCGCTCGTCGTCGCCCATGTAGACGACCGCGTGCCCGTCCGGGGACAGCCGCGGCTGGGCCGCCTCGTGCTTGAAGCGGCCGAGCGCGGTGTGCTTGCGGGGCGTGGAGTCGGGGTCGTACGGGTCCAGCTCGATCACCCAGCCGAAGCGGTGCACCTCGTTCGGCTCCTTGGTGAGGTCGAACCGCGGATCGAACTCCTCCCAGCGCCGCTCGCTGGCCCCGCCCACCACGCCGTACCGCTTGAGCGCTGCGGCGCGCTCGGGGTCGGTCACCTTCTCCGCGTTGGCGAAGTACTGGTTGAAGTTCTCCTCGCCGGAGAGCACCGTGCCCCAGGGGGTGGTGCCGCCCGAGCAGTTGTTGAGCGTGCCCAGCACCCGGCGCCCGCGCGGGTCGGCCGTGGTACGCAGCAGCGCGCCGCCCGCGGCCGGCCCGGTGACCTCGAACGGTGTGGTGGCGGTGATCCGCCGGTTGAGCGGGTGGCGGGGTACGGCACGCAGCGCGCCCGTACGCTCCTGGCCGGCCACGGCGACGATGGACAGGCCGTGCGCCGCCCAGGCGATCTCGACCTGCTCGCGGGTGGGCTTCTCCGGGTCGTACCCGGCGAACATCAGCACCTCGTCCGTGTACTCGTGGTTGGCCACCATGAGCTGGTCGGCGCCTTGGCTGCGCTGCTTCGAGGACAGCGGCAGCAGCGTGAGGAAGTCGTTGTTGTAGCCGAACTGTCCCGCCTGCGCCTTGGCGGTCTGCCGCTCGGGGTCGAAGTCCGGCGCCCCGCGCAGGATGGGCTCGCCCCAGCGGATGACGATGTTCTGCCCGTACCCCTCGGGGACGGTGACCTTGTCCGCGGTGTTCGGCGCGACCGGCTCGAACCGCAGGCCCTTGGCCGCCCGGCCGCCCGCCTTGTCGCCCTTGGCCACCGGTACGGCGGCCGACGCGGTCCCGGAGCCGGGACCGGTGACCCCGGTGCCCACGGCCGTGGCGGCGACACCGACGACAGCACCGGCGCGCAGCACCGACCGGCGCGAGAGGGCCCGGGCGATGACGTCGCCTGCGTACTCGTTGGAGCTGGTGTTGGGCACCTCGTGGAAGCAGGCGTCGCCGCAGCGGTAGCGGCAGGTCATCGCTGATCTTCCCGTGGGGTGCGAAGTGAGCAGCGGCAGCGGCTTTCGCATCGTCGTTCCTCCGGTCCGTGCGCGGTATGCGCGGTGTGCGCGATGGCGCGGTCTGCGCTTGTACGCCGTACGCCGCCGTGACGCTAGGCGCACGGGTGCGCGAAGGAGCGACCTCAGGGTGAACCCCGGGTGAATACGCGATCACCCGCGAAGCCTGAGCAGTCCGAAGGAGGGGCGCTACGGCCTGGGGGTACCTCCCGGCCGGAGGCTGGGGGAGCCCTCGCGCGGGCCCGTGGCCGCCCACTCCTCGTCGTCGAACGCCACCCGCATGGCCTCCGCGTGGGCGATCGTCTCGCCGATCCACTCCGGGGCGAGCGAGGTCTTCGCATAGTCACGGGCGCAGGGCAGGCAGGCGTACGCGCTGCCGCCGGGCCCGGAGCCCGTCTCGATGATCGCGATCAGGGCGCGGTGCCGCACCGGCAGATCGCAGCGGCAACACGTACCGGGGTTGGGCCCCTCGGACTGCACGCCGCCACCTCCTTCGCCGTCACTGTCGTCGCTCGACCGCCACATTGCACACGACGCACCCGGCACATCACCGTGCGTCGCCCCCCGTCGGCGGGGCGGCATTGCCGCAGCCAGCGTCCCCGTCAAGGGGCCAACGCTTTGCCCAGGCCGCATCGTGCCCGCGTCGCGCCGGTAATTGAGCGTTCGTCGCCGTCTGAGTGCACGCATGTAGCCGAACGATGACCGTTGTTCTTCGGCTGCGACGGCCCCCACCAGGAGTGACCGATCGCTCGGCACCTTGACGCTCCGTGGCCGGGAGGGTGGAGACACCGACGGAGGAACCGGCGGAAAAGCCGACGGGAAAAGGGATGGCACACGGCCGATAGGATTCGGGTATGGCGGCCACTGGATCAGAGCAGGCGGGCACCGAGGCGTACTACGTCTCGACCCCCATTTACTACGTGAACGACGCTCCCCACCTGGGCCACGCCTATACGACCGTCGCAGGCGACGTGCTCACCCGCTGGCACCGTCAGCGCGGCGAGAAGGTGTGGTACCTCACCGGCACGGACGAGCACGGTCAGAAGATCATGCGCACCGCCGAGGCCAACGGGGTCAGTCCGGGCGAGTGGTGCGACAAGCTCGTCGAGGAGTCGTGGAAACCCCTCTGGAAGCATCTGCAGATCGCGAACGACGACTTCATCCGCACCACGGAGAAGCGGCACACCGACCGCGTCCAGGAGTTCGTCCAGGACCTGTACGACCGCGGTGAGATCTACCAGGGCGGCTACGAGGGCCCGTACTGCGTGCCCTGCGAGGAGTACAAGACCTACGGCGAACTCCTCGACGGAGAAGGAGAGTACGCGGGACAGAAGCTGTGTCCCATCCACAAGAAGCCCGTGGAGATGCTCCAGGAGGAGAACTACTTCTTCAAGCTCTCCGCCTACGGCGAGAAGCTGCTGGCGCACTACGAGGCGCACCCGGAGTTCATTCAGCCCGAGTCGGCGCGCAACGAGGTCATGCAGTTCGTCCGGCAGGGCCTGGAGGATCTGTCGATCTCCCGCTCCACCTTCGACTGGGGCATCAAGATCCCGTGGGACGACAAGCACGTCATCTACGTATGGGTCGACGCGCTGCTCAACTACGCCACCGCTGTCGGCTACGGCTCCGACCCGGAGAAGTTCGGCTCGACCTTCCCGGCGGATGTGCACCTGGTCGGGAAGGACATCCTCCGCTTCCATGCGGTGATCTGGCCCGCGATGCTGATGGCCAACGGGCTGCCGCTGCCCAAGCGGGTGGTGGCCAACGGCTGGCTGATGGTCGGCGGCGAGAAGATGTCCAAGTCCAACCTGACGGGCATCTCGCCGCACGAGCTGACGGACCACTTCGGTGTGGACGCCTACCGCTGGTACTTCCTGCGTGCCATCGCCTTCGGCCAGGACGGCTCCTTCTCCTGGGAGGACTTCTCGGCCCGCTACACCAGTGAGCTCGCCAACGACTACGGCAACCTGGCCTCGCGGGTGGCCGCCATGGTCGGCAAGTACTTCGACGGCGCCCTGCCCGAGGCCCTGGCGCACGGCGATGCCGAGCAGGCCATCGCGGACGGCCTGGCCAAGGCGGTGCGCGAGGCGGACGAGCGGATCGGTGAGCAGCTCGACTTCGCGGGCGGCATCGCCGCGATCTTCGACTTCATCAAGCAGGTCAACGGCTACCTCACCGAGCAGGCGCCGTGGAAGGTCGCCAAGGACGCCTCGGCCGAGGCCCAGGCCCGCCTCGCCACGATCCTCTACACAGCCGCCGAGGCACTCCGCGCCTGCGCCGTGCTGCTCAATCCGGTGATGCCCGAGTCCAGCGCCAAGCTCTGGGAAACCCTCGGTGCCGAACCGGCCCTGGGCGCCCTCCCGGACCAGCGCACCCCGGAGGCCGCCGAGTGGGGCAAGCTCCCCGCCGGCACGACGGTCACCAAGGGCGCGGCGCTCTTCCCGAGGCTGGAGGAGACGAAGTAGGACTCGCGGCCATGGACTGAGCCCCGCCTGCGGGCGGGGCTCAACGGCTCGGGTACGGATGCCATCCGGTGGTCGGCACGCTGAAGCCCAGCGGCTCCGGCAGTGCCAGCGGCTGGCCGAAGATGCCCTTCCCGGTCTCCACGTAGCAACGGCCGTCCAGCTCCAACACGTGCCATGTGGCGTCGTTGGGGTCGACAATCACATAGATCGGCACTCCGACGGCCGCGTATCGCTCCCGTTTGTCCTCGTAATCCCGCTTGATGGCGGTCCGTGTCGTGGAGACGGTCTCCACGACGGCGAGCACGATCTGCACGGGCCAGTCGGGCTCCGCGTCGTCAGCGGGCCGGTCCTCGCTCCGGAGGACGACAGCATCGGCGCGTGGCCGGTAATCGTCGGCCACCAGCAGTCCCCGCTCGGACCACGCCTCGAAAGGCTCCGGCGTGTGACGGACGAAGGTACGGCCGGGGAAATCGTGCAAGTGCCCCGGGTTCGCCTGCATCACGAGTTCTCCGTCCAGCAGCTCCACGTGCAGCCCGTCCGGCACGTCGAGCTCGTGCCACATGCTGAGCAGTGCGTTCTTCTCCGCCACGATCGGCCTCCAGCGCTCCGTTGCCCTGAGACCAGAGTATGCGGCACACCCCGAGGAGCCGGCCCATGGACGCCAACGGGCCCGGAGCCTCCTCGGAAGGGGCCCCGGGCCCGGGGGACGTGTGTGCGCCGCGCGTTACTGCGCGGGCTTGACCTGCGGGGGCTTGCGCACCGAGAGGTGGAGCTCCCTCAGCCGGGCCTCGTCGACCTCGCTGGGGGCGCCCATCATCAGGTCCAGGGCGTTGTTGTTGAGCGGGAAGGCGATGGTCTCGCGGATGTTGGGCTCGTCCGCGAGCAGCATGACGATGCGGTCGATGCCGGGGGCGATACCGCCGTGCGGCGGGGCGCCGAAGCGGAAGGCGCGCAGCATGCCGCCGAACTCGCGCTCGACCTCCTCGTTGGAGTAGCCCGCGATGCCGAACGCCTTGAACATGATCTCCGGTTCATGGTTCCGGATCGCGCCGGAGGACAGCTCGACGCCGTTGCAGACGATGTCGTACTGCCAGGCCAGAACGTCGAGCGGGTCCTTGGTGCGGAGTGCTTCCAGGCCGCCCTGCGGCATGGAGAAGGGGTTGTGGGAGAACTCGATCTTGCCGGTCTCCTCGTCCTTCTCGAACATCGGGAAGTCCACGATCCAGCAGAACCGGAAGACGTTCTCCTCGAAGTGCCCGGCGCGCTTGGCGGCCTCGACCCGGACCGCGCCCATGATCTTGGAGACCTCGTCGAACTCCCCGGCACCGAAGAAGACCGCGTGGCCGGGGGCAAGGCCCAGCGCTTTGGTGAGCGCCTCGACGTTCTCCTCGGTGAGGAACTTGGCGATGGGCCCGCTCAGCGAACCGTCCTCGGTGACCCGCACCCAGGCCAGGCCCTTGGCGCCCTGCTCGACGGCGAAGTCGCCCAGCGAGTCGAAGAACTTGCGCGGCTGCCCTGCGGTGTCCGGCACCGCCAGGGCGCGGACGTGCTTGTCGGCGAACGCCTTGAAACCGGAGCCGGCGAAGATGTCGGAGACGTCGGTCAGCTCCAGCCGCGCGCGCAGATCCGGCTTGTCCGAGCCGTACTTGACCATCGCCTCACGGAACGGGATGCGCGGGAACGGCGAAGTGACCTCGCGGCCCTCGCCCAGCTCCTGGAACAGCTCGGTCATCACCTTCTCGATGACACCGAAGACATCCTCCTGCTCGACGAAGCTCATCTCCATGTCGAGCTGGTAGAACTCGCCCGGCGAACGGTCGGCGCGCGCGTCCTCGTCCCGGAAGCAGGGCGCGATCTGGAAGTAGCGGTCGAACCCGGCGATCATCAGCAGCTGCTTGAACTGCTGCGGCGCCTGCGGAAGCGCGTAGAACCTGCCCGCGTGCAGCCGGGAGGGGACGAGGAAGTCGCGGGCGCCCTCGGGGGAGGTGGCCGACAGGATGGGCGTCGCCAGCTCGTTGAAGCCCTGCGCGACCATCTTCGCGCGGATGGCGGCGATGACCTTGCTGCGCAGCATCACGTTGCGGTGCATACGCTCGCGGCGCAGGTCGAGGAAGCGGTACTCCAGGCGCCGCTCCTCGTTGACGCCGTCCTCGGCGTTGATGGTGAAGGGGATCTGCTCGGCGCCGCCCAACACCTCGATCTGGGCGACCTCCACCTCGATCTCGCCGGTGGGCAGCTCGGGGTTGACGTTCTCCTCGCCGCGCGCGGTGACCTTGCCGTCGATGCGGACGACGCTCTCCTTGGCCAGCGAGCTGAGCTGGTGGTTGATCTCGCTCGACTCGTCGCGCACGACCAGCTGCACGATGCCGTAGTGGTCGCGCAGATCGATGAAGAGGATGCCGCCCAGGTTCCGGCGATTGTGCAGCCAGCCGCTCAGCCGGACGTCAGTGCCGACGTCCGTGGCGCGAAGCTCGCCGCAGGTGTGGGACCGGTACCGATGCATCATTCATCCAAGTCGTTCGGCTCAGGGGTCACAGTGGAGTACCCCTCAGACTACCGCCCTGAGCTACCCTGCCTCGCCCCCGTTTCCACAACCCCGAGAACTCCGCATAAAGTGGTGCAATGCGCACCGATGACGCCCTGGCTGCGCTGGGCGCCGGGCTCTGGACCTGGGACAACGCCACGGGTCTGGTGACGCTGGACTCCCGTGCGGCCCGCCTCCTGGGCGTCGCCGTCGAGCCCTCGGATGCGCATACGGACACCCACATCACGCTCTCCGGCAGCGCGGTCCGCTCCCGGCTGCACGCCGTCGACTACGTCGGCTTCCAGGGCATCGTCACCCTGGCCCTCGCCGAGGACACCACGGCCGAGGCACTGCTGCGGGTGGTGGACGCGGACGGGCAGGTGGAGCGGACCGTACGCGTCGTCGTACGCCCGGTACCTGCCACCCCGGGAGGCCCCGCCGCCCGGGACGCGACCGCGCGGGGCGAAGCGGTGCCCGAGTCCACCGCAGCCCTCACCGGGCTGCTCTACGAGGTGCCCGAACCGGAGGCGGCGGCCCCCCGCCAGGCCGCCGGCGGCGCCACCCGGTCCGGCGACCGGCAGCGACCGGGCCCCCGGGCCCGCGGAGGCCGCGGCCCAGGCCGTGCCCCGGCCACCCCCGCCGCCGCCCGGGCCACCCGCGACCGGAGGGCGGGGGCGGGCGAGTGGGACTGGCGGCGCAACCGGGAGGCGTTCCTGCTGGACACCGGGCGGGCGCTGGCCGAGGCGTACACCACGGCAGACGTGCTGCGGGTGGCCTCGTCGCTGGCCATGCCCGGCTTCTCGCCCGAGGCGCTGGCCGTCTTCGTCGTCAGCGGCGACCAGCTCACCGTCTACGGCGCATCCCCCGGCGCCCCGGCCCGGCCCGGCCACCCCTATGTGCCCGGCGGTGGCTACGGGCCGCGCGGCAGCGGCTCCCAGCTGCACCTCGCGGACGAGGACCCGGCAGCCGAGGCGGTACGCACCGGCCGCGCGCTGTATCTGCACAGCCCCGAGGAGTACGCGGACCGTTTCCCCGCCGCGCGCCCCGCCGAGACGCAGCCGGGCAACGCCGCGTGGGCGTTTCTGCCGCTGACCGTCGCGGGGCGTGCCATCGGCGCGTGGATGGCGGCCTTCGCGCGGCCCGTTGCCTTCACCCCGGACGAGCGCGCCGTGCTGACGACGGTGGCGCGGATGCTGGGGCAGTCGCTCTCCCGGGCCATGCTGAACGAGTCGGAACGCGAGCTGTCGGCCCGGCTCCAGCGGGTGATGCGGCCCGCGCACAGCCCGGCGGTCCCCGGCATGGACCTGGCGGCCCGGTACGTACCGACCGGCGGGGGCCTGCAGATCGGCGGCGACTGGTACGACGTCATCCCGCTGCCCTCGGGGCGTACCGCGCTGGTCATCGGCGACGTCCAGGGCCACGACGTACGGGCCGCGGGGATCATGGGCCAGCTGCGGGTGGCGGTGCGCGCCTACGCCTCCGAGGGGCACCACCCGGACGCGGTGCTCTCCCGCGCCTCCCGCTTCCTGTACGAGATGAGCGCCGCCGAACGCCTCAACGCACCGCCGCCCACCGCGCCGGCCGAGGGGACCCCGGACCTCTCACCACTGGCCGGGACGCTCGGCGAGGACCTCGACCACCCCGAGCCGCGCTTCGCCACCTGCCTCTATGTCGAGGTGGACCCGGAGACCGGCGCCCTGGACGTGGCCCGCGCCGGGCACCCGGACCCGGCGGTGCAGCTGCCGGACGGCCCCCTGCTGGTCCGCGCCACCGCGGGCGGCCTTCCGCTGGGGATCGACCCCGACTCGGACTATCCCGTCACGCGGCTGGTGCTGGAGCCCGGCGAGCGGCTGCTGATGTGCACCGACGGACTGATCGAGACGGGCGGGCACGACCTGGAGACGGGGTGGGCGCGGATCAGCGCGGTGGTCGAGGAGCTGGTCGACCGGGCCGGGCCGCAGATCGGCGGGGGACCGGCGCTGGAGCAGGTGGCCGACGCGCTCGTACGGGCGGTGCAGGGCGGCTTGGCCGGCACGGCCGGCACCCCGGCGGGCCCGCTCGCCGACCGGCGCGAGGACGACATCGCCCTGCTGCTGCTCGCCCGCAGCGCCAGGGGAGTGGGGCCCCCGGAGGCGGGCGTGCCGGTCGCCATCCGGCGTACGGTGCTGACCGTCGCCCAGGCCCAGCCGGACCGGATCGCCGTCGCTCGCCACCAGCTCCACGACCTGCTGCACGACTGGCCCGACCCGGACCAGGTGGACGGGGCCGTGCTGATGCTCTCGGAGATGCTGACGAACGTGCTGGTGCACACGGACGGGGACGCGGTCCTCGTCGCGGAGATCACCGTGCCGCGGGGGAACGAGGCCGCGGGGCGCACGCTGCGGGTCAACGTCTCGGACTCCAGCGACGAGCTGCCGCACCGCCGCAGCCCCGGTGAACTGGCCTCCTCCGGGCGGGGGTTGATGCTGCTGGGCATGCTCGCGGACCACTGGGGCGTGGACCCGCGCGGCGAGGGCAAGTGCATCTGGTTCGAGATCCACGAACACTGACGCGACGCCCGGTGGTGCGCCGCACTTCGCAGTGGCCCGGCGGGAACTCAGCCGTACATACGCCGCATCGCGAAGTCCACCATCTCCTCGACCGCCTTGGCGTCGAAGACCACCCGGTGCTCGCCCTCCATGTCGAGCACGAAGCCGTATCCCGACGGCAGCAGGTCGAGGACCTCGGCGCCGGTGATGACGAAGTACTTCGACTCCTTGCCCGCGTAGGAGCGCAGCTCCTTGAGCGTGCTGAACATGGGGATGACGGGCTGCTGGGTGTTGTGCAGCGCGAGGAATCCGGGGGTGTCGCCGCGCGGGCAGTACACCTTCGAGGTGGAGAAGATGCCCTGGAAGTCCTCGGCGCCCATCGAGCCCGTGGTGAAGGCGCGGATCGCCTCCTGGAGGGAGGGCGGCGACGGCTCGGGGTACAGCGGCTGCTGCGGCCCCGGCTGGCCGTACGGTGGGGCCTGCTGCTGCGCTCCGTACGGAGGCGGGGGCGCCTGGTGGCCCTGCTGACCGGGGTGCGAAGCATGCCCGGCGTGCTGATAGCCGTGCGTGCCGTGACCCTGTCCGGGCTGCGGCCCATGGCCCTGTCCGGGCTGCGGTCCGTGGCCCTGTCCGGGCGGAGCACCGGTCTGGTCGTAACCGTACATAGCTAAAGAGAGTAACGAGTCACAGAAGGGCGGCGAGGGGTTGCTTCTTATTACCGACGGGTAGCATCATCTGTGGAACTACCGACAAGTACGAGCGAGCCACTACGGAGCCGTCGCCATGGGGCATTACAAGTCGAATCTCCGCGACATCGAGTTCAACCTCTTCGAGGTGCTCGGGCGCGACACGGTGTACGGCACCGGACCGTTCGCGGAGATGGACGTCGAGACCGCCAAGAACGTGCTGTCCGAGATCGCGCGGCTGGCCGAGAACGAGCTGGCCGCCTCGTTCGAGGACGGTGACCGCAATCCGCCGGTCTTCGACCCGGACACCAACACCGCACCGGTGCCCGAGACCTTCAGGAAGAGCTACCAGGCGTACATGGACGCCGAGTGGTGGCGGCTGGGCATCCCGGAGGAGATCGGCGGCACGACCGCTCCGCGCTCGCTGCTGTGGGGCTTCGCCGAGACGATCCTGGGCTCCAACCCGGCCGTGTGGATGTACGCCTCGGGCCCCGCCTTCGCGGGCGTCCTGCACGAGGAGGGCACCGAGGAGCAGCGCAAGATCGCGCAGCTGATGGCCGAGAAGCAGTGGGGCTCCACCATGGTGCTCACCGAGCCGGACGCCGGCTCGGACGTGGGCGCGGGCCGCACCAAGGCCACCCAGCAGGCCGACGGCACCTGGCACATCGAGGGCGTGAAGCGCTTCATCACCTCCGGTGAGCACGACATGTCCGAGAACATCGTGCACTTCGTCCTCGCCCGCCCCGAGGGCCACGGCCCGGGCACCAAGGGGCTGTCGCTGTTCATCGTCCCCAAGTACGACTTCGACTGGGAGACCGGCGAGCTGGGCGAGCGCAACGGCGTCTACGCCACCAACGTCGAGCACAAGATGGGTCTGAAGGTCTCCAACACCTGCGAGATGACCTTCGGTGCCAACGCGCCTGCCAAGGGCTGGCTGCTGGGCGAGAAGCACGACGGCATCCGCCAGATGTTCAAGATCATCGAGTTCGCCCGGATGATGGTCGGCACCAAGGCCATCGCCACCCTCTCCACCGGCTACCTCAACGCCCTGGAGTACGCCAAGGAGCGGGTGCAGGGCGCCGACCTGGCGCAGTTCACCGACAAGACCGCGCCGCGCGTCACCATCACCCACCACCCCGACGTACGCCGCGCGCTGCTGACGCAGAAGGCGTACGCCGAGGGCATGCGCTCCCTCGTCCTCTACACCGCCGCGGTGCAGGACGAGATCCTGGTCAAGGAGCACAGCGGCGAGGACGCCGACGCCGCGCGCCGCCTCAACGACCTGCTGCTGCCGATCGTGAAGGGCTACGGCTCCGAGAAGTCCTACGAGCAGCTGGCGCAGTCCCTCCAGACCCTGGGCGGCTCCGGCTATCTGCAGGAGTACCCGATCGAGCAGTACATCCGGGACGCCAAGATCGACACCCTCTACGAGGGCACCACCGCCATCCAGGGCCAGGACTTCTTCTTCCGCAAGGTCGTCCGCGACCAGGGGCAGGCGCTCACCGCGCTGTCCGAGGAGATCAAGAAGTTCCTCGCCGAGGCCCAGGGCGGCGAGGAGCTGGCCGGCTCCCGCGACCAGCTCGCCAAGGCCGCCGTCGAGCTGGAGGCCATCGTCGGCACCATGCTCACCGACCTGGCCGCCACCGAGAAGGACGTCAAGTCCATCTACAAGGTGGGCCTCAACACCACCCGCTTCCTGATGGCCGCGGGCGATGTCGTCATCGGCTACCTGCTGCTGCGCGGCGCCGCCGTGGCCGCCGAGAAGCTGGCGGGCGCCTCCGCGAAGGACACCTCCTTCTACCAGGGCAAGATCGCCGCGGCGAAGTTCTTCGCCGCGAACATGCTGCCGCAGGTCGCCGTCCAGCGCGAGCTGGCCGACGCGGTGGACCTCTCGGTGATGGAGCTCGACGAGAACGCGTTCTGAGCCTCCTTCGGCTCCTCTCGGCTCCGCGCCCCGCTCCGCCCCATGGGAGCGGGGCGCTCCCGTTGTGTGGGTACGCCCGCACCGGCCGAGGGCGCCGCCAGGGGCACCGTAAGGTGGGGCCATGAGCACTGCCACGCCGTTCGACCGTGGTCACACCGACGGTCTGCTGAGCTTTCTCGCCGCGAGCCCCTCCCCGTACCACGCGGTGGCGAACGCGGCCGCACGGCTGGAGAAGGCCGGCTTCCGGCAGGTGCTGGAGGCCGAGGCGTGGGACACGGCACCCGGCGGCAAGTACGTGCTGCGCGGCGGCGCGCTCATCGCCTGGTACGTCCCCGAGAACGCCACACCCGCCACCTCCTTCCGGATCGTCGGCGCCCACACCGACTCGCCCAACCTGCGGGTCAAGCCCGTCCCCGACACCGGCGCACACGGTTGGCGGCAGGTCGCCGTCGAGATCTACGGCGGCGCCCTCCTCAACACCTGGCTCGACCGTGACCTGGGCATCAGCGGCCGGCTGACGCTGCGCGACCGCTCCACCCACCTGGTGAACGTGGACCGCGCCGTGCTGCGCGTACCGCAGCTGGCCATCCACCTGGACCGGCAGGTCAACGACGGCCTCAAGCTGAACCGCCAGCGCCATATGACCCCGGTCTGGGGGCTCGGCCAGCCGCGCGAGGGCGATCTGCTGCGCTTCCTCGCCGAGGAGAGCGGGCTGCCCGCCGACGAGATCACCGGCTGGGACCTGATGACGCACAGCGTCGAACCCCCCGCCTACCTGGGGCGCGACCGCGAACTGGTCGCGGGCCCGCGGTTGGACAATCTGCTGTCGGTGCACGCGGGCGTCGCGGCACTGACCGCCGTCGCGGCACGCGGCGCCGAGACGCAGCCCGGCACGATCCCGGTGCTGGCCG
The DNA here is from genome assembly GCF_052246355.1 of Streptomyces sp. 3N207. NCBI lineage: Bacteria > Bacillati > Actinomycetota > Actinomycetes > Kitasatosporales > Streptomycetaceae > Streptomyces > Streptomyces sp. 3N207. The sequence continues at coordinate 15,990 of NZ_JBQQBV010000012.1, read as the reverse complement.
CCTTCGACCACGAGGAGAACGGCAGCCAGTCCGACACCGGCGCCGAAGGCCCGCTGCTGGGTTCGGTGCTGGAGCGCTCGGTCTTCGCCCGCGGCGGCTCGTACGAGGACCGGGCGCGGGCCTGGGCGGGCACCGTCTGTCTCTCCTCCGACACCGGCCACGCCGTGCACCCCAACTACCCCGAGCGGCACGAGCCGGGCCACCATCCGCTGCCCAACGGCGGCCCGATCCTCAAGGTCAACGTCAACCAGCGTTACTCCACCGACGGCAGCGGTCGCGCCCTGTTCGCCGCGGCCTGCGAGCGCGCAGACGTGCCCTGGCAGAGCTTCGTCTCCAACAACGACGTGCCCTGCGGGACCACCATCGGCCCCATCACCGCGGCCCGGCACGGGATCAGCACCGTCGACATCGGCGTGGCGATCCTCTCCATGCACTCCGCGCGGGAGCTGTGCGGCGCCGACGACCCCGCCCTGCTGGCCAACTGCCTCACGGCGTTCCTGGTCGAGTGACCGACGGACCGGCCTGCACCGTCTGCCGAATACGCCCTGATTGCCTGCCTTTGAGCCGGGTACTCGCGCCCGGTAAGTGAACGGCTCGCCCACAGAGCCGGTTCGGCTCAACCGAGCTTGGAGGCATCACTCGTGGGCATCATCATCTGCATCGGCATGATGGCCGTGGGGGCAATCCTGACGCTGGCCGTCGACCTCGACCTCAGCGGTATCAACATCGACCTGATGGGCATCGTTCTGCTGATCGTCGGCACCATCGGTCTGTGCACGTACATCAGCATCCTCAAGCGTCGCCGCGTCGAACCCCCGGCTCCCGGCGCACCGGTGGTCGAGGAGTACAACAGGCACCACTGGGAGTGAGCCGCTCCCGTCAGCTCCCGGAATCCGCAGCCATCCCCGCCAGCACCAGCGGCAGCCGGTCGACGCCCTGCGCGCTCAGCCGCACCGGAACTCCCCAGTCCTGCTGGTGCATATGGCAGGCGGGGTACTCGCCCTCCTCGTCACAGGAGGCGGCCATCGCGGAGACGTGCAGCACGCCCTCGGTCCCTTCGTCACCGGTCAGCCGCACCTCGCGGTGCAGCTCGGTGCCCGTCCCCTCGCCCGCGGCGAGCAGTCCGGGCGGGGTCGAGCTGACGACCAGCCGCGTCGCGGGGCCGTAGCGGGAGTCGAGCTTCTGCCCGGGCGGCGGCTGGAAGACGACATCGAGCCGGAGCGCGCCCGGCGCCACCTCGGTGGCCGCCCGCTGCGTTCGGTGCGCCACCGCCTCGACCCGTACGGCGTCCTCGGGCAGCCGCAGCCTGGTCAGCCGGTGCCGCGCCGACTCCACGACGACGATCTCCGGAGCGCCGTCCGCACCGTCGGGGGCCAGCACGGCACCCGACGGCTCGCGCAGGTCCGTGGCCAGCGTGCTCACTTCCCCCACCTCGCCGGTGGCCGGGTCGTAGCGGCGCAGCGCGTGGTTGTACGTGTCGCAGACGGCGACCGATCCGTCGGGCAGCGCCGTGACGCCCAGCGGATGCTGGAACAGGGCCTGACCGGCCGGGCCGTCCCGGTGGCCGAAGTCGAACAGGCCGGTGCCGACGGCGGTCCGTACGACGAAGTCCTCCCCCGCCTGCTCCACCCGGCGCAGGGCGCTGGTCTCCGAGTCGGCCACCCACAGCCGGGTGCCGTCCGCCGCGACGGCGAGCCCGGACGGCTGGGCGAACCACGCCTCGGCGGCGGGCCCGTCCACCAGGCCCTCGTTCGTCGTACCCGCCGCGACGGTCACGGTGCCGCTCACCGGGTCGTACGTCCACAACTGGTGCACCCCGGCCATCGCGATCCACGCCTGTCCCGCGAACCACGCCACGTCCCACGGCGAGGAGAGCGCCACCTCGCGCGCGGGACCGCTCGTGGGGGCGCCCTGCCACCACTGCGCACCGGTCCCTGCGACGGTCACCACCGCGCCGGTGGCCGGATCGAGGCGGCGCAGCGCGTGGTTGACGGTGTCCGCAACCAGCACCCCGCCGTCCGGCAGCAGCGCCAGCCCCTGCGGCTCGTTGAACCGCGCGGTGTCCGCCGCGCCGTCCACCAGCCCTCGTTCACCGGCACCGATCCGCCGCAGCACCGTCTCCCCGTCCGCGGCCAGCTCCACCAGTTGGTGCCGCGTGGTGTCCGAGACGAGGAACGTGCCCTCCGGCAGCGCCAGCACCTTCCCCGGGAAGCGCAGTTCACCGGCGACCGGCTCCGGCGCGCTGAACGGCGCCTCTCCCCGCCGCAGCGTCCCCTTCTCCTCGTGCTCCGCCTCCAGCTGACCGACCAGCTTCTCGATCGCGTGCACATGCCCCTCACCGGCGTGCTGCGCGACCACGTACCCCTCCGGGTCGATCACCACCAGCGTCGGCCAGGCCCGCACCGCGTACTGCTTCCACGTCGCCAGCTCGGGGTCGTCCAGCACCGGGTGCGCCACCCCGTACCGCTCCACCGCGTCCACCACGGCGGTGTGCTCGGCCTCATGCACGAACTTCGGCGAGTGCACCCCGATCACGACCACCGTGTCCTGGTGCCGCTCCTCCAGCTCCCGCAACTCGTCGATGACATGCAGGCAGTTGATGCAGCAGAAGGTCCAGAAGTCGAGCACCACGATCCGGCCCCGGAGCCCGGCCAGGTCGAGCTCCTCGCCTCCGGTGTTGATCCAGGACCGTCCATGCAGCTCAGGGGCGCGGACGCGGGCACGATTGGTCATGCCGTCCAGGGTGCCACTCCGGCTTTCCGGACGGCGGAGGGGCCCCGAGGGTCGATGGGGTCAGCGGGCTCAGAGCACCCGGTCCTTGAGAACGGGGAACGTCTCGCGGACCTTGTCGATCTGGGAGAGGTCGAGCTCGGCGGTGACCGTGGTCTCCTCGGTGCCGTCGGCCTCCGCGAGGATGGTGCCCCAGGGGTCGATGACGGCGCTGCGGCCGGCCTGGGCGACGCCCGCGTGGCTGCCCGCTGTGCCGCAGGCGAGGACGAAGCACTGGTTCTCCACGGCGCGGGTGCGGGCGAAGAGCGTCCAGTGGTCGGCACGCTTGGCGGGCCAGCCGGCCGGGACGACCAGCACCCGGGCGCCGTCGGGTTCGGCGTCGATCAGGGCCCGGAAGAGTTCGGGGAAGCGCAGGTCGTAGCAGGTGGCCAGGCCGAGCGTGGCCTGCGGGTGGGACACCGTGACGGGGGTGGAGCCCGCGGACATCAAGATGGCCTCGCCCCGGTCGAAGCCGAAACGGTGGATCTTGCGGTAGGTGGCGGCGAGTTCGCCGGTGGGGGAGAAGACCAGGGAGGTGTTGTAGAGGGCGCCGCCCTCGGGGGCCTTCTCGACGATGGAGCCCGCGTGCAGCCAGACGCCCGCGTCCCGCGCCGCCGCCGACATGGCGAGCGCCGTCGGGCCGGTGGCCGGGTCCGCGTCCTCGGCCTCCGCGGCGAAGCGCTCGTACGCGAAGGCGCCGACGGGCCACAGCTCGGGCAGTACCACCAGGTCGGCACCGGCTTGTTCGCGTACGAGGGAAGACACCCGCTCCCGCCGGGAATCGACCGACTCATCCGGGTCTACGTGAATCTGCAAGAGGGAAGCGCGCACCGTACCACCGTCCATGCGATCGAGGGGGTCGATTGGGCCTAGCATCGTCCCAAAAGCACTGCCGGGGTGCCCGGGCGCAGCGTAACTTGAGAGCACCCAGCACAGCACCCTGCCCTGTCCAGACCGCGAACGAACCGCAACGCCGAGGGGTCCCGTGACCGACCACCCAAGCCTTCAGCCCTACGTTGACGCCTGGACGCAGTCCATGGAAGCCATATCCGAGCTGGTCACTCCGCTCGTGGAAGGGGAGTGGAACGGGCGGACCGAATGCCCGGGGTGGTCGGTCCGCGATGTGGTCTCCCACATCCTCGGCATCGAGTGCGAGTTGCTGGGAGACCCCAGGCCCATCCACTCGCTCCCGCGCGACATCTACCACGTCCGCGACGAGGTCAGCCGGCATATGGAGGTGCAGGTGGATGTGCGGCGCCACCACACCGGGCCGGAGATGACCAGCGAGTTCGAGTACACCCTCATCCGCCGCTCGCGGCAGCTGCGGAACGAGAAGCGGGGCCCTGACGTCGAGGTCAACAATGTGCTGCCGTTCGGCCCGCGCAAGCTGCCCCTGGAGCGGCAGTTGATGCTGCGCGCCTTCGATGTGTGGGTGCACGAGCAGGATCTGCGGCGTGCACTGGACAAGCCGGGGAACCTGGACTCCCCGGGTGCGCACGTGGCGCGGGACGAGTTCCTCTCCCGGCTGCCGAAGGTCGTCGCCCAGGATGCGGGGGCACCGCCGAACTGCGCCGTGGTCTTCGATGTGAGCGGGCCCGTGGAATTCATGCGGACGGTACGGGTGGACCCGGCCGGCAACGGCACCGTGGACGGCAGCGTCTCGCTGGGACCCGCCGCCACCCTCGCGATGGACTGGGAGACCTACTCCCGGCTCGCCGCGGGCCGGGTACGGCCGGAGGCTGTCGCGGAGCACGTGAAGGTTGACGGGGACGCGGATTTGGCTGCCGCCATCCTGAAGCATTTTTCGGTTACGCCGTGAGGGGGGACGCGCCCCGAAGGGGCGCGGGGAACTGCTCCCCCAGCCTCCGGCCGGGTGGTGCCCCCACCAGCCACAGCTGACCCGCAGTCGGCGGAAGCCGGGCAGGGGCTGCCCCTGTCCCGCCGTCGCGGCCTGACGGAGCGTTGGGGTTGCGCGCGCAGTTCCCCGCGCCCCTTACGGGGCGAGCGGCGCCTCACACGGGCACGTGGACAGCCTCGACGCGGCTGGCCACGACACGTTCCCGTTCCCGGCGCACCGCGCGCCCCCGCAGCCGGGCGAACTGCACCAGGCCCAGCGCCTGGAGGACGAACACGCAGGCGAAGGCGATCCGGAAGTTGCCGCCCGTCAGGTCGAGCAGTACGCCGACAGCGAACAGCGTCGTCATCGAAGCGGTGAAGCCGCCCATGTTGACGATGCCGGAGGCGGTGCCGTGCCGTTCGGGCGGGTTGGCGGGGCGGGCGAAGTCGAAGCCGATCATCGAGCCGGGCCCGCACGCGCCGAGCACGACGCACAGCAGTACCAGCAGCCACATCGGCGCCTGCCCCGGCCAGGCGAGGGTCGCCGCCCACGCGGCCGCGGTGGCGGACACGGTGCCGAGCACCAGGGGGGTGCGGGCGGCGTGGTGGCGGGCGATGACCTGCCCGTACACCAGCCCGCAGCACATGTTGGAGACCACCACCAGAGTCAGCAACTCGCCCGCCGTGCTCTTGCCCAGCCCCTGGGCCTCCACCAGGAACGGCATGCCCCACAGCAGCAGGAAGACCATCCCCGGGAACTGGCAGGTGAAGTGCACCCACATACCGGCCCGGGTGCCCGGCTCCCGCCATGCGGCGCCGATCTGCCGCCGGATGTAGCCCGTACCCGGGCCGTGGCCGCTGTCGCCGCCCTTGGTGACGGACGGCGGCTCGTGCCCCTCCGGCTGGTCCCGCAGAAAGAAGAGCACCAGCAACAGGATCACGAACCCGCCCGCCGCGCTCCCTGCGAAGGTCGGCGTCCAGCCGAACGTCTCCAGTACCCGGGCGAGCACCAGCGTGGTGACGAGGTTCCCGGACATCCCGATCAACGCGGCGACCTGCGCGATCATCGGCCCCCGGCGCGCGGGGAACCAGCGTGCGCCCAGCCGCAGTACGGCGATGAACGTCATCGCGTCACCGCAGCCCAGCAGCGCGCGGAAGGCCAGCGCCGTGCCGTACGCGGAGGACAGCGCGAAGCCGAACTGGCCCGCGGTGAACAGCAGGATGCCCAGCAGCAGGACACGGCGCGTCCCCCAGCGGTCCACCAGCAGGCCCACGGGTATCTGCATCCCCGCGTACACCAGCAGCTGGAGGATCGAGAAGCTGGAGAGCGCAGAGGCGTTGATGTCGAAGCGGTGGGCGGCGTCGATGCCCGCGACGCCGAGGCTGGTGCGGAAGGTGATGGCGACGAAGTAGACCGCGACGCCGATCCCCCACACCCACAGCGCACGGGGGCCGCCCGGCGGGTCGCCGGGCAGCCGGAGGTCTGCGGAGGGCGCCGCACTCATCGCGGATCACCGTGCCGGCGGATGTCGTTGTCCCCGGGGACGGCCTCGCGGAGGTCCTCACCGCGCACCAGGTGGCGTACGCGGCTCACATGCTGGTGCACCGCGAGTGCCGCGGCCTCGCTGTCCCCCTCGCGCAGGGTGCGCAGAATGTCGGCGTGCTCGGTGATGTTCTTCGCCACCCGGTCCGGGTGCGCATGCATCACGGCGACGCCCATCCGCAGTTGGCGGTCCCGGAGCTGGTCGTAGAGGCGGGTGAGGATCTGGTTGCCCGTGGCCTCGACGATGGTGGCGTGAAAGCAGCGGTCGGCGGCGGAGACGGCGGCCAGGTCGCCTGCCTCCGCGTGCGCGATCTGCTCGGCCAGGGTCTCCTCCAGCCGGTCGACCAGCGCCTGCGACACCGGGACCGCGCGGCGCACCGCGTGCTGCTCCACCAGCAGGCGGGTCTCCACGACGTCCTCGATCTCCTGCGCGGAGACCGGCAGCACCAGCGCGCCCTTCTTCGGGTACAGCCGGATGAGGCCCTCGACCTCCAGGCGGAGCAGTCCCTCACGTACGGGGGTGCGCGAGACCCCCACAGCCGCTGCGAGTTCACCTTCGGTGAGGAGCAGACCGCCTTCGTACCGCCGCTCCAGCACCGCCTGCTTGACGTGGGCGTACACCCGCTCAGCAGCAGGCGGTTGCCGCCGGGCCTCTTTGAGGGCTTGCGCTGTGACGGGTGTGGGGGAAGCCATGTGCACACCATAGATACAACATGCATACGTGAGGGATGGCTTCCGCCATGTGGACACGGACGTTGTGGTTGAGGGCTCCTTCAATACCGCCGGACCCTCGCCTCGGTGGTTGCTCGCGTACCGGCGGACAAAAGTTCAGGGGCTCCGCCCCTGAGACCCCCGAGGGGGTGTGGGGCGGAGCCCGAGGAGGTGCGGGGCTCAGCCCCAGGTCATCAACCGCTTGGGGCGTTCCAGCACTGCCGCGATGTCGGCCAAAACCTTGGAGCCGAGTTCGCCGTCGACCAGGCGATGGTCGAAGGAGAGCGCCAGCGTGGTGACGTGGCGCGGCTTGACCTTGCCCTTGTGCACCCAGGGCTGTTCGCGGACCTGGCCGAAGGCCAGAATGGCGGACTCGCCGGGGTTGAGGATCGGCGTACCGGTGTCCACACCGAAGACGCCGACGTTGGTGATCGTCACCGTGCCCCCGCTCATCGCGGCGGGACTGGTCCTGCCCTCGCGGGCGGTGGCGACCAGCTCACCCAGCGCGGACGCCAGTTCGGGCAGGGTCTTGTCCTGCGCGTCCTTGATGTTGGGGACGATCAGCCCACGAGGGGTGGCCGCCGCGATGCCCAGATTCACATAGTGCTTGCGGACGATCTCCTGACGTTCCTCGTCCCAGGCGGAGTTGACCTCCGGGTTGCGCCGGATGGCCAGCAGGAACGCCTTCGCGACGAACAGCAGCGGATTGACGCGGACGCCCGCCATGTCCGGGTCCTGCTTGAGCTCCGAGACGAGCTTCATCGTCCGGGTGACGTCCACGGTCACGAACTCGGTGACGTGCGGCGCCGTGAACGCGCTGTCCACCATCGCCTGCGCGGTGGCCTTCCGTACCCCCTTGACGGGGATACGGGTCTCCCTGACGCCGGGAGCCGCGACGGCGGGTTCCGCCGCCGGGGCCGCCGCGGGCTCCGCGGCGGCGGGGGTGGGCTCGGGGGCCGCTGCCGCGTGTACGTCGTCGCGGGTGATGATCCCGTCCGGGCCGGTCGGGGTGACCGTGCTCAGATCGACGCCGAGGTCCTTGGCGAGCTTGCGTACCGGGGGCTTGGCCAGCGGACGCACCGCGCCATGCCCGTTGCTGCCCGGCGCCGGAACGACGGGCTCCGCAGCGCGGGCCGGCGCCTCCGCGGGACCGGGCACCGGCTTGCGCGGGCGCCGCTTGGTGGAGCTGGTGCCGACGCCGTAGCCGACCAGCACGGGCTGCCGCCCCTCCGGCTCGGCGTCTCCCTCGGCCTCTCCCTCGGCCTCTCCCTCAGCTGCGGCCTCCGCTTCGGCGGCCTCCGTGGCGGCGGACGCCGCCTCCTGGGCGACCTCGGCCGCCGCCCCGGCGCCTGTCTCCATCGCGGGCTGGGCCGCGGAGGCGGCGCCGGTGCCGGTGGCCGGGGCGCCGGTGTCGACGGTGATGATCGGGGTGCCGACGTCGACCGTCGTACCCTCCGCGAACCGCAGCTCGTGCACGAGCCCGTTGAACGGGATGGGCAGTTCGACGGCGGCCTTGGCCGTCTCCACCTCGCAGACGACCTGCCCGTCGGTGACGGTGTCGCCGGGCTGTACGTACCACTTGAGGATCTCGGCTTCCGTCAGCCCTTCGCCCACGTCGGGCATCTTGAACTCACGGATACCGGCGGCCGTCTGTCCGGTCTGTGCGCTGTTGGTCATCGTCACGGCTCTCCCTCAGTACGCCAGCGCGCGGTCGACGGCATCGAGCACCCGGTCCAGGTTCGGCAGGTACTCGTCCTCCAGCCGGGCCGGTGGGTACGGCGCGTGGAACCCGCCGACGCGCAGCACCGGTGCTTCCAGATGGTAGAAGCACCGCTCGGTGATGCGGGCTGCGATCTCCGCTCCGGTGCCGAGGAAGACCGGGGCCTCGTGGACGAGTACCAGGCGGCGGGTCTTCTCCACGGAGCGCTGCAAGGTGTCGAAGTCGATCGGGGACATCGAGCGCAGGTCCACGACCTCCAGCGAGTTGCCCTCCTCCTCGGCGGCGGCTGCCGCCTCCAGGCAGACCTTCACCATCGGTCCGTACGCGGCGAGCGTCGCCGCGCTGCCCTGGCGGGCGATCTTCGCCGAGTGCAGCGGGGCCGGGATGGCGGAGGGATCGACCTCGCCCTTGTCCCAGTAGCGCCGCTTCGGCTCGAAGAAGATCACCGGATCGTCGCTCTCGATGGCCTGCTGCATCATCCAGTAGGCGTCCGCCGCATTCGAGGGCGAGACACACTTGAGCCCCGCGACGTGCGCGAACAGCGCTTCCGGGGACTCGCTGTGGTGCTCGACGGCGCCGATGCCACCGCCGTAGGGGATACGGATGACGACCGGCAGCTTGATCTTGCCGAGGGCCCGCGCGTGCATCTTGGCGAGCTGGGTGACGATCTGGTCGTAGGCGGGGAAGACGAAGCCGTCGAACTGGATCTCGACGACCGGACGGTAGCCGCGCAGCGCCAGCCCGATCGCCGTACCGACGATGCCGGACTCGGCGAGCGGGGTGTCGATGACGCGGTCCTCACCGAAGTCCTTCTGCAGGCCGTCGGTGACCCGGAAGACGCCGCCGAGCTTGCCGACGTCCTCGCCCATGATCAGGACCTTGGGGTCGTTCTCCATCGCCGTACGCAGCGAGAGGTTGATCGCCTTGGCGACGGGAAGCTTCTGGACGGCCGTCGCGGGGGCCGTGCCGGTGGCGGCCATCAGCGGCCCTCCTCGTGCGAGTCGGAGTCGGCGAACGAGGCGAGATACGTGGCGAACTGGGCGCGCTCCTCGTCGACCAGCGCGTGTCCGTCCGCGTAGACGTTCTCGAAGATCGCCATGGTGTCGGGGTCGGGCATCGTACGGATCGCCTCACGCACGTGCTGCCCCATCGCCTCGCTCTCCTCGTCGATACGGGCGAAGAAGGCGTCGTCGGCCAGGTTCGCGTTCTCCAGATAGCTGCGGAGCCGCCGGATCGGGTCCTTGGCCTCCCAGGCCGAGCGCTCCTCGTCGGTGCGGTAGCGCGTGGGGTCGTCGGAGGTGGTGTGGGCGCCCATCCGGTAGGTGAACGCCTCGATCAGCATCGGGCCCTCGCCCGCGCGGGCCCGCTCGACGGCGGCCTTGGTCACCGCGAGGCAGGCCAGCACGTCGTTGCCGTCCACCCGGACGCCGGGGAAGCCGAAGCCCTGGGCGCGCTGGAAGATCGGCACCCGGGACTGGCGCTCGGTGGGCTCGGAGATCGCCCACTGGTTGTTCTGGCAGAAGAAGACGACCGGCGCGTTGTAGACGGCCGAGAACGTGAACGCCTCGGCGACGTCGCCCTGGCTGGAGGCACCGTCACCGAAGTAGGCGATCACCGCCGAGTCGGCGCCGTCCTTGGCCACGCCCATCGCGTACCCGGTGGCGTGCAGCACCTGGGAGCCGATCACGATCGTGTAGAGGTGGAAGTTGTTGCTGTTGGGGTCCCAGCCGCCGTTGTTCACCCCGCGGAACATGCCCAGCAGCATCGTCGGGTCCACGTCGCGGCACCAGGCGACACCGTGCTCGCGGTACGTGGGGAAGACGTAGTCGTCCGGGCGCAGCGCGCGGCCGGAGCCGATCTGCGCCGCCTCCTGGCCGAGCAGCGAGGCCCACAGCCCCAGCTCGCCCTGCCGCTGGAGCGAGGTGGCCTCGGCGTCGAAGCGCCGGGTCAGCACCATGTCGCGGTAGAGGCCCTGGATCTCCTCGGCGCTCAGATCGACGTCGTACTCCGGGTGGCTGACGCGCTCGCCCTCTGGCGTCAGCAGCTGGACCAGTTCCGGCTCGGACTGCCCGGAACCGCCCGCACGGGCCCGGGAGCCTGCGCGGGTACGGGGCTTCGCCGGGGTCTTCGCGGCGGCCTTGCTCTTTGCCGGGGCCTTGCTCTTCGCGGGGGCGTTCGGGGCGGCCTTAGGGGCGGCCTTCGCGGTGCTCTTGGCCGCGGGCTTCCGGGCGCTCTTTGCCGGGGTCTTTGCCGGGGTCTTCGCCGAGCTCTTCGTCGCGGTCTTCCGGGGTTTTCCCCCAGCCTCCGGTCGGGAGGTACCAGAGGCGGCTGCACCCTCGGGGGCCTCCGCCGTGCCGTTCCCGGCGGCCTTGCCGTTACGGGCGGCCTGGGTGGCGCGCTTTCCTCCGGTGCCGCTGCGGCGCGCGGTGCTCCGCGCTGCAGTGCTCTCCACGGTCACGTGTGCTCCTCCGTCTGTCCGGCCGCCGGGATTGCCGGTGACCTGGGGCTCCCCCGCCCACTGGCGGGGGGAGGCTCGCCCGGTCCCGTGCGGCGCACGGGGTGGGAGCGTCGCGATCGGCACCGGGTGGTGACTGCTGTCCCGGTCGCGGCCCGCTGTCCCGACCCCGGTCGGGACGCCCCAGCCATGGCTGGCAACTCCATAGACGCACGAGGCGGCCCTGACCTGCAACTTTGCTCGGATATCCAAGTAAGAACGAGGAAATCCAAGCAGTTGTGCGAGAAGTCGGGACATCACTGGTCACGGCCTCGCGAGCCGCGGACACCCGCACGGTAACCCGGGGTGCGGGAGCCCGGGAAGAGTGAAGGGCGGATCAGTATGTGAGACCGAGCAGGCGCCCGAAAATATACCGATCCGGATATGTCTGGCCGACGATCACGAGCGGCGGAACGCTCTTTCCGGCGCAACGGTGCGCCCGCAGCGACCACGCTCGGCTCAGTCGCAGAAGGCGGAGCGTACTGCCTCGTAGTGGCCGCTCCACCACACGACCAGCGACGCCGCAGCGGGGAACTGCGGATCGGCCCGTGCATCGCGCAGCTGATAGCGCCAGCGCAGCATCCAGAAGTCGTTCAGCCGCTCCCACCACACCCGGTGCACGGCGGCGGCCAGCTCCTCACGGGAAGCGCCCGCACCACCCCGGTACGCGCGGGCGAAGGCCCGCACCTTGCGCAGGTCGAGCGTGCCGCCGGGGCGCAGGAAGAAGATCGCCGCGCCGCGCACCGCCTCCTCGGCCCGTGGCTGCACCCCCAGCCGGTCCCAGTCCAGGATCGCCACCGGCCGGGGGCTGCGGCCCGCGGGCGCGTACAGCAGATTCAGCGGGTGGAAGTCCCCGTGCACCCAGCCGGTGAACCGCACCGGAACCGCACCGGGCCGCTCCCCCGCGTACCGGCGCAGCAGCTCACGGCGCTCGGTGAGCCGGTGCTCGGCCAGCTCGTCGAAGCTGTCCCGGTTGCGGCGGGCCCTGATCCGCTCCAGCAGCGCGCCGATCATGTCGTACGTCGCAGCCGGGTCGGCGCTCTCGTGGCCGGGCTCGTGGCCGAGCTCGTGGCCGCTCTCGTGATCGCCCTCGTGGCCGGGATCGGGGCCGCTCTCGTGGTCGGGCTGCTCCGGCCGCGCCTCGCGTATCACCCGGGCCAGCCGGACGTGGACCCGCCCCAGCAGGGCGCCCAGCTCCTGGGACTGCCCCGCGGTCAGCTCGCTGCCGTGCCGGTGGGTGCCCTCGATCCACGGGTGCAGCGCGAAGCACCGTCCCTCGGCAACGATGACGGTACGGCCGTCGGCCCCCGCCACCACCGGTACGACGGGCAGTCCCACCGTCCCCAGCCGGGCGGTCGCCCTGTGCTGGCGTTCGATCCGGCCGAGGGAGGCCCGGCCGTCGAGGTGGTGTTTGAGGAAGTAGCAGCCGCGCGTGGTCGTCAGCCGGTAGCCGCGGTTGAGCAGTCCGTGCGAGACCGGCGTGCACGAGAGGGGCTCCCCGGCACCGTCGTACTGCCGCAACAGAGAGTGGAGCGTGCCCTCCGTGAGGGCGGGCGTAGACGGCTGCACGGCCGCATCGTAGAGGTCCGCGAGGGCTCGGCGCCGCCTCGTCAACCGGGTGTGGACAACGGGTCAACGCGCGGCTGACGGCACGGCCCGCCGCGGAGGGCCTGGGACGGCTTACGAGGGTGCTTCAGGCGGCTGTCCCCGGAGTCCGAAGGCAGTCACGAAGACAGTCGCAGAGGCAGTCGCGCAGACAGTCACGAGGCAGTCGCGAAGGCAGTCGCGAAGGCAGTCGCGCAGACAGCCACGAGGCAGTCACGAAGGCTTCGCCCCAGGAGACCGCGGCCCCGAGGGGTTACTCCTCCGTGCCGGCGACGGCGCCCGAGTCGGCCGACCCCGCGTCGCTGCCCTGGGTGTCGCCGCCCTCGGTGGGGGTCGGCGTCGTGGTCTTGGTCGGCTTGCCGCCGCCACCGCCGTTGCCCGAACCACCGTCGGCGCTGCCCGTCTCACTCGGGTCACCGGTCTGGGAGGGCTGCGTCTGACTCGGGTCGCCGGTCTGGGACGGCGTCGGCTCGGACGGCTGGCCGCTCGGGGTCGCCTCACCGGTGCCCTCCGAGGTGCCCGGCTGGTCGTCGTCGTTCTCCGTCGGGGAGGGAGACGGCTTCTTGGAGGGCTTGTGGGACTTCGAGTGGGAGGTGCTCGGCTTGACGTTGTTCGGCTTGTTGCCCGGGTCGTTGTTGGCGTTGAGGGCGAAGATGATGCCGCCCGCTATGGCGATCAACGCCAGGAGGGCGAACAGCGTGAACCGGACGCCCTTGCCGCCACCGCCGCTGCCGCGCCCCCGCCCACGCCGGGAACCGCCGTCGAAGCCGCCGTCGTCGTCCCGGGGGCCCGCCAGCAGCGGGGCGCCCATCTGGGAGGTGTCGGAGTGCGAGGGGTGCGGGCGCGCGCCGGCGCCCGGGACACCCATGGCCGGGGTGGAGGCCCCGAGGTGCGCCGTCGGGCCGGTGTTCCACAGGCCGCCGGTGTGGCTGCCCTGTTCGTGCAGCATCTGCAGCCCGTACTGCGTCAGCCCGCGCATCTCCTCGGCCGTCTGGAACCGGTCGTCCGGATCCTTGGCCAACGCCCGCATCACCAGGCCGTCCAGCTCCGGCGGCGCGCCGTCCGAGACCTCGGACGGCGGCACCGGAACGTCCTGGACGTGCTGGTAGACGACCGACAGCGGCGTCTCACCCGTGAACGGCGGACGGCGCGTCAGCAGCTCGTACAGCAGACAGCCGGTGGCATACAGGTCGGAGCGGGTGTCGACGGTCTTGCCGAGCGCCTGCTCGGGGGAGAGGTACTGCGGGGTGCCCATCACCATGCCGGTCTGGGTCATGGTGTTGGACGCGCCGTGCAGGGCGCGGGCGATACCGAAGTCCATCACCTTGACCGCGCCGTCCCGCGTGATGATCACGTTCGCGGGCTTGATGTCGCGGTGCACGATGCCGTGTTGGTGGCTGTAGGCCAGCGCGTCCAGCACCCCGGAGACGATGATCAACGCCTGGTCCGCCGGCGGCGCGTCGGCGTTCAGCAGCAGATCGCGGATCGTGCTGCCCTCGACGAGCTCCATCACGATGTACGGCGTGACATTGCCGCCGATGAACTCCTCGCCGGAGTCGTAGACCGCGACCACGGAGTGGTGGTTGAGGCCCGCGACGGACTGGGCCTCGCGCGTGAAGCGCGCCTTGGAGATGGGGTCCTCGGCCAGGTCCGAGCGCAGCAGCTTGACCGCGACCGTACGGCCGAGGCGCAGGTCCTCGGCGCCGAAGACCTCGGCCATGCCACCACGGCCGAGGCGGTGTGTCAGGCGGTATCTGCCGTCGCCGACCAGGCCGTTGTTGCCCCACAATTCCGGCGAATCGGGCAGGGAGCCGCCGCCCGTCGCGTCGGGGTCCGAAGGGCCCCCGGCGGCTTGCGTCTGTGCCATCAGTCCTCGCCGTTGATTCGAATCCGCGGGCTTGCGCGCGGTGGATACTCCCCACAAGGAGGCTACAGGCACGCGGGGTGTGGAATGGGTGGGACGGAATACCGAAGCCAAGGAGTGGTCATCCAACAAGCTGAGACGCCACCCCGCAAGTCGGTCCCACCGACCCAGCGCACACCTGCGCGAACGCACCCTCTACGCTCGTGGGACCGTCCGGGGCGCCGCTCGCGAAGGGCGTATGCGCATTCGGTCACGGAACGGGCAACGAACTTGACGTGACCGAGCCCCCGGGCAAACTTGGGCCAGTATCAGGGTCAAGGATCACTCAACGTACCTGCACGGGGGCAGCGCCGCCGAGGGGGAAGCAGTCAGATGAGCGACGACGGCGCACAGGCGGCCGGCAACTACTTGGGCCGCATGGTCGGCGGCGGGCGTTTCCAGCTCCGTTCACTGCTGGGCGCCGGCGGGATGGCTTCGGTCTATCTCGCCTACGACTCCGTGCTTGACCGCCAGGTCGCGGTCAAGACACTGCACACCGAACTCGGCCGGGAACAGTCCTTCCGCGAACGGTTCCGCCGCGAGGCGCAGTCCGTCGCGAAGCTGACGCACACCAACATCGTCTCGGTCTTCGACTCCGGCGAGGACGAGATCGACGGCGCGATGGTGCCGTACATCGTCATGGAGTACGTCGAGGGCAAGCCGCTGCGCACGGTCCTGGACGAGGACATCGCCCAGTTCGGCGCGATGCCCGCCGAGAAGGCGCTGAAGATCACCGGCGACGTACTGGCTGCCCTCGAGGTCAGCCACGAGATGGGCCTCGTACACCGGGACATCAAGCCCGGGAACGTGATGCTCACCAAGCGCGGTGTGGTCAAAGTCATGGACTTCGGCATCGCGCGCGCCATGCAGTCCGGTGTGACATCCATGACACAGACCGGCATGGTCGTCGGCACCCCGCAGTACCTCTCGCCGGAACAGGCCCTCGGCCGCGGGGTGGACGCCCGCTCCGACCTGTACTCGGTCGGCATCATGCTCTTCGAGCTGCTCACCGGGCGGCTGCCGTTCGACGCCGACTCGCCGCTGGCCATCGCCTACGCGCACGTCCAGGAGGAGCCGCCGTCGCCCTCCTCCATCAACCAGTCCATCCCCCCGGCGGTGGACGCGATGGTCGCCCGCACGCTGAAGAAGAACCCCAACGAGCGCTTCCCGTCCGCCGAGGCGATGCACGACGAGTGCAACCGCATAGGCGGTTCCGGCGTCGCCTCCGGCGCCTCGCCGATCATCATCAGCGGCGGCCCGCCCGCCAACAGCGGCGCGGGCGTCGGACAGGCCGTCTTCCCGCCGGTCGACGCGAACTCCCAGCCGCAGCACGGCGGGGTGCAGACGCCTTACCAGCCGCAGGGGCAGCCGGGGCCGTACAACAGCGGGGGGTTCGGCCCCTCCACCCC